>NZ_JBFADM010000094.1:0-24137 GCF_040641355.1 Streptomyces sp. NPDC020996
CGGAGCGATCATCGGCTCCGGCGCCGTGGTCACCACGGACGTACCCGACTACGGGATCGTCGGCGGCAACCCGGCACGGCTCATCCGCACCCGGTTCTCCCAGTCGCGCAGGCCCGCGTCGTCCACCATCGGGTCGTCGGTGCCGGCGCACACCCACAGCGGGCAGCCGAGCGGCGGTCCGGGCAGCGCCTCGTACGTCTCCGACAGAGTGAAGTCGGCGCGCAGCACCGGCGCGAACAGCTCGATCAGCTCCGGGCGTTCGAAGAGCTGCGGCGGGGTGCCGCCGAGCCGGCGGACCGCGTCCAGGAAGGCCGGGGCGGCGAGCCGGTGGATGTCGGGGAAGGTCTGCCGGGCGGTGGGCCCGTTGCGGCCGACGAGCACGACACCGCTCGGCGGTCGGCCCAACGCGCTCCAGTGACGCGCCAGTTCGTAGGCGAAGGCGGCGCCCATGCTGTATCCGAGCAGGACGTAGTGGCCGGTGGTGTGCGGCGCGGAGGAGCGCACCAGGTCGTTCAGGACCTCTCCGAAGTCGTCGCGCACGGGCTCGGCCATCCGGCGTCCGTGACCGGGCAGTTCGAGCAGCTCGGTGCGCGCGGCCGCGGACAGGGCGGCCCGCAGTCCGGTGAAGGCCTGCGCGGCCCCGCCGGCGTACGGCACACACAGCAGCGCCGGCGCGTCGGCGGGCGCGGCTGGAGCTGCGGGAGCGACGGGAGCTGCGGGAGCAGCGGGAGCGGCGGGTGGCACGGCGGCGGTCGCGCCGGGAGGGCTCACCTGCATGACGGGATCTCCTTCTGCTGAGCCACGCCGACCACGGAGGGCACCGGCGCGGAAGTGGGCGGGGGGTGCGGGGCCGCGGGGTGCGCGGCCGCGGGGTGTGGGGAGCGAGGGGTGCTCCGGGGCGCGGCGGCCGGGGCGGCGGACGCGCACAGGCCGGAGGCAGCGGGCGTACGGGAGGCCGCGGTGGGTGGGGCGAGGTGAACGGCGCTGGACGGGCCGAGGTGACCGGCCGTGGACGGGCCGAAGTGACCGGCCGTGGACGGGCCGAGGTGACCGGCCGTGGACGGAGCTGGGTGAACGGCGGTGTAGGGGGCGAGGAGACGCACGCCCGCCCCTGCCGCGACCAGGGTCCGGATGTCCGCCGGCTCCGGGGCGAGCGGGCCTGCGTCCAGGGGGGCGGCCGCCGCGAGGAGCCCGTCGTCGTGGCCGGGGAGGCGGCCGAGGACCCGTACCACGTCGCCGCCGCCCGCCACGGCGACCGCCGCGCGGAATCCGGGGCCCGCGTCGATCAGCCACAGGCGCCAGGCGCGCGCGGGGTCACCGGGGGCGCGGTGGACGCGCACCGGGCCGCCGCGGCGCTCGCCCGGCGCGACCCACACCGCCGTGAGGTCGCCGGCCAGGCCGGTGCCCAGCGCCTTCAGGACCGCCTCCTTGCACGTCCAGTGCGTGAACAGGGCTCCGTGCGACGGGTCTTCGGCGCTGCCGGGACAGCGCGGGTCCTCCCACGGGGAGAGGATCTGGCGGCGCAGGCCGGCCGGGTCGTGCAGCGGCGTGACGCGTTCCACGTCGACGCCGACGGGGCCGTCCCGGCTCACCGCGACGAGCGCCAGGCCGTCGGTGTGGGACAGGCTGACCCGCAGCCCGGGGTCACCGCTGACGTACGGCTTGCCGAGCTTCCCCCGGACGAAGGCGACGCGGTCGGGGCTGCGGCCCGAGTACAGCGCCGTGACCGCCCGCAGCGCGGCGTGCGAGCAGGCGTACAGCGTGCGGGCGGAGGGGACGATCCGGCCGAAGCGGCGCCGTTCCTCGGGCGCCAGCAGCCCGGCGCAGCGCTGCAGCAGCGCCTCCCGCCGGGGCCCGGGGCCGGGTTCGGGGACCACCCAGACGTGCGTCTCACCTGGCGGCGGACCGTTGCGTGCTCGGTTCATCGGGCCTCCAACCCTCGTCCGGCCAGTCACGGTCGGCCACTTGACGCAGAACTCAACACTAGTAGAGTTCATCGGGAAATGACATCATCAATCGTTGAAATCTACGAGTGTTGAGCTTCTCGCCGGCACCACTTCTCAACGCGTCTCAAGGAGGCACGGCGTGGCCAGTGACCGCGAAGAACTGCTCTCCCAGCTGACCGAGTTCGTCCAGGAACGGCTGCTCTCCGACCCCGACTCGCAGGGCCTGGCCGCGGACACCCCCCTGCTGGAGTGGGGGATCCTCACCTCGGTGAACACCGCCCAACTGCTCACGTTCATCCGTGACGAGCTGGGAACCACCATCCCGCCGACCGAGCTGACCGGCGGCAACTTCCAGAACCTGGACAGCATCACCGACCTGGTGCTGACCCTCCGCTGACACCGCGTGCGCACGGCCGGCACGCGACCTGAGCGGCCGCCGCGGAACGCGCCCGACACCACACCACGACAGGAGATCACGTTGTCCGAGGCATCCGAGAACAACGGCTACGACTACGACATCGGCATCATCGGCGGCGGTCCGGCCGGTGCCACGGCGGCCGCGTACCTCGCCAAGGCGGGCCTGTCCGTGGTGGTCTTCGAATCGGAGACCTTTCCGCGCGAGCACGTCGGCGAGTCCCTGGTCCCGGCCACCACCCCGGTACTCATCGAGACCGGAGCGATGGAGAAGGTGGAGGCCGCGGGCTTCCCCAAGAAGTACGGCGCCGCCTGGACGTCCGCGGAGGACCGGGACATCCCGCACAACGGCTTCACCGGACTGGACCACGACTTCCGCTCCGCCGAGGTGCTCTTCAGCGAGCGGGACCAGAACGGCGTCGACCGGGACCACACCTTCCACGTGGACCGCGGCAAGTTCGACCAGATCCTGCTGCAGAACGCCGAGAGCCTGGGCGCGAAGGTGTACCACGGCGTCCGCGTCAACCGCGTCGACTTCTCCGACCGCGACCGGCCGGTCCTCGAGGCCAAAGTGGGCAACCAGCCGATCGGCGTGCCCGTCCGCATGGTGATCGACGCCAGCGGCCGCCGCACCATGATGGGCGCCCAGCTCAAGTGCAAGGAGCCGGACCCGGTCTTCAACCAGTACGCGGTGCACACCTGGTTCGACGACTTCGACCGCAAGGCCCTCGCGGTCAACAAGGACCAGGCCGACTACATCTTCATCCACTTCCTGCCGCTCGAGGACACCTGGGTCTGGCAGATCCCGATCACCGACACCATCACGTCCATAGGCGTGGTGACGCAGAAGGCCCGCTTCAAGGCCGCCAAGAACGACCTGGAGACCTTCTTCTGGGACACCGTCGGCAGCCGCCCGGCGCTCAAGGAGGCCCTGCGGAACGCCCGCCAGGTCAAGCCGTTCAAGTCCGAGGGCGACTACAGCTACGCCCTGACGAAGATCGCGGACGACTCGCTCGTGATGATCGGCGACGCGGCCCGGTTCGTCGACCCGATCTTCTCCAGCGGCGTGAGCGTGGCGCTCAACAGCGCCCGCCTGGCCGCGGCGGACATCATCGCCGCCCATGAGGCCGGCGACTTCCGCAAGGAGCGCTTCGACACCTACGTGAAGACGCTGCGCAGCGCGGTGAGCAACTGGTACGAGTTCATCTCGATCTACTACCGCCTGAACATCCTCTTCACGGCGTTCGTCCAGGACCCGCGCTACCGCCTGGACGTCCTGAAGATGCTCCAGGGCGACGTGTACGACGGCGAGCCCAAGGCCCTCGCGGCGATGCGGGAGATCGTCGAAGCGGTGGAGAAGGACCCCACCCACCTGTGGCACAAGTACCTGGGCACGCTCAAGGCCCCCTCCGCCGCGGCCAAGTTCTAGGCGACAGCGCCTAGGCCGCCGAGTCCGGGCCGTGGGGCCCAGGCACGCCCCACGGCCCGGCTGCTCGCGCACCTCCCTCGCGGCACCGCCCGCACCGTCGAAGGCACCGCCCGCACCGTCGAAGGCGCCACCCGCACCGTCGAAGGCGCCACCCGCTCCATCCAGGCACCACCCACCCGATCGTCGCTCCTGACAAGGGGGATCCATGCCCGCCCGCAACGGAACCAGCTCCGACCCGGCCATCGCTCTCGTCGGCATCGGGTGCCGTTACCCGGGCGGGGTGGTCGACCCCGAGTCCTTCTGGCGCGTCCTGCGCGACGGCGTCGACGTCATCGGGGAGATACCCCCCGAGCGCTGGGGCCCCGAGTACATCAGCGAGGACGGCGCGGCTCCCGGCACCGGCTACTGCCGCTGGGCCGGCGTCCTGCCCGGGCTCGACCGCTTCGACGCGGACTTCTTCGGCATCTCCTTCCGCGAGGCCCGCGAGATGGACCCGCAGCAGCGGCTGCTGCTGGAGGTCTCCTGGGAGGCCCTGGAGCACGCGGGCCTGACCAAACCGCGCCTGTCCGGATCGAGGACCGGCGTGTTCTTCGGCATGCTAGGCATGGACTACACGCTGCTGCACTCCAAGACGCGCGGTGTGAAGGCCATCGACCCCTACTACGCCAGCGGCAAGGAGTTCAGCTTCGCGCCCGGCCGGGTCGCCTACACCCTGGGGCTGCACGGGCCGGCGCTCGCCGTGAACACCGCCTGCTCCTCGTCCCTGGTCGCGGTGCACCTCGCCTGCCGCTCCCTGGCCTGCGGCGAGGCCGACACCGCGCTGGCCGGCGGCGTCAACGTGCTGGCCACCCCCGAGCTGTCCATCTTCATGAGCAAGGTGCAGGCCCTGTCCCCCACCGGCCGCTGCAAGCCGTTCTCGGCCGCGGCGGACGGCATCGTCCGGGGCGAGGGCTGCGGTGTCGTCGTACTGAAGCGGCTCGACGACGCCCTCGCCGACGGCGACCGGGTGCTCGCCGTGATCCGCGGCAGCGCCTTCAACCACGACGGCCGCAGCGCCGGTCTCACCGTGCCCAACGCCTCCGCGCAGGAGTCCCTGCTGCGGGACGCGCTCACCCGCGCCGACGCCCGGCCGGAGCAGGTCGCCTTCGTCGAGGCCCACGGCACCGGCACCCCGCTCGGCGACCCGATCGAGGCGTACGCGCTGCAGCAGGTGTTCGGACCGGGCCGCGAGCGCCCGCTGCACATCGGCTCGCACAAGGCCAACTTCGGGCACACGGACGCGGCGGCCGGTGTCGCCGCGCTCATCAAGACCGTACTGACCGCCCGGCACCGTCTCGTCCCACCGCAGCTGCACCTGGGCACCCCCAACCCGGCCATCCCCTGGAACGACGGCCCGCTGACCATCTCCCCCGAGGCCGTCGAGGTCGACGGCGCGGGCGAGGAGACGCTGTACGGGGTGAGCGCCTTCGGGCTCAGCGGCACCAACGCGCACCTGCTGCTGTCCGCCCCGGCGGACCAGGCGCAGCCGGTGACGGAGCCTCAGAACGGCGCGCCGCAGGTCCTCTTGCTGTCCGGCTCCACCGAGCAGGCGCTGCGGGAGCGGGCCCGCGATCTCGCCGAGGCGCTGGACGACGACCGTCCGCTGCCGGACGTCCTGCACACCGCGGCCGTACGGCGCACCCACCACGAGGCGCGCGCCACGGTGATCGCCGCCGACGCCGCGCAGCTGCGCGCCTCGCTGCGGGAACTCGCCGAGGGCGAGCCGGACGAGCGCACGGTCACCGGCACCGCCGAGCCGCGCCGCCGGCACCGTACCGTCTTCGTCTTCTCCGGTCAGGGCTCGCAGTGGAGCGGCATGGGCCTGGACCTGTGGGACCGGGAGCCGGTGGCCGCCGCCTCGCTGGAGCGCAGCGACGAGGTGCTGCGCGCCGCCGGGCTGCCGGGGCTGCGCGAACTGCTCGGCGGCGACCGGCTCGCCGATACGGAGCTGGCCCAGCCCGCGGTGGTGGCACTGCAGTTGGCGCTCGCGGAGGTGTGGCGGGCGCGGGGTGTGGAGCCGACGGACGTGATCGGCCACAGTCTCGGCGAGATCTCCGCCGCCTGCTTCACCGGCGCCCTCGACCTGCCAGCGGCCCTCGACCTCGCCGTGCGGCGCGGGCGGATCATGGCCGCGGCCGCCGGAACCGGGCGGATGCTCGCGGTGGCGCTGCCCGAGGACGAGGCGGTGGTCACCGCCGCCGGCACCGGCCGCGTGGTCACCGTCGCCACCGTCAACGGGCCGTCGGCCACCGTGCTGGCCGGGACGGAGGAGGACCTGACGGCCATCGCGGCGCTGCTGCGCGAGCGGAACGTCCCGGCCCGCTTCGTGCCCGGCGACTACGCCTTCCACAGCCCGGCGATGGCGCCGTTCGCCGATCAACTGCGCGCCGAGCTGGGCGACCTGACGCCCAGCCCGCGCCCGGACGCGTTCCTCTCCACGGTCTCCCCCGACGCGCCGCCCGCCGTGCTGGACGCGGACTACTGGGCGGCCAACGTCCTCAGCCCGGTGCGCTTCTGGCCGGCGGTGAAGAACCTGATCGCCAACCAGGGCGCCGACTTCGTCGAGATCGGCCCGCACCCCACCCTGGTCCGCCCGCTCGGCGACGGCCTCACCGCGCTGCGCCGACCGGGCGTCGCGGTCGGCTCGCTGCGCCGCGACGCGGACGGGCCCGCCGCGCTGCTCGCCGCGCTCGCCGAACTGCACTGCGCGGGCGCGGAGGTCCGCTGGGACGGCCTGCTGCCCGGCCGGCCGACGGACCTGCCCCGGCATCCCTGGCAGCACGAGTCGTTCTGGCTGCCGGAGGTGACACCGGGCACGCAGTACGCGCCGGGCGCCGTGCCGGACGCGGTGGCGCGCCCCGCGCAGCTCGCGGTGCAGCTGATCGACGAGTCGGGCAACCCGCTGGGTCCGGCGCGCCGGGTCGACCTCGGCGGCGGCGCCCCGGGCGAGGCATCGGCCGACGCCGTGCCCGTCCCCGACCTCACGACTCCGGCGGAGCTCCCCCCCTCCGCCGGTGGCTCCCCGGCCGCGGCCCCGACCCCCGACGGGGCCGGCCGGGAAGTCGATCCGTCCGCCGCCGCTTCCGCGAGGAGGCGGAGCGGAGCGGCGGCGGACACCAGCGCACCGCGGGAAGGCGGCGCCACGGCCCCCGGCGGCAGCGCGCCGGGCAGCGGCCCGGCCGGCGGGACCGACCGGCAGCGCCGCGGCCTGATGCGCCGCACCACCGAGGTGCTGGCCTCGGTGCTCGGCCAGGACCCGGGCCGGCGCATCCCGCCCCGGCGCGGCTTCGCCGACCTCGGCCTGGACTCGCTGACCATCGTGGAGTTCGTGGACCGGCTCGGCATGGAGCTGGGCCTGGACATCCCGTTGTCCACCCCGTTCGAGCGGCCCTGCCTGGACGAGCTGGTCGACCACCTGCTGCCGCTGGTGGCGCGGCGGGAGGCCGCGCCGGCCGGGCCGGGCGAGGAGGCGGCGACCGGCGCCGCCACGCCGACCGAGCCGCAGCCGGCCGAGCAGCCCGCCCCCGCCGACGACCCCATCGCCGTCGTGGGCATGAGCTGCCGCTTCCCCGGCAGCCCCACCGTCGGCGACTACTGGCAGCTGCTGCGCGACGGCCGCGTCGTCATCCGGGACGTGCCGCCGGACCGCTGGGACGGTCAGGCGTACCTGTCCGACGGCGCCTGGACGCCCGGCACCATCACCTCGCTGCGCGGCGGCTACCTCGACGACGTCCGCGGCTTCGACGCGGCCTTCTTCCGGGTCTCCCCGCGCGAGGCGCGCAGCCTCGACCCGCAGCACCGGCTGTTCCTGGAGGTCGCCTACGAGGCGCTGGAGGACGCGGGCGCCACCCGGGACCGGCTGCGCGGCTCGGCGACCGGCGTCTTCGTCGGGATGAACAGCTCCGACCACTCCCAGCAGGTGGCGGGCCGGCTGCAGGACGTCGACCTGTACTACGGCACCGGCAACTCCTTCGCCGGGGCGGCCGGACGGCTGTCGTACTTCCTGGGCCTGACCGGTCCCAGCATGGCGGTGGACACCGCCTGCTCCTCCTCGCTGACCGCGGTGCACCTGGCGATCCAGAGCCTGCGCTCCGGCGAGAGCGACCTCGCGGTGGCCGGCGGCGTCAACGTGATCCTCAGCCCGGTCATCCCCGTGTCGGTGTCGGCCGGCGGCGCGCTGTCGCCCTCCGGGCAGTGCCGCACCTTCGACGACGCGGCCGACGGCTACCTGCGCGGCGAGGGTTCCGGAGCGGTCGTGCTGAAGCGGCTGTCGCAGGCCCTGGCCGACGGCGACCGGGTCTACGCCGTGCTGCCCGGCAGCGCGGTCAACCAGGACGGCGCGAGCAGCGGACTGACCGTGCCCAACGGCACGGCGCAGCGTGCGCTGATCGAACAGGCCCTGGCGCAGGCCGGGCTGAGCGGTCGCGAGGTCGGTTACGCGGAGGCGCACGGCACCGGCACCCCGCTCGGCGACCCGATCGAGCTGCGGGCGCTCGCCCAGTCGCTCCGGCCCGACGGCGCCGACGGCGCGCCGCTGCTGGTCGGTTCGGCCAAGCCCAACATCGGGCACCTGGAGGCGTCCGCGGGCATGGCGGGCCTGATCAAGGCCGTCCTCGCGGTGCACCACGGCCAGATCCCGCCGCACGTCGGTGTCACCACCCGGCCGACCTCGCAGGTGCGCTGGGAGGAGATGGGGCTGGCGATCGCCGGGGGCGGCGAGAGCTGGCCCGAGCCGGACCGGCGCCGCGTCGCGGGCGTCAGCTCCTTCGGCTTCACCGGCACCAACGCGCACATCGTGGTCGCCGAGCCGCCCGTCGCGCCGGGGACCGGGACCTCCGCGGCCCTCGCGCCGGCGGCGGACCGGCCCGCGGACCGCTTCGCGCTGCCGCTGTCGACGGCGCAGGAGTCCGCGCTGCCCGCCGCCGCCCGGCAGTACCTCGAGCTGCTGGAGTCGGCCGACGCGGACGTCCTCGCCGACCTCGCTTACACCGCGGGCGCGCGCCGCAGCCACCTGGAGCACCGGGCCGTCGCGGTGGGCCGGGACGTGGTCGCGGTCCGCTCGGCCCTGCGCGCCCTGGCCAAGGGCGGCGAGCATCCCGGGGTGCGCACCGGCACCGCCGACACCGTCCGCTCCTGCGTGTTCGTCTTCTCCGGCTTCGGCTCCCAGTGGGCCGGCATGGGCCGCCGGCTCCTCGAGAACGAGCCGGTGTTCCGGGACGCGGTGCTGGCCTGCGAGGAGGAGATGCGCAAGTGGATCGCCTGGTCGCCGCTGGCCTCGCTGCGCGGCGAGCCGGACAGCCGGCCCTTCGACCAGGGCATCCCGCAGGAGCTGATCTTCGCCGTGCAGGTCGGCCTGGTGGAGCTGTGGCGCAGCTGGGGCGTGGAGCCGGCGGCGGTCGTCGGGCACAGCATGGGCGAGGTCGCCGCCGCGTGGGCGGCCGGGGCGCTGACGCTGGCGCAGGCCGCGGAGGTGCTGTGCCTGCGCTCGCGGCTGCTGGACACGCTGGTCGGCACCGGCGGGTCGGTCGTGGTCGGGCTGAGCCGTGAGGAACTCGCCCCCTACCTGGTGCTGTACGAGGACAAGCTGGGCATCGCCACCGTCAACGGCCCGCGCACCACGGTCGTCGCCGGCGCCCTCGACGCGCTGGAGGAGCTGACCGAGGAACTGACCGAGGCGAACGTGTTCGTGCGGCGGGTGAAGGTGCCGGTGGCGCCGCACTCCCCGCTGATGGACCCGCTGCGCGAGCGGCTGGTGTCCGGGCTGGCGCACCTGACGCCGTCCGAGGCGCGCGTCCCGGTGTACTCGGCGGTGGCCGGCGGCGAGGTGTCCGGACTCGACCTGACCGCCGAGTACTGGGGCCGCAACCTGCGCGACACCGTCCTCTACCAGGACGCGGTGAGCGCGGTGGAGGACGCCGAGGAGCGGGTGTTCGTCGAGATCTCCCCGCACCCGGTGCTGGTCTCCGGCACCGAGGAGTCCCTCGCCGCGGCCGGGGCCGGGCGCCCGCTGGCGCTGCCCTCGCTGGTCCGCGACGAGGACGAGGTGGGCGCGCTGCTCACCACCTTCGGCGCGCTGCACGCGCACGGCGTGCCGGTCGACTGGGCCGCGTTCGCGGGTGACGGCCGCCGCGTGGTGGACCTGCCCCTGTACCCGTGGCAGCGCAAGGAGCACCGCCTGCCGGACCTGCCGGCGGACCGCACGGGCGGTTCGGGCAGCCTGGTCGGCGCCCCGGTCCGGCCGGCGCACGCGCCGTGGACCGCGCTGGTCCCGGTGAGCGTCGACGGCACCCGCAGCCCCTGGCAGACGACGGGCGAGGGATCCCGTACGACGGTGTCGGCGGCCGCCCTCCTGGAGGCCGCGCTCGGCACGGCCGCCGCCACCGGACCGGCCGCGCCGGCGCTGAGCGGCGTGCGGTTCGGCGCCGCGCCGCGCACGGACGGCGAGAGCCGGGCGGAGCTGCAGGCGGTCGCCGACACCCGGCAGGGCACGCTGGTGCTGCACTGCCTCGCCGAGGACGCGCCCGCCGAACCCGCGCTGACCGCGGCCATGGGCCTGCCGGAGGACTTCGCCGCGCCGGCCGCCGACGCGGCGCCGCTGGCGGACGACGAGCCGCTGCGGGCCACGCTCGCCGAGGCGTTCCCGGCGTTCGGTGTGGAGTCGGCGGGCAGCGGCCGGGGCTGCGCGGAGGTCACCGTCCGGGTGCCCGACGCGGCCGCCCGGCACCGGCTGCCCGCCGAGCTGCTGCGCCTGGCCCTGCACCTGACCGCAGACGCGGCGGTGGACGGGGTCGCGGCGATCGGCTCGGTGCGGGTGAAGGCGGCCGTCGACGGCACCGTACGACTGCGCCGCGGGCCGGTGCGCAGGACGGCCGAGGGGTCGGCGGAGGCGGACGTGACGGTCCTGGACGCAGCGGGCCGGGCGGTGCTGGAGCTGACCGGGCTGCGGCCGGCCGCCGCCCCGTCGCCGACGCCCGCGGACGCGCGGCGCGACCGGCTGGAGAGCCTGCTGTACCGGATGGTGTGGACCCCGGCGGGGCAGCGCCCGGCCGGTGCCGAGCAGGACGCCGCCACGCCGCCCGCGACGCGCTGGCTGGTGTGCGGCGACACCGAGCACCTGGCGGGCGCCGTGGCGGAGCAGCTGCGGGCTGCCGGGTGCGAGGTGCGCCGGGTGCGCTCGCAGGCCGCGCCGCCGTCCGCCGATCCGCACGACCTCGCCCTGGACCCGGCCGACCGGGACGCCTGGCGGACCCTGCTCGCCGTGCACGCCAACTCGCCGACCACCGGCATCTGCGACCTGTGGCCGCTGGAGGACCTCGACTCGCGCCCGGACGGCTGGCCGGCCACGGTCGCGCTGACCGCCGCGCTCGCCGACGCCGAGGGCCCCGCGCCCCGGCTGTGGCTGGTCACCCGGCACGCGCTGCTGCCGACCGGCCACGCGGGCTACCCCGACGGCGACCAGGGCGCGCACGCCGGCCTCGGCCGGACGCTGGCGATGACCCGGCCCGACGCGTGGGGCGGCCACGTCGACCTGACGCACGGCAGCGCCGAGGAACTGCGGGTCCTGGTGACCCGGATGCTGGGCGCGCCCGGCGACGAGCACGTCCGCGTCGAGCACTCCGCGGTGCTGGTCGGCTCCCTGGTGCGCGGCGCCGCGCCGCGGCCCGCCGAGCGCGGGCCGCTGTCCGCGGACCGCTGGCACCTGGTGACCGGCGGGGGCGGCGCGCTGGCGCCGTGCGCGGTGGAGTGGCTGGTGGGCGCCGGTGCCCGGCGGATCGTCCTGGTGGACACGGACCCGGCGGACGCGGCGGGTGAGACGCCCACCGACCGGATCGCCGCCTGGCGTGCGTCGGGCGCCGAGGTCCGCACCGTCGCCACGCACGGCTCGCACTCTGAACTGGCGGCGCTGGTCGATGAGTTGCGTGCGGAGTGCGGGATCGCGTCGGTGGTGTGCGCCGGCTCGCCGGGGGCCGCGGTGCCGCTGGAGGAGACGACGGAGGCGCTGCTGCGCGCCGAGCTGAACCGGGGCCGGACCGCCGAGCTGCTGCACCGGCTGACCGCGAAGGACCCGGTGGGCCTGTTCGTCCTGCTGGGCTCGGTGCCGGGCACCTGGGGCGGCGCGGTCACGGGCGCCTCGGCGCCGTCGGACTGGGCGCTGCGGGCGCTGGCGGCGCGCCGCCGGGCGACCGGCCTGCCGGTCACCCACCTGGAGCTGATGCCCCTGGCGGGCAGCGAACTCCTCGACGAACGGACGACTTTACTGCTGAAGACCAGCGGCATCGGCCCGCTGCGGGAGGAGGACCTGATCGCCGCGCTCGACCTGCTGGCCGGGGAGGACTCGGTGCACTGGGCGGTCGCCGACGTGGACTGGGAGCAGTTCCGCACGGCGCTCGCCGACGCCCCGCACCGGCGGCTGTTCGCCGAGGTGCTGGGGTCGGGGCGGCGCGAGGACGGCACCGGGTTCGTGGCCGGGCTCGGCGCGCTCGACCCGGACCAGCGCCGGGACCGGACACTGGACTGGGTGTGCGGGCAGGTCGCGGCGGTGCTGGGCCTGTCGGAGGACGAACTCCGCGCCGACCAGGGCTTCTTCGACCTCGGCATGGACTCGGTGATGTCGCTGACGCTGCGCCTCAGGCTGTCCCGGGAGCTGGATGTGGAGCTGTCCTCGACGGTCGCCTTCGAGCATCCCACCGCCCTGGCGCTCACCGCGCACCTGCTGGAACGCCTCGGTCATCCGGCCGACGCCGCGGACGGCGGCGGCCCGCACGACCCCGCGGCCGAGCCGTCGGCGGCCGAGGGCGCCGCCGGCGCCACCGACCTCGACGAGCTCGACGACGACGAACTGCTACGCCAGTTGGAGGCGGAGATCTCCGACTCGCAGAACTTCGGGTTTGAGGAGAACCGATGACGAAGAGCCCCGCCGAGCAGCCCAGCCAGGACGTCCTGCGCGGCCGGCTGAAGGACTCCCTGGGCACCATCCGCACTCTGCGCGCCCGGGTTCAGGAGCTGCAACGGCCGCAGCCGCTCGCGGTGATCGGCATGTCCTGCCGGCTGCCGGGCGGCGCGAGTCCCGAGGAGTTCTGGCAGTCGCTCACCGACGGCCGCTCCCTGACGGCGCAGTTCCCCGAGGAGCGGCACTCCGTCGCCGGTTTCTACCATCCCGACCCCGATCACCCGGGCACCGCCTACACGCTGGCCGGCAACTTCCTCGAAGGGCCGGTGGACACCTTCGACCCCACCGTCTTCGGCATCTCACCGCGGGAGGCGGCGGGCATGGACCCGCAGCAGCGGCTGGTGCTGGAACTGGCCTGGGAGGCCATGGAGAACGCCTGCCTGCCGCCGGCCGAGCTGGAGGGCAGCCGGGTCGGCGTGTTCCTGGGCGCCAGCACCAGCGACTACGTGCGCATGCGGCAGCAGAAGGGCGCGCTCGCGGACGTCGACGCCTACCAACTGATCGGCGAGCCGAGCTTCCTGGCGGGCCGGGTGTCGTACACGTTCGGCTTCCAGGGCCCCAGCATGGTCATCGACACGGCGTGCTCCTCCTCGCTGGTGGCGCTGGAGCAGGCGGTGCTCAGCCTGCGCTCGCGGGCCTGCGACATGGCGCTGGTCGGCGGGGTGAACCTGATGCTGTCGCCGTACGGCTTCGTGCTGGTCAGCAAGTTGCGCGCGCTGTCGCCCGACGGCCGCTGCAAGACCTTCGACTCCTCGGCGGACGGGTACGCGCGCGGCGAGGGCGGCGCGCTGTTCGTGCTGAAGCGGCTCGCGGACGCCGAGGCGGACGGCGACCGCGTCCTGGCGGTGGTGCGCGGGGTGGCCACCGAGCACGACGGGCGCAGCAGCGGGCTGACGGTGCCCAACCCGGCCGCGCAGCAGAACGTGATCAGCTCGGCGCTGAAGAACGCCGAGATCTCCGCCGAGCAGCTGTCGTACGTCGAGGCGCACGGCACCGGCACCCAGCTCGGCGACCCGATCGAGCTGCAGGCGCTGAACGCGATCACCAGCGTGGGCCGTCCGGCCGACCGTCCGCTGCTGGTCGGCTCGGTGAAGACGAACATCGGCCACCTGGAGCCGGCCGCGGGCGCGGCGGGCATGCTGAAGGTGGTGCTGGCCCTGCAGCACGAGAAGCTGCCCAGGCACCTGCACCTGAACGACCCCAACCCGCAGATCCCGTGGGACCTGCTGAACGTACGGGTGACCACCGAGGACACCCCGTGGCCGCAGGGCCCCCGGCTGGCCGGCGTGTCCAGCTTCGGCGCGAGCGGCACCAACGCGCACGCGGTGCTCGGCGAGGCGCCCCGGCCCGCGCCCCGCGAGGGCGCGCCGCGCGAGGTGGGTCTGCTCACGCTGAGCGCCAACAGCCCGGAGGCGCTGCGGGAGATGGCGCGGGCGTACCAGGCGCCGGTGCGGTCGGCCGACGCGCGCGCCCTGTCGGACATCTGCTACTCGACCCACATCGGGCGCGCCCGCATGAAGCACGGGCTCAGCGTCACCGGCGACCGCGACGAACTGGCCGCAGGACTGGCCGCGTTCGCCGCCGGGGAGCGGTCCGAGCAGGCGATCGCGCACGGCCCGGCGGGCGCCAAGGCGCGCCGGGTGGGCTGGCTGTTCACCGGGCAGGGCTCCCAGTACGCCGGGATGGCCGCCCGCCTCGCGGCGACGGAACCGGTGTTCGCCGAGGCCCTGGCGGAGTGCGTCGCGGCGCTCGACGAGCACCTCGACGAGCCGCTCGGCCCGGTCCTGGCCGGCGCCGCGGACGACGGGCGCATCGACCGTACGGGCTTCACGCAGCCCGCCCTGTTCGCCGTCGAGTACGCGCTGGCCCGGATGTGGGAGGCGTGGGGCGTGCGGCCGAGCGCGCTGATCGGGCACTCCCTGGGCGAGATCACCGCGGCCTGCGTGGCGGGGGTGCACTCGCTCAAGGACGCGGCGAGGCTGGTCACCGCGCGGGCCCGGCTGATGGAGGCGCTGCCCTCGGGCGGGGTGATGGAGACCCTGGTGTGCGACGAGGAGACGGTGCGCGCGGCGATCGCGGAGGCGGGGCCGGTGCCGGGCACGGCGGTCGCCGCGGTGAACGGGCCCACCGACGTGGTGCTGTCCGGCCCGGCGGAGGAGGTCTCCCGGGTGGTGGAGCTGCTGGCCGCGCGCGGGGTCAAGCACCGCCCGCTGAAGGTGTCGCACGCCTTCCACTCGCCGCTGATGGCGCCGATGCTCGAGGAGTTCCGGGCCGTCACCGAGACCCTGGCCTACAACCAGCCCAAGTACCCGGTCATCTCGAACGTGACGGGCCGCGAGTGGGGCCCCGACCAGCTGCGGCCGGCCTACTGGTCGGAGCACGTGCTGGCGCCGGTGCGCTTCTACCAGGGCGTGACCCGGCTGTACGAGACCGGCTGCCGCACCTTCCTGGAGCTGGGCCCCGCCCCGGTGCTGCTGGGCCTGGGCGCCCGCTGCCTGCCGGAGGACGGGGTCGCCTGGATCCCGTCGCTGCGCCGGGACCGCGAGGACGGGCACATCGTCGGCCAGGCCCTGGGCGCGCTGCACCACCGGGGGGTGGCCGTCGACTGGCAGGCCGTGCACGCCGCCGAGCGGCCGCGCCGCACCTCGCTGCCCAGTTACCCGTGGCAGCGTGAGCGGTACTGGTTCAACGACGGTGACCCAGCCGCCGACCCAGCCCTGCTGACCGCCGACGACGCGCCCGGCGCACTCTTCGAGGGACACATGCTGTCCGGGCCGCCCACCTTCTCCCCCCGGCTCGACCAGCTCGACGAGGTGTTCGTGCAGACCGGCCAGGACGGCCGCCGTCAGGTGTCGGCGGGCGGGTTCTGCAACTGGGCGCTGGCCGGCGCGGCGAAGCTGCCCGGCGCGCAGCCGAGGCTGGTGGACCGTTTCGTGGTGGGCGAGCCGCTGCTGCTCGACCCCGAGCACCGGCCGGCGAAGATCCGCGTGTACGTGCTGCCGCAGGACGACGAGGGACGCTCGCTGTTCCTGTGCTTCTCGCGGCAGGGCGTGGAGTCCGCGGAGAGCGGCAGCTGGCGGCTGCACGCCCGCGGTGTGCTGGTGCGCCGCCCGCCCGCCCACACCGGCGGCGACCTGGCGGCCATCCGCGCCCGCTGCGTGCCCGTCGGCCGGGGCACGATCACCGTGCCGGGCTGGGCCGAGGCCGTCGTGGGCGAGGTGTACCAGGGTCCGGGCGAGGTCCTCGCGGAGGTCAGCCAGGCGGCGGAGCGGCTGCCCCGGGGGTCGCTGCTCGACGTGACGCTGGGCCTGCTGCGCCAGTCGGAGCACGCGCCGGAGCCGGGCGAGCCGCAGCCCACGGCGGTCCCCTCGGGCACCCGCCGCTACGTACACGGCTGGCTGGCCCCGTCCTCGGGCGACGGCGGGCTGCGCGGCGGCCTGGAGATCCTGGGCGCCGACGGCAGCGTGCTGATCGCGATGCGGGACGTGCAGCTGCGGCCGCAGGCCGCGCCCGCGGCGCCCGAACCGGCCCGCGGGGCGCACGAGGACACGGTGTGGCAGGAGGTGTGGCGGCCCGCCGACGCGGCCCGGTTCACGCCGCGCGGCCTGCGCGGCGAGCGGGTGCTGCTGCTCGGCGGTGGGACGGCCGCCCGGGCGGTCACCGAGCGGCTGGTGCTGCGCGGCGCCGACGTCACCCGCACCGAGTCCACCGTCGAGGCGGCCGTACGGGCGCTCGAGGTGAACGGGACGTACCAGCACGTGGTCCTGCTCGGCGGCCTGGATCTGCCGCTGTCCGGCTTCGACTCCGGTTCGGTGCGGCAGGCCCGCGAGAGCGTCGAGCACGTCTTCCTGGCGGTGGCGCGGAGGCTGGCCGAGGCGGAGGCGGAGACCCGGATCTGGGCGGTGACCCGGGGCGCCCAGTGGACCGGCACCGGGCAGCGCGAACTGTGCGTGCCGGCGGGGCCGTTGTGGGGGCTGGGCAAGGTGACCGCGCTGGAGCACCCCGAGCTGTGGGGCGGTCTGCTGGACCTGGACCCGGCGGGCGGCGCCGACGAGGCGGAGCAGATCGCCGGCCTGCTGGCCACCGAGACCGTGGAGGACCTCACGGCCCGGCGCGGCGAGGAGCTGCTGGTGCCGCGTCTGGTGGCGGTGCCGCAGGCCGAGGAGCCGGTCCCGCCGCGCCTGAGCGACCTCGGCAGCTACCTCGTCACCGGCGGCCTCGGCAGTCTGGGCCTGCTGGTCGGCGAGTGGCTCGCCCGGTCCGGCGCGGGCACGGTCGTGCTCATCGGCCGCACCGGGCTGCCGGACCGGTCGCGCTGGGACGCGCCGGACCTCGACGACGCGACCGGCGCGAAGATCGCGGGGGTGCGGCGGATCGAGGCCCAGGGCGCGGACGTGCGGATCGAGGCGATCGACGTGTGCGACGAGACGGCCCTGCGCTCGTTGACCGACCAACTCGGCCTGGCGGGACGCCCGTTGCGCGGTGTGGTGCACGCGGCCGGCCTGTCGGAGCCGCAGTTCCTGCGGGAGAGCGACCCCGAGACGTACGACCGCTGCCTGCGTCCCAAGGCGGACGGCACCTGGGCGCTGCACAACGCGACCGTCGACCAGGACCTGGACCTGTTCGTGTCGTTCTCCTCGATCGCCTCGGTGTGGGGTTCGCAGCACCTGGCGGGCTACGCGGCGGCCAACGCCTTCCTCGACTCCTTCGCGCACCACCGCAAGCTGCGGGGCCTGGCCGCCACGACCGTCAGCTGGGGGCCGTGGGGCGCCCGGTCGGGGCTCGCGGACGACTCGGTGATGGCGTTCCTGCGCTCCATCGGGCTGGTGCAGCTCGATCCGGAGCACGCGCTGGAGCTGCTCGGCGAGGCCATCGCCGACGGCGTGGCGCACCGCACGGTGTGCTCGGCGGACTGGGCGCTGTTCCGGGACCTGATGGAGGCTCGCCGGGAACGGCCGATCCTCAGCGAGATACGCAGCGCGCCCGCTCAGGACGGGGGGACCGATCCCGAACTGGGCCCGCTGACGGCGAAGTTGATCGGGCTGGACCACGTCGACCGGCTCGCCGAGCTCAACGAGTACATCCGGGTACAGCTCTCCGCGATCCTGCGCATGGAGCTGGACACCCTCACCGAGGACACGCGCCTCGCCGACATGGGTCTGGACAGCCTGATGGTCATGGAGCTCATCAGCCGCTGCCGGGACGACCTGCGCCTGGAGATCAACAGCCGCGACTTCTTCGCCTGCCCGGGCATCCACTGGGGCGCCCATCTCCTGGAGCTGGTCGAGCAGCGGTACCCGGCCGGCCGGAAGACGCCGGCAGCCCGGGCGTGACCGCCGGGGCCCGTCTTCCCGGGTGTTGCGGGAAGACGGGCCCGGACCCAGCAATCCGCCTCGACCACTGGAGGAACGAGCATCATGCAGCCACTGCCCGCGTCCAATCCGTCCGGCAGGGCGGACCACGACGTCGCCATCCTGGGCGCCGGCATCGCCGGGTCCGTCCTGGCCGCCGTCCTGTCCCGCAACGGCGTGAAGACCGTGCTGATCGACGCGGGGACGCACCCCCGGTTCGCGGTGGGCGAGTCGACGATCCCCTACACCTCGGTGATGCTGCGCATCCTCGCCGCCCGCTACCGGGTGCCGGAGATCGCCCACCTGAGCCACTTCTCCACGATGCGCTCCAAGGTGTCCTCCAACTCGGGGCAGAAGCGCAACTTCGGCTTCGTGTACCACCGCGAGGGCCGACGGCAGGACCCGCACGAGATCAACCAGTTCGTGATCCCGGTGGCCCTGTCCACCGAGTCGCACATGTTCCGCCAGGACGTCGACGCCTACATGTACAACGTGGCGCTGAGCTACGGCACCACGGGCCGGCTGGCCACCCGGGTGACCGACGTCGCCATCGACGGCTCCGGCGTGACGCTCGCGGTGGAGAACGGGCCGGAGATCCGCGCCCGCTACATCGTGGACGCCGGCGGGCACAACTCGCCGCTGGCCCGCAAGTTCGGCCTGCGCGACGAGGTGCCGCAGCAGCGCACCCACTCGCGCACCCTCTTCACCCACATGATCGGGGTGCGCCCCTACGACGACTGCCCGGCGGCCCAGGGGCACGACAACCCCAGCCCGTGGCACGAGGGCACGCTGCACCACATCTTCGACGGCGGCTGGCTGTGGGTGATCCCCTTCGACAACCACAAGGGCGCCACCAACCGGCTGTGCAGCGTCGGCCTCACGCTGGACCCGCGCCGCCACCCGAAGACGGACACCCCGCCCGAGCAGGAGTTCGCCCAGTTCCTGGAGCGTTTCCCGGCCATCGCCCCGCAGTTCAAGGACGCGACGGCGGCCCGGCCGTGGGTGTCCACGGGCCGTCTGCAGTACTCGTCGAAGAGAATCGTCGGCAACCGCTTCTGCCTCACCTCGCACGCGGCCGGTTTCGTGGACGCGCTGTACTCGCGCGGCCTGACCAACACCACCGACGTGGTGAACTCGCTGGCCTGGCGGCTCATCGAGGCAGCCCGGGACGACGACTTCTCCGCGGAGCGCTTCGCCCACGTCGAGACCCTCCAGCAGGGCCTGGTGCGGGCCCACGACGACGTCGTCGGGTCCTCCTTCACGTCGTTCCGCGACTACGGCATGTGGAACGCGACGTTTCGCATGTGGGCCCTGGGCACGGTGCTCGGCACCCTCAACGCCCAGGACGCGCTGGTCCGTTTCCAGCGCACCGGCGACCACATGATCTGGCGGGAGCTGGAGGCCCAGCCGCACCCGGGCGCCCTCTTCCCGGCCAGCGTCGGCTTCAACAAGATCACCGACGCGGCCTGGTCCGCCTGCCGGGACGTCGAGGCCGGCCTGATGACGCCGGACCGGGCCACCGGCGAGCTGTTCGACCTGCTCCAGGACGACGGCTACGCCCCGCCCCCGTTCGGTCTGCACGACCCGGACAACCGGTTCTACAACCCCAACCCGCCGCGGATGCTGCGCACCATGCACTGGGCCAGGCGCGGTCCGGCGGCTCCCGACACCGGGCCCATCGTGGCCAGCGCGCTGGGCGGCTTCCTGCGCTCCCGATTCCACAAGAGCGCCTGAGGGCGAAGGAGGAGAGCACCATGCCCAAGGACGAAGAGGCGCCAAGGCCGACGACGGACAGAGCGGCGGACAGCCCCGGGACGCGCGGCCGCCGGTCGCGGCCGGCCGCGACCCCGAAGGACGTCCAGGCGCGGCGCGCGGCCCGCGCGGCGGACGACGAGGACGGGCGGACGGCGCCCGGGGCGGCGCCCGGGGCGGCGCCCGGGGCGGCGCCCGGGGCGGCGGACACGGCCCAGGACAGCGGCTGGCTGGAGGGCGCCGAGGCGGTGGGCGCGGCCGAGTCCGCGCTGCCCGACGAGCCCGAGGACATCCGGCCCGAGGACATCCGGCCCGAGGACATCCGGGCGGCAGCCGCCCGGCCGGAGACCGGCCGGCCCGCAGCCACCAGCACCGAAGGCGGCGGGACCGGAGGCGACCGCGCCGGAGCCGCCCGGACGGAGGGCGACCGGACGGAGGGCGTCCAGCCCGTAGCCGCCCGGACCGAAGGCGCCCGGGCCGGAGGCGACCCGGCCGGGGTCAACCGCGCCGTATCCGTCCGCGCCGGAGGCGACCGCGCCGGAGCCGTCCGCGTCGCGGGCGACGCCCCGGCGGACGGGCCGTCGCGGATCGTGGCCGCGGCGGCACCGGCGTCCCGCCACAAGGTCGCCGTGCTCGGCGCGCATCTGGGCGGCGGCATGCTCGCCGCGGTCCTGGCCCGCGCCGGCCTCGACGTGGTCCTGGTGGACTCGGCGCACGACGTCTCGATCCCGGCGGGCGAGACGACGGTCCCGTACACCGCGGAGGTCTTCGAGCTGCTCGCGCGCCGCTACGGCGTCCCGGAGCTCGCCGCGCTCGGCCACTTCGGGCAGCTGCCCGCGTCGGTGCGCGCCGGATCCGGGCTGAAGTCGAGCATCGGCTTCGTCTACGCCCGCCCCGGCGCCCGCGTCCGCCCGCACCAGAAGCTCCAGTTCAACGTGCCCAGCGAGCACGGCGAGTCGCACCTGTACCGCCCGGAGGTGGACGCCTGGGTGCACCGGGTCGCCGTAGGCCACGGGGCGAAGGCGCCGCAGGGCCGTCCCGCGCTGAAGGACGTGCGGGGCGAGGCCGGCGACTTCACGGTCGAGCTGGCCGACGGCAGCAGCGTGGCCGCCGAGTTCGTGGTCGACATGTCCGGGCCGGACGCCCCGATGCTGGCCCGCCTGGGGCCGGAGCCGGCGCTGCGTCCGCTGCGCCACTCCTCCCGGGTGCTCACCGCGCACCTGCGGGGCGTACGGCCGCTGGAGCGGCGGGTGGACCCGGGCCCCGGCGGCACGGCGTGGACGGGCGGCACGACCCAGGTGGTCTTCCCCGGCGGCTGGATCCAGCTGGTGCCGTTCGGCTCCGAGCGGGACGGGGACGACGCGCTGACCAGTGTGGCGGTCAGTCTGGACACCAAGCTGTGGCCGCAGGGTTCGGCGTCCCCGGAGGAGGATTTCCAGGAGCTGGTCCGTCAGTTCCCGGACCTGGCGTGGCAGTTCGAGAAGGCGGCCACCGTGCGTCCGTGGACGAGCGCGGAGCCGTGGCAGTACGCGGCCACCGCGGCGGCGGGCCCCGGCTTCGTGGTCCTCGACCGCTCCGCCGTGCGCTGCGACTTCACGCTCTCCCGGGATGTCACGCTGACCGCGGAACTCGTGCACGAGGCGGCGGCGCACATCATCGCGGCGGCGGCCGAGGACGACTGGTCGGTGGCGCGGTTCACGGCCCTGGAGTCGTTCCAGGCGGCCCTGATCGAGCACAGCGAGCGGCTGCTGGGCACGGCGCTCACGGCCACCACGGACTTCCGGCTGTGGAACGCCTTCTGCCGGGTGTGGCTGCTGCACTCGATGTTCGCCGCGCTGTCCCTGAAGCGGGCCCGCAACGACGCCCTGGCGTCGGCCGGTCACCCCGGACAGTGGCGGGAGGTGGGGCGGCACCGGGGCGCGGGGCTGTGGTTCCCGGTGTATCCCGGTTTCGTCGCGCTGTTCGACGACATGGACCGGCTGGTGCGCCAGGTCGCGGACCACCGGATGGACGCGGGGGCCGCCGCCGAGCGGATCTTCGGCCAATTGCGTCAGGCCTCGTTCGTGCCGCCGCTGTTCGGCTTCGGCGATCCGACCGACCGTTACTACAACTTCACTCCCCTCAAGCGGATCAAGACTCTGCTGTGGGCCAAGCGCCGGGCCCCGCACATGGTCCGGCGGGTCCTCACGCCGGGGGCCACCGTTTCCCCCAGCGTCGAGCGGTGACCGGCCGGCCGGGCGTCACCTGACGGCGCCCGGAAGGAGCCGCCGTTCCGCGCCCGCCGGGCGGGCGGAGAGCGGAACGGCGGCTTCGCATGCGGGCGTCCGGTGGCGGCACGGTGCGCCTCGTGTGCGGACGGCGACTGCCGGTTCCGGCCAGCCCGCCCCCCGGCGCGTCCGGCGTGGCTGGACACGGCGCACGGTCAACGGAAGGCTCCCTACCGGGGAGTCACCGCATGTGGAATGCTGGTAACGTTGATTTCCACATCCCATGAATTAACGGAGGGGCAATGAGTAACGGAGCCGGGAGCCCCTGCCCGAACAGCACCCGTCGCGGCGCCACGCCCCGCGCGGGCCGCCCCACGCGGGGTGGAGGCCGGCGGCCCGGTCAGAGCGGCACCAGGAACCAGATCCTCACCGCGGCTCTCGAGCTCTTCGCGGACAAGGGCTACTCGGGCACCACGATGCGTGGCATCGCCCAGCAGGCCCGGGTCGACCCGGCGCTCATCCACCACTTCTTCAACAACAAGGACGGGCTGTTCCAGGACGCGGTCTCCTCGCGCCTCGACATGTCCGCCCTCTTCGACTCCCTGACGGACGACGAGGTGCAGGCGGGCCTGCAGAGCCGCGGCGAGTGGGTCGCGCGTGCGTTCCTCTCCCTCTGGGAGGACGAGGCGACCCGGCCCGCGCTGGTCGCCGTCTACCGCACCAGCCTGTCGGACGAGGCGACGGCCAAGACCTTCCGGGACCGGATCGAGTCGTCCTTCGAGGCCTGCCTGAGCCGGTTCGTCCCCGAACGGTCCGACCGCGCACCGGCGTTCACCTCGCTGGTCTCCGCGCAGCTGGCGGGTCTGGTCATGCTGCGCTATGTGCTCGCGGTGGAGCCGCTCGCCTCGCTGGACTTCGAGGAGCTGATGGACTGGCTCGCGCCGTCCATCCAGGTCCACTTCGACCGCCTGGCCGAGGAGTAGCCGCCGGCGGCAGCGACCCTTCCGGCCCGCCTGCCCGCCCCGGCGCCGGTCTCGACGGCCCGCGTCGCGGCGCCCTCCGCCACGGCGCCCTCCGCCCGCGCCAGGACGAAGACGCCGCGCCCGGCCACCAGCGCGGCGGCGGCTCCGGCCAGCGCGGTGGCCGCACCCGCGGCACAGCGGTCGCCGAGGACGAAGACGCCGACGACGGCCGCGAACACCGGGTTGACCAGAGTGACCGTGGCCAGCGGCGCCTCCAGGCCGGTGCGGTAGGCGCGCTGGCACAGCAGGAGCCCGCCGGGCGCCAGGCAGACCACGCCGACGGCGAGCAGGACGGCCGTGCCCGGCTCCCCCGCTCCCCGTCCGGTCAGCTCCAGCACGGCGGTCTGGGCCAGCGCGGAGGCGGCGCCGAACGCGACGCCGGCGGCGGCCGCGTACGCCAGGCTGCTGACCGCCGCCCGACGCGCGGCGAGCGCCGCCACCGCCAGGACGCCGAGGGCCGCGGCGGCCAGCGCCCCGACGCCCAGCGCCTCCCGCCCCTCCAGCGGACGGCTGACGCCCGCGGACGGGAGCAGCATCAGCAGCCCGACGACACCGGCCACCGTCGCCGCCGTGCCCGACCACTGCTCGGAGGTCATCCGGTGCCGCAGCAGCGGGACCGACAGCAGCGGCGCCGCGACCAGGGTGAGCACACCCAGCATCTGCACGGCGACCAGGGAGCCGTAGCGCAGGGCCGCGGTGTGCAGCAGCGCGCCGAGCGCGTTGAGCAGGACGGCGGCCCACCACGCGGGCGAGCGGCCGAGGCTCCGGCCGCCCGGTGCGCCGGACCGCGCGGCCGTCGACCGCTGCGCGACGGCCGCGGCCGCGTACACCAGGGCCGAGGCCGTACCGAGCGCGAGAACCGTCCACACGGTGTCAGCGACTTCCTTTCGCCGCACGGGAGGCGGCAGTAGCGGAAGAAATGCGACGGGCCGGGGTGGCGCCGGCGGGCGGCACCCCCGCCCCGGCGCCCCGGGGGGGCGGGGCGGGGGGGGGCGGCGGGCGCGCCGCCCGCCCCCGGGCAGTCGCG
>NZ_JBFADM010000095.1:0-23771 GCF_040641355.1 Streptomyces sp. NPDC020996
GTCCGTGAAAGCGGCGGTCACCGTGCCGAGTCCGGAGATCTCGGCGCGCACGGTGACGCCGGGGACTACGACGGCCATCGGGCCGAGCGCCCCCGTCGCTTTCCGCGGGGACCGCGGCGTCAGCGCTTGACCAGCTTCCAGGCGGTGGGCAGCAGGCCCATCGCCAGCGCCGCCTTCAGCGCGTCGCCGATCAGGAACGGGGTGAGGCCGGCCGCGATCGCGGCGCCCGCCGAGAGGTGGGCGGCCGCGGCCAGGTACGGGACGCCGACCGCGTAGATGACCGCCTCGCCCAGCAGCATCGTGCCGGCCGTGCGCAGCGCCGAGCGGTCGGCGCCGCGGCGGGCCAGGGCGCCGACGACGGTGGACGCGAGCATCATGCCGAGGATGTAGCCGAAGGACACGGCCACGCCCGAGGAGCCCTCGGCGAACCACGGCACGCCCGCGAGGCCGGCCAGCGCGTACAGCGCGAGCGAGAGGAAGCCTCGGCCGGCGCCCAGCGTCGTCCCGACGAGCAGCGCGGCGAAGGTCTGGCCGGTCACCGGCACCGGGGAGCCCGGGACGGGGACGGCGATCTGGGCGGCGAGGCCGGTGAGCGCCGCGCCGCCGAGCACGAGGGCGGCGTCCCGGACGCGGGAGGCGGGCAGGAGGTCGGCGAGAACCTGCCCGGTGCGGGCGGTTGTGGCGGTGGCGGTGCTCATGGGGACTCCGCGGGTCGGGCAGATGGGGACACCGCGACGCTAACCCAGGGCTTCGGCGGCGATCACCGTCAGCGCTCGACAAAGGGGTGATCGGCGGTTTGGTGGGTTCCGGACAAAGTCTCCCGGCGACACCCCGGGTGGAGTGATAACGGTCACTGAGGCAGGGACGTTTCGCTCACGTGCGACGGGTGCACACCGACTGTCGGTTCCCACCAAAGGGGGAAGGCACGTCCGTTCGGGGTGCGGGCGGCGGGTGCGCGCTGTACCACGAAAGCGGGGGCCGGCGTGAGGAGGCGTACGTGACCGAGATCGAGCGGGAGTGCCCGACCTGCGGCAGCAGGCAGAAGTTCCGGAAGCTCGACGCGGCGGAGAAGGCGGCGGTGCGCGAGGTGAAGGGGCCCCGCCACTTCGTGGGCGACCTGTGGCGCTGCACCGCCCCGCGCTGCCTGTGGTACCAGCCCCACCTCCACCGGGGCGGCGGCGGTCTCCTGCCGGAGAGGTTCCGTACGGAGGAGACCGACGCCGCCGGGTGACTGGCCCTCGGAGGTCGTCTCAGAGGTGGTCTCGGAGGTCGTCTCCGAGGCTGCCGCGGAGGCCGCCTGGAGATCGCCCCGGAGGCCGTCTCAGAGGTTGCTGAAGTCCGGTCCCGCGGTCCGCGTGCGCTTGATCTCGTAGAAGCCCGGGATCGAGGCGACCGCGAGCGTGCCGTCCCAGAGCCGGGCGGCCTCCTCGCCCTTGGGCGCGGGGGTGACGACCGGGCCGAAGAAGGCGATCTGCTCGCCGTCGGCGCCGGGCACGGCGATGACCGGGGTGCCCACCTCCTGGCCGACCTTGTCGATGCCCTCCTTGTGGGAGGCGCGCAGCTCCGGCTCGTAGGGGGTGGAGTCCCAGTGGTCCATCAGGGACTCGGGCAGGCCGACGTCCTTCAGCGCGGCGGCGACGGCCGACTTCTCCGCGCCCTCGCCCTGGTTGTGGATGCGGGTGCCCAGCGCGGTGTAGAGGTCGCCGAGCACCTCGGCGCCGTGCTCCTGCTGCGCCGCGATGACCACGCGGACCGGGCCCCACGCCTTCGTCTCGAGCAGCTCGCGGTACTCCTCGGGGAGGTCGTCGAGCTTGTCCTCGTTGAGGACGGCGAGACTCATCACATGCCAGCGGACCTGGACGTCGCGGACCTTCTCCACCTCCGTCATCCAGCGTGAGGTCATCCAGGCCCAGGGGCACAGCGGATCGAACCAGAAGTCGACAGGAGTCTTGTCCGACATGTCTCTCCTCAGCGGGAAGCCTTTTCCCGGACAACGCCGCTGATCGTCCCCGTCATTCCCGGATGCCCGCGGTCAGCAGTGCGTGGCAGGATCGGTCCTGTACAGCCTGCCAAGGATCTTGAGGGAGTGCCGCCCGTGCCCGGTGAGAATCTGTCCCGCGACGAAGCCCGGGAGCGGGCCGCCCTGCTGGCCGTCGACGGGTACGACGTGTCCCTCGACCTGCGTTCGGCCGTCGGCGCCGCGGACGACGGGCCGCGCACCTTCCGCTCCGTCACCACCGTCCGCTTCCGGTGCAACGAGCCGGGAGCTTCCACCTTCGCCGACCTGATCGCGCCGAGCGTGACCGCCGTCTCGCTCAACGGCCGCGACCTCGACCCGGGCGCCGTCTTCGACGGCTCGCGGATCCTGCTGGAGGACCTGGCCGCCGACAACGAGCTGGTCGTCGACGCGCAGTGCGCCTACTCCCGCACCGGCGAGGGCATGCACCGCTTCGTCGACCCGGAGGACGACGAGGTCTACCTGTACACGCAGTACGAACCGGCCGACTCCCGGCGGGTGTTCGCGAACTTCGAGCAGCCGGACCTCAAGGCGCCGTTCCGCTTCGAGGTGCGCGCGCCCGAGGGCTGGACGGTGTGGAGCAACGGCGTCGGCGAACTCACCGACGGTGTCTGGAGGTTCGCCGAGACCAAGCCGATCTCGACGTACATCACCTGCGTGGTGGCCGGCCCGTACCACTACGTGACCGACGCCTACGAGCGCACCCTCCCCGACGGCAGCACGCTGCGGATCCCGCTGGGCGCCCTGTGCCGCAAGGGCCTGGCACCCCACTTCGACGCCGACGACGTCTTCCTCGTCACCAAGCAGGGCCTGGACTTCTTCCACGAGCGCTTCGACTACCCGTACCCGTTCGGGAAGTACGACCAGGCGTTCGTGCCCGAGTACAACCTCGGCGCGATGGAGAACCCGGGGCTGGTGACCTTCCGGGAGGAGTTCATCTTCCGCGGGAAGGTGACCCGGGCGTCCTACGAGGGCCGGGCGAACGTGGTGCTGCACGAGATGGCGCACATGTGGTTCGGCGACCTGGTCACCATGGAGTGGTGGGACGACCTGTGGCTGAAGGAGTCCTTCGCCGACTTCATGGGCGCGTTCTCGCTGGTCGGCGCCACCCGCTTCACCGACGGCTGGATCACCTTCGCCAACCGCCGCAAGGCGTGGGCCTACCGCGCCGACCAGCTGCCGTCCACGCACCCGATCACGGCCGACATCCGCGACCTTCAGGACGCCAAGCTCAACTTCGACGGCATCACCTACGCCAAGGGCGCCAGCGTCCTGAAGCAGCTGGTGGCGTACGCCGGCCAGGACGCGTTCCTGGAGGGCGCCCGGCGCTACTTCAAGCGGCACGCGTACGGCAACACGCGCCTGGGCGACCTGCTGTCGGTGCTGGAGGAGACCAGCGGCCGGGACATGGGCGCGTGGGCGCGGGCGTGGCTGCAGACGGCCGGCGTCAACTCCCTTACCCCGCGGGTGCTGCTGAGCACGGACGGCCGGGTGGAGGAGCTGGCGGTGGAGCAGGAGGCCGCCGAGTCGCACCCGGAGCTGCGGCCGCACCGGGTGGCGGTGGGCCTGTACCGGCGCGAGGACGACCGTCTGGTGCGGTACGCGCGCGCCGAGGCGGACGTCGACGGCGCGCGGACGGTCGTCACGGAGCTGGCCGGCGCCCAGGCGCCGGATCTGGTGCTGGTCAACGACGACGACCTGACGTACTGCAAGATCCGCTTCGACGGGACGTCGCTGGACACCCTGCGGGAGCACCTGGGCGCGGTGACCGACCCGCTGGCGCGGGCGCTGTGCTGGTCGGCGCTGTGGAACATGACCCGCGACGCGCTGCTGCCGGCCCGGGACTTCGTCGGCCTGGTGCTGCGGTTCGCGGGCCGCGAGTCCGACATCGGCGTGCTGCAGATGCTGCACGCGTGGGCGACGTCGTCGCTGGTCCACTACGTCGCGCCGGAGTGGCGGCCGACGGGTGAGCGGCTGCTCGCCGAGGGGGCGCTCCGGGAGCTGCGGGCCGCGGAGCCGGGCAGCGAGCACCAGCTGGCGTGGGCGCGGTTCTTCGCGACGACGGCGTCGGCGCCGGCCGACCTGCGGCTGCTGCGGGACCTGCTGGACGGCGCGGAGAAGATCGAGGGCCTGGAGGTCGACCAGGAGCTGCGGTGGGCGTTCCTGGAGCCGCTCGCCGCGCACGGGGTGGCGGACGAGTCGGTGCTGGCGGCCGAGCTGGCCCGCGACGACACGGCGTCCGGCAAGCGGCACCAGGTGCGCTGCCTGGCCGCCCGCCCGTCGGCGGCGGTGAAGGCGCAGGCGTGGGCGCAGGTGGTGGAGTCCGACGCGCTGTCCAACGCCCTGGTGGAGGCGACGATCGCGGGGTTCGCCCAGCCGTCGCAGCGGGAGCTGCTCGCGCCGTACGCGGCGAAGTACTTCGAGGCGATCGAGCGGGTGTGGAGCGAGCGGTCGATCCAGATCGGCATGAGCGTCGTCCAGGGCCTGTTCCCGGCCCTGCTGGACTCGCCGGCGACGCTGGAGGCGACGGACGCGTGGCTCACCGCGCACGAGGAGGCCGCTCCGGCGCTGCGGCGGCTGGTGCTGGAGGCGCGGGACGACCTGGCGCGGGGGCTGCGCGGGCAGGCGTGCGACGCGGCCGCCGGCCGACCGTCGTAGGTCTTCGACGCGGCCGCCGGCTGACCGTCGTGGGCCCGCGACACGGCCGCCGGCCGACCGTCGTAGGTCTTCGACGCGGCGGCCGGCCGATCGTCGTGGGTCCGCGACACGGCCGTCGGCCGGCCGTCCCGGGTCCGCGGCCCGGTCACGGCCGGTCCGCGACCGTTACGGAATCCGGGCAACAGTAGCCGTAACCCCTGGTCTCACCCGCACGGAACAGGGGTTTTCGTTCATCTTCGGCATCCGAACATCCGTCCTTTAGCGCCGCCTTGTCCGCATTTGTCGACGAGTGTGTAACAGCGGTTAGCGGGCTGGCGGGTGGTGGGAATGGCCGGGGCATGAACCACAACACCCCCCGCACTCCCCTTTCCGCCCGTCCCCTCCCCGAGGTGCGCGGCCGCGTGCTGACGACGGCGCAGTTGCGCTCGCTCGGTGTGTCGTCCGCGGAGACGAACGAGCAGTGCCGTCCCGGCGGCCCCTGGCAGCAGATCCTCCCGGGCGTCTTCCTGCTGCATCCGGGTCCGGCGACCAGCGAGGAGCGGCTGCACGCGGTGCTGCGGTACGCGGCGCGCGGACCGGACGCCGCGGCGCCCGGACGGCCGCCCACCGCGGTGCCGGCGCAGCCGGCCGCCGGGCAGCCGCTCCGGCCCGCGCGGCCGGGCGCCGCGGTGCCGGCGCAGCCGGGCACCGGGCAGCCGCACCGGCCGGTGTACCCGGACGCGGTGATCACCGGCCTGGCCGCCCTGGCGCTGCACGGCTTCGCCGCCGCGCCCACGCTTCTGGCGCTGGAGAAGATCGACGTCCTGGTCCCCCGGCTGCGCCGGCTGCGTTCGGCCGGCTGTGCGCGGATCGTCCGCACGTCCGCGCTGCCGGCCGCCCGCCTGGTGACCGGCGTCCCGGTGGCGCCGGTGCCGCGCGCCCTGGCGGACGCGGTGGCCCGGCTGACGGACGCGGGCCGGGTGCGCCGGCTGCTGACCGAGGCGGTGCGCGACGGTCACTGCGAACCGGCCGCCGTCGTCCGGGAGCTGGACCGGGCGAAGCTGCTGGACCGGCCGCACGTGCTGGACGCGGTGGACTCCCTGCTGGCCGAGGGCCGGGCGGTCGCCGAGGACCGGCTGTACCGGATGGTGCGCGAGTACGGCCTGCCCGAGCCGGTGTGGAACGTCGAGCTGCGCCTGCCGGGCGGGCCGCACCTGGGCGGGCTCGACGCCTACTGGCCGCGGGAGGCCGTGGCGGTGGACCTCGACACCCGCGCCCCGCGCCACGACGAGGGCGCGCCGTGGTCGGAGTACGCCCGCAAGCGCGAGCACCTGGAGCGCCTGGGCATCACGGTCGTCCACGTCACGCCCAGAAAGCTGCGGGACGGCATGCGGCAGCAGGCGGCGATCGTCCGTACGGCGCTGATGGCCGCCTCGGACCGGGAGCCCGCCGCGCACGTCGTGGTGGAGCCCCGTTAGCCCGGTCGCCGGACCGTTCCGGAGGGGCCGCCGGGCCGTCGGCGGCCCCTCCCCGTGCGTGTGTTCAGGCCTTGCGCAGGACCAGTTCGGTGTTGCGGTCGTTCGCGTCGCCGCCCAGCGTCAGGCTGGCGCCGGGGGCGTTGTAGGACAGCTCCCGGTACAGGGCGGCCAGGCCCGTCTGGGAGAGGTCGGCGAAGTCCGTGCGGTGCGGGGCGGAGGACTCCACGAGGGTGGTGAACAGGGACAGGGTGCCGTCCTTGTTGTCGGCGATCTCGATGACGCGGGCGAGCTGGGGGTGGTCCACGTGGGAGGCGGTGGAGATCTCCCAGAAGGAGCGGCCGTCGGGGGCCGAGTGCGGGGTGATCTCGTTGCGGTGGATGTGGCCGTTCACCCAGGCCAGGACGTTGCGGTGACTGCCGAGGAGGGCGAGGACCTCCTGGCCGCCGTGGCGGCGTTCGGCGGGGCGGGCGGGGTCGGCGACGCCGGTGTTCGTCATCGTCTTGCTGGTGTGGTGGCTGAAGACGACGACGTAGGAGTCCTTGTTGTCGCGCAGCTGCCGGTCCAGCCACCTCAGCTGGGCGCTTCCGACGGACCCTTCGTAGTGGCCGCCCGGGTCGGTGGTGTCGAGGCTGATGCCGACGACGTCGTCGGCGATGCGGAAGGCGTAGTACTGGGTGCCCGCCGCGAGGTTGGCGGTGGAGTAGCCGTGGCCGACCGGGCCGACGCCGCGGTGGGCGGGGTCGAGGTGGGCCCTGAGGTAGTCGGCGGGGGTGTAGGGGGCACGTCGTTCGTCCGGCGTGACGGAGCGCATGTCGCGGGCGTGGGCCTTGAGCAGGTCGCGGAAGGCGGTGCCTTTGGGGTCCGAGCCGTTCTTGATCGCGCTCTTGAGCTTCCTGGCCTCGGCGGCGGGCAGGCTCATCAGCTTCTTCCCGCCGACGGCGTACTCGGCGAGCCAGGAGTCGCCGTGGCCGTAGCAGCCCAGCGGCATGGCGTCGTGGTTGCCGACGGTGGAGTACCAGGGCAGGTTGAGGCCGGGGCTGCGGACCTCGCGGACGGCGGCGGCGAGGAAGCCGTCCAGGTGCGGGAAGCCGAGCTGCTTGTCGGCGTCGCGGACGGCGGAGTCGGGCTGCCAGTACTGCTTCAGGCCGCTGTTCTGCACGCCCTCGTAGTGGCGCGGATCGCCGGAGTCCGGGGTGATCCGGCCGCCGCTCATGACCGTCAGGAACCACTCCAGCTCGGACTTGGCGTTGTTGTCGGTGTTGTCGCCGGTGGTCATGGCGAAGTGCAGCGGGGAGCCGGTGACCGGCGCGCCGCGCAGCGCGTTGATCCGCTCCACCAGCGCGATCGCGCCCTGCACGGTGAGCGCCTCCTGCGGGCGCCAGGCGTGCGGGTCGGCGGAGCGCAGGTACTCCAGGCGCATCGGGTGCTGGGTGTCGGTCAGGTGCAGGTCGGTGAGCTGCACGAAGGCGGCGAGGGCGGTGCGGCGGCCGGCCCGGCCGGACTTCGGGGCGGCGAGTTCGCCGCGGACGACGCGGGCCCAGCCGGGGCCGTCGCCGAGGCGGCGGTAGCCGGAGCCGGCGCGCGGGGCGGCGACGGAGGCGAGGGTGGTGCCCTTGGTGTACGGGGTGAGGGGCGCCGCCGGGGCCGTGCGGGACTGGGCCACGACGCGGGTGGCTCCGGTGGTGGCGCTGTTGGTGGCGGCCTGGCTGTCGGTGGGCCGCAGGGCGTGGCCGACACCCGCGGAGACGGCCGCGGCGCCGGTGACGGCGAGGACGGTACGGCGGTTGACGCCCGGCGTGAGGGCGGCGACAGAGCGTGTGCGCGACATGGCGCGATCTCCCCGGGTGCGAACGCGTCGGCAGGGTCGCGGGCGCTCGCTGCCGCGAACGGCCCGCTCTCCTTGGATGCTTGGCACCGGGAATGGCCTGCGCGTGAACGAGACGGCAACGCGCGACGCCGATCACCGGACGTGGATCTCGGGCCACCCCGCGCGCCCTCGAGCGCTCCCCGGACGGCCGGGAGACGGTCACGCCGTGTTCATCCGCCGGGGTAGCGGACCTCGTCCAGCCGTCCGGTGACCGGCCGCTCCCGCAGCAGCCGCAGTCCCAGGTCGACCATCGGGACCCGGGTCAGGCCGGGCACCTCCTCGAGCGCGTGCCAGGCCGCCATGTCCGTCGAGCCGCCGACCTCGTGGCGCAGTCGCCCGCCGGTGATCCTCGCCTCGTAGAACAGCCGCAGGGCGTGGTGGTCGGCGGTGCGCCGGAAGCGGCGCGGGATGCCGCGACGGAAGGAGTCGACGCCGAGCAGGCCGGTCACCTCGACGTGGTAGCCGGTCTCCTCCTCCACCTCCCGCAGCACGGTGTCGCCGGGATGCTCGCCGTGTTCCATGCCGCCGCCGGGCAGCGTCCACTCCGGCTCGCCGTCCCCGTTGATCCAGCGGGCCAGCAGCAGTTGACCGTCCCGGACGCATATGGCGTAGGCCGCCACCCGCAACGTCTCGCGCACACCGGGACGTTAGCCCGCCGGCGAAAGCTTCGCGTCACCACGCCCGTCGGCCCGGCATCGGAACACCCAGGTGTTTTGCCCCGATTGAACGTTTCTTACCCCAATAGGTATCGCGGGTTTTCCCCATACATCCATATCGTTTCGGTCAACACTCCCCAAACAACTGGTGTTTACGTAAAGCTGAGCGATCGTCCGGGATCGCCTTCCGGACAGCCGCGGCCAGGGCCGATCGGCCCGGTCGTACCCAGCTCGTTCCTTTACCTACAAGGGATGCCGATGACCCACACCCCCCAGCGCGATCCGATATCGGGCGCGAGACGCGTGGCGCGCGTCGCCGTGGCCGCCGGTCTCGTCACCGCGCTCTCCGCCGCGGGGCCGATACCCATGGCCTTCTCCGCCGACGCCCCGGCCGCCGCCGCGCCGTCGGACGGCACCGTCAAGTCCGCGAACGCCAAGCTGGGTTCGGACGACGCGGACCTGCTCGCCGCGGCCAAGGCCGCCGGCGACAAGAACGTCACGATGATGATCGCCACCGCGCCCGGCAAGACCGAGCAGGTCGCCGGGGAACTGGACGCGGTCAAGGGCGGCTCGGTGGGCCGGACCTACGACAAGCTCGGCTACGTCCGCGCCACGGTCCCCACCGCCAAGGCGGACGCGGCCATCGCCGCCGCCGCCAAGCTCTCCTCCGTACACGGCATCGACCTGCGCAAGGAGATCCCGCTCGACGACCCGAGCGCCACCGGTACCGCCAAGTCGACCGCCACGGCCGCGAGTTACCCGGCGCCGGACAAGAACACCCCCGCGAAGAACCCGTACAACCCCTCCTTCGAGACGGGTGCCGTCGACTTCGTGCAGGACCACCCGAAGGCGGACGGCCGCGGGGTCACCATCGGCATCCTCGACTCCGGCGTCGACCTCGGCCACCCGGCCCTGCAGAAGACCACCACCGGCGAGCGGAAGATCGTCGACTGGGTGACCGCGACCGACCCGATCGTCGACAGCGACGCCACCTGGCGTCCGATGGTCACCTCGGTGTCCGGCCCGAGCTTCACCTACGGCGGCAAGTCCTGGACGGCACCCGCCGGGTCGTACCAGGTCAGCCTGTTCCGTGAGTCCGTCACCGCGGGCGGCGACGCCAAGGGCGACGCCAACCGGGACGGCGACACCACCGACAGCTGGGGCGTGCTGTACGACGCCGCCGCCGGCACGGTGCGCGTCGACCTCAACAACAACAACGACTTCAGCGACGACACGCCGATGAAGCCGTACAAGGACGGTTTCCAGGTCGGCTACTTCGGTACCGACGACCCGTCCACCGACGTCGTGGAGCGCCAGCCGTTCGTCGTGCAGATCCGCAAGGACGTGCCGATGGACCCCTACGGCGGCGACTGGGTCGGCAAGAAGGCCGACTTCGTCAACATCGGCGTCATCGAGTCCGAGCACGGCACGCACGTCGCCGGCATCACCTCCGCCAACGGCCTGTTCGGCGGCAGGATGAACGGCGCGGCGCCGGGCGCGAAGATCGTCTCCTCCCGCGCCTGCACCTGGAGCGGCGGCTGCACCAACGTCGCGCTCACCGAGGGCATGATCGACCTCGTCGTCAACCGCGGCGTCGACATCGTCAACATGTCGATCGGCGGCCTGCCGGCGCTCAACGACGGCAACAACGCCCGCGCCGAGCTGTACACGCGGCTCATCGACACCTACGGCGTGCAGCTGGTCATCTCGGCCGGCAATTCCGGCCCCGGCGCCAACACCATCGGCGACCCCGGCCTGGCCGACAAGGTGATCTCCGTCGGCGCCGGCATCTCCAGGGCGACCTGGGCCTCCAACTACGGCTCGGGCGTGGAGAAGAAGTACGCCATGATGCCGTTCTCCTCGCGCGGCCCGCGTGAGGACGGCGGCTTCACGCCGACCCTGGTCGCCCCGGGCGCCTCGATCAACACCACCCAGACCTGGCTGCCGGGCTCCCCGGTCGCCGAGGCGGGCTACTCGCTGCCGGCCGGCTACTCGATGCTGCAGGGCACGTCCATGGCGTCCCCGCAGGCCGCCGGTGCGAGCGCGCTGCTGCTGAGCGCCGCCAAGCAGAAGGGCATCGCCCTGACGCCCGCCGGTCTGCGCACGGCGCTGACCTCGACGGCCCACCACATCAAGGGTGTTCAGGCCTACGAGGAGGGCGCCGGCCGCATCGACATCGTCGACGCCTGGGACGCCATCAGGGACGGCGCCACCGCGCACGACTACACCGTCAAGGCGCCCGTCGACACCGCGATCGACCAGTTCCTGAAGACGCCGGGCTACGGCACGGGCCTGTACGACCGCGAGGGCGGCCTGAAGGCGGGCCAGAAGAAGACGTACGACGTCACCGTCACCCGCACCTCCGGCCCCGACCGGGCCGTCCGGCACGAGCTCAGCATCGCCAACAACGCCGGTGACACCTTCCGGATCGTCGGCTCCGACGAGGTGAAGCTGCCGCTGAACCAGCCGGTGACCGTCAAGGTGCAGGCCGCGCCGCGGTCCGCGGGCATCAAGAGCGCGATCCTCGAGGTCGACGACCCGAAGACCGAGGGGACCGACGAGCAGATCCTCACCACGGTCGTCGTCTCGGCGCCGGTGAAGTACACCTTCTCCGCCGCCGACACCGTGCAGCGCAACAGCTCGCAGTCGTACTTCCTGACCGTGCCCGAGGGCGCCAAGTCCCTCGAGGTCGCGATCGGCGGGCTGAAGGACAAGAGCCAGACCCGGTTCATCGCGATCCACCCGTACGGCGTTCCGGTCGACACCACCTCGACGCCGTACTGCTACAACAACTACCTCGACGGCAACGGCTGCAAGCCCGACGTGCGCGCGTACGCCGACCCGCAGCCCGGCGTCTGGGAGATCGAGGTCGAGTCGCGCCGCACCTCGCCGCTGCTCGACAACCCCTACAAGCTCGACGTCGCCGTCTACGGCGCGGCCTTCGACCCGCAGACCGTGACCGTGCCGGAGGCCCAGGTCGGCACCCCGGCCGCCGTCTCCTGGAAGGTGACGAACCAGCTCGCCGCCCTCGACGGCAAGCTGGTCGGCGGCCCGCTCGGCTCGTCCAAGACCGCTCGCCCGACGATCGCGGAGGGCGAGACCCAGACCACCACGGTCGTGGTCCCGGAGGGCGCCAAGTCCCTGGACGTCGCCATCGGCAACGTCTCGGACGCGGCCGCCGACCTCGACCTGTTGGTGTACGACTCCACGGGCAAGGAGGTCGGCAAGTCCGCCGACGGCGACTCGGAGGAGTCGGTCTCGATCGCCTCGCCCGCCGCCGGCACGTACACCATCGAGGTCGATGGCTACTCGGTCCCGTCCGGCTCGACCGGGTACGACTACCGGGACGTGTTCTTCTCCTCCGCGCTCGGCACCGTCACCGTCGGTGACCCGGCCGCGGTACAGCTCGGCACGGGCGCCTCGGCGACCGTCTCCGCGAACGTCACCGCCGCGGCGGCCGCTCCGGAGGGCCGCGAGTTCTTCGGCCAGGTCCAGCTGGTGAACGCGAACGGCACGGTCGCCGGCCTCGGCAACGTGGCGATCGAGAAGGTCACGCAGTAGCACCATCGAGTACGGCCATGGGGGCGGGCGTCCGTACGGGCGCCCGCCCCTCGTCGTGTGCGCGGTCATCCGGCGCCGTCGCACCGGAGGCCGCCGGCTGCCGGCAGCGCCCGCTCGACGCGCAGCCGCCCTTCCTCCAGGGCGTCGCGGGCGGCCCCGGTACGGCCCTCGCCCTCGCCGTAGGGCGGATCGCCCGCGCGGTAGCTCTCGGGTCCCTCCCCGGGCAGGCTGGACACCAGGACGAGCATGCGCGCCCCGGTCCGGTAGTAGGACGGGACGTTCGCCCCTTCGTCGGTGAAGGCCAGCCGCCGCTCACCGCTCGCCGGCTTGTACCAGCGGTCCACGTCCAGCACGATCCGGTACCGGTCGCCGCCGCCCGCGGGCTCGACCCGCTCCACCGTGCCCTCGACGACGCTGCCGGAGCAGGCGATGAGCCCCTCGTAGGTGAGCAAGGAGTCGGACCCGCCGTCCACGGCCCCGTTGCGGGCCACCAGATACGCCGTGCCCGTACCCAGCAGCGCGACGGCCGCGCACGCCGCGAGGACGAGCAGGCCCCGACGCCCGGGGCGCCGCCCGCGCACCGGGGTGGGCTCCGCCCGCCCGGGCGCCTTCCGGACCAGCCCGTCCCCTATCCGCCGCAGCTGCTCCCGTACGGCGGCCATGTCGCGTTCCGCGGCCGCGTACCGGTCCGCCGCGTCCCCCGGCGGCGCGCTCGAGGGCTCACCCAGCAGGACCGCCATCAGCTCGTCGTCCTTCTCCACCCTCATACCGCCTCTTCGACGTGCAGCCGCTCGCGCAGGAGCCGCGCCGCCGCGTACAGCCTGCTCTTGACCGTGCCCAGGGGAATGCCGAGCTGCTCGGCGATCTGCGGCACCGAGAGATCCGCGTAGTAACGCAGGACCAGCACCTGCCGCTGCGTGGCGGGCAGGGCGTCGAGCCCCTCGGCGACGGCCAGCGCCCGCAGGCTGTCCTCCGCGCTGTCCCAGGCCCGCTCGTCCGGCGCGCTGAGCAGGGTGAGCCGCGCGCTGACGCGCTCCTGCCGGTTGCGGATGCGGTGCCAGTCCACGGCGAGGTTCGAAGCCACCACCGCGGCCCAGGCCCCCACGTCCCGCGGCGGGTCCTCGCCCCGCGCCCGGCGTTCCAGCAGCCGCAGCCGGACCTGCTGGAGCCCGTCCTGGAGATCGTCCTGCGGGACCCCGCCGAGAGCGAGGACGGCGCGGACCCGATCAGCCTGCGCCGCATCCAGCGGGTCCGCCTCCGCCTTCGCCTTCGCACGCCGCGGTCTCCTGATCGGCAACGGTGTTCTCCCTCGTCGTGTTTCACCTATGACGTGGGAGCCGCACCGATCGTTCGACCGATCGTTCGACCGGTCACTCGCAGGCGATCTCGCGCGACGCGGACAGGGCGCGGGTGAGCGCGGGGCGTTCGCGGGCGATGGCCCGCTCGCCGACGAGCACCTGGTCCGGAGTGGCCGAGTGCCGCGGGAGTGCCACCAGGACGCGGTCGCCCTTGTGGAGGCCCTTGAGCACCATGCCCTCGTCGAGCAGGAAGGTGATCTCCCGCTTCGTCTTCTCCGGCTTGTACGAACGGTTCACGTGCAGGACGATCCGCTCCTGGCCGGCCCCTGCGGAGAGCTGCTCCACGCCGGTGACCTCGCCCTCGGCGACCACCCGGGCGCAGGCCAGGTAGCCGGGGTCGGCCAAGGGGGAGCCGGCGTCGGGCGCGGCCTTCGCGTTGCCGCCCCGCGCGTCCGAGCTCGCGCCGGACCCGCCCTGCGCGACCAGCCAGCCCATGCCCGTCAGCACGGTCGCGACGGCTGCCGCGGCCAGCGCGCCGAAGGCGAACGCGCGCACCCGGCGCCGGGTGCGCGGTGGCCGTACGGGTGCCGGCGCGGGCGCGGGGATCTTGGCCGGTGCGGGGGGCTCGGCCAGCGTCTCGCCGATCAGGCGGAGCTGCTGCCGCAGCAGCGTCACGTCCGCCTCGGCCCTGCGGTGGTCGGCCAGGAAGGCGGCGTCCGCGCGGGCTGCGTAGGGCAGGTCCTCGCCGGTGATCGCGGCCATCAGGGCGTCGGCGCCGTCGTAGCCGTCGTGTCCGTCGTAGCTTTCGGAGCCGTCGTTTGCGGCGTAGCTGTCGTGTCCGGCGGTCATGTCACACCACCTCGTCCTCGTGCAGGCGGGCGCGCAGGGCCCGGACCGCGGTGTGCAGCCGGCTTTTGACCGTGCCCTCCGGGACGCCGAGCTCGTCGGCGATCGAGCGGACCGGCAGGTCGGCGTAGAAGCGCAGGACGAGGACCTGGCGCTGGGCGTCGGGCAGTTCGTCCAGGCCCCGGGCGACGGCGAGGGAGAGCACGCGGGTGTCCTCGCCGGAGAGGTGTTCCGGCTGGCGCAGGGAGGCGAGACGCTCGCCGAGCCGCTCCTGGCGGCGTTTGGCCCGGTGCCAGTCCATGGCCAGGTTGGAGGCGACGACGGCCGCCCACGCGGACACGTCGCGCGGCGCATCCTTGCCGCTCGCGGCCCGCTCCAGCAGCCGCAGGCGGACCTGCTGCACTCCGTCCGGCAGGTCCGCCTGCGGCACTCCGCCCAGCGCGAGCACCGCCCGCACCCGGCGTTCCTGCGCCGCGTCCAGGGGATCGTCGTCCTCCTGGGCCCGGCGGGCCTTTCTGCGCAGCACAAGCCACCCCCTCACCGCGTTTCCCCTACGACGCCGGGGCGGGCGGAAACGTTCGGTGCGGTTCCCCGGAATTTTCACCGGCCCCGCAGACGGCTGGGCGCAGGGTGCACGACGTGGTCGGCACCCTGCGCCCGTCGGCGGGGCCGGGATCAGACGGACAGCACCCGCTCGGCCTCGGGAGAGACGGCCTCGCGCTGGTCCCTCATCACCAGGTGGTAGAGCACTGCCGAGACGAGGAGGCCGAGGATCCAGGAGATGTCGGCGCCCCCGAGCCGGGCCACCATGGGACCGGTGTAGAACGAGGCGCTCATGAACGGGATCTCGATCGCGACGCCGGCGACGTAGGCGGCCATGGTGCGCCAGGAGATCAGCCCGTAGCGGCCGTCCGGGCGGAACAGCGCGGCGATGTCGTAGCGCTCGCGGCGGATGAAGTAGAAGTCCACGAGGTTGATGGACGTCCAGGGGACCAGGAAACAGGTGAGGAAGAGGATGAAGTTCTCGTAGCTGTCGATGAAACTGGTCCGTCCGGCGACAGCCAGGTAGGTACCGATCCCGCCGGCCGCTAGCACCGTGACCGTGCGCACCGTGCGGGTGACGGAGAAGCGCCGGATCGCGGTCGCGGTCGTGGTGAACGACATGAAGGCGCCGTAGAGGTTGAGCACGTTGACGGCGATGATGCCGAGCACCAGGGCCGCTGCCACCGGCCACCGGAGGGCGCCGGGCACGAGGTCGAGCAGGTAGCCGGTGAAGCCCTCCTTCAGCGCCTGCGGAGCGAGCGCCGCGCCGACAGCGCCGAGCGCCATCATCCACACGGACGACGTCACCGTGCCCGCGTAGCTCCACCAGAAGCAGCGGCCGGTGGAGCTGTGCTCCGGGAGGTAGCGGGAGTAGTCGGCGACATAGGGCGCGTACGCGATCTGCCAGGTCGCGGCGATGGCGAGCATCAGCAGGAACACACCGCCGTGGAAGGGGCCCGGGTGCCACACGGAGCCCAGGTCCCCGCTGGTGACGACGAGCACGGTGAGGTAGGCGAGCACGAGGCCGCTGAGCACACTGCTGGCCCGTTCGAGGAGGTGGATCATCCGGTAGCCGAAGACCGTGACGACGACGCAGACGACCGAGACGCCCACGATGGCGGCGTCGGGGCCGAGCGGCGTCGCGGCCGACAGCGCGTCGCCGGCCAGGACGCCGCTGCTGGCGAAGAACCCGATGTACATCAGGATGACCAGGAGGATCGGCACGACGGCACCGTAGAAGCCGAACTGGGCCCGGCTCTGGATCATCTGCGGGACACCGAGCTTGGGGCCCTGCGCGGAGTGCAGGGCCATGAAGACCGCCCCGAAGAGATTCCCCGCCACGATCGCGAGCAGGCCCCAGGGCAGGGAGAGCCCGAGCTCGACGGCGAGCGCGCCGGTGATCAGCGTGGTGAGCTGGACGTTGGCTCCGAACCAGACGGGGAACAGCCCCCGTGGCGTGCCATGACGCTCGGCCGCGGGAATCCACTCGATGGAGTGCTGTTCGATGTGTGTGGCGCGGTCTTCGGATCTGTTCATGCGGCGCGTTCCTTTCCTGGGTTGCGCGGCGGCCGGACCGGGTTGCGCGGCGGCTGGATCGCGCGGCGGCCTGAGGCTCACCGGGGGGCTCCGGCGCACAGGGAGACGAGTTCGTAGGCGAGGTTGGCCGCGGCGACGCTGGTGATGTCCGCGTGGTCGTAGGCCGGGGAGACTTCGACGACGTCGGCGCCGACCAGGTCGAGGCCCTTGAAGCCGCGGATGACGCCGAGCAGTTCCCGGCTGGTCATGCCGCCCGCTTCCGGGGTGCCCGTCGCCGGTGCGTGGGCGGGGTCGAGGACGTCGATGTCGACGGACACGTACAGCGGTGCCGTGCCGATCCGGTGGCGCAGCCGGGCCACGACGTCGCGTACGCCGGTGGTCTCCAGGTCGGCGCAGTGCACGACGGCGAATCCCAGCTCCGCGTCGTCGCTCAGGTCCTGGGGGTCGTAGAGCGAGCCCCGTATGCCGACGTGCGCGCTGGCGCCGGGCAGGAACAGGCCTTCCTCCGCGGCGCGGCGGAACGGGGTGCCGTGGGTGAGCGGTGCGTCGAAGTAGGTGTCCCAGGTGTCGAGGTGGGCGTCGAAGTGCACCAGGGCGACGGGGCCGTGGACCCGGTTCATCGCGCGGAGCAGCGGATAGGCGATGGTGTGGTCGCCTCCGAGGGTAACCAGCCGGCCGCCGCCGCGGACCAGCTCGTGGGCGCCCTCCTCGATCTCCTTGCTCGCGGCCGCGATGTCGAAGGGGTTGCAGGGCAGATCGCCCGCGTCGACGACCTGCTGATCGCGGAAGGGCATGACGTCGAGGTGCGGGTTGTAGGGGCGCAGCAGCCGGGAGGCCTCGCGGATCGCGCCGGGCCCGAAGCGTGCTCCGGGGCGGTAGGTCACCCCGGCGTCGAAGGGGACGCCGACGACGGCAACGTCGTGTGCCGGTACGTCCTCGATGCGGGGCAGCCGCGCGAAGGTGGTCAGGCCCGCGTAGCGGGGGCTCGCCTGCCCGTCGGTCTGGCCGACGGGTGGCGTGCCTGCGGTGTCGTTGTCCTCGTCGAGGCGGGTCACGCGCGGCATCGGGTTGCCTCCGTTGTTCTGGATGGTCTGGCGCGCAGGGAAGCCGGCGCGGAAGCGGGCTAGCGGGGCGCCTGGACGTGGTGCCGGTGCGTGTCCTCCAGGGATCCGCGTCGGCTGCCCTCCGGCCACGCGTCGGTCCGGTTGATGCCGGTCCGGTTGTGTCGGTCCGGTTGTGTCGGTCCGGTTGTGTCGCCCGGTTCTGCCTGCCGGAATGCAGCGAGTCTGCGACCCCGCGGACGGATCCCTCTACCGCACGAAAGCCACAATCGTCCGTTGCTTTCTGAGCGATCGCACAACAGACTTTCCTGTAACACACAAACAACGTCGGAGTACGCATGCCGGTGACCGCGGTGGACCTGCTGAACCTCCCCCACCTGCGGCTGAAGCTCTTCGCAGGCGAAGGGGGCCTGGAGAAGGGCGTCTCCTGGGCCCATGCCTCCGATCTCGACAGCCCGTGGGACTGGATGGCGGGCGGCGAGCTGCTCATGCGCAACGGGCGCACGCTGCCACGCGGCGGCCCCGCCCAGGCGGAGCTGCTGCACAGGTGCGCGGACGCGGGCGCGAGCGGGATCGTGATCGGCGAGGATCCCGACACTCCGCCGCTCACCGGCGAACTGGCCGCGGCGGCGCGGGAGCGCGACCTGGCCGTGCTCACGGTGCCGTACTCGGTCAGCTTCGCCGCCCTCGCCAGAGCGGTCGCCGACGCCAACGCGGGGGATGCGCCCGCCCGCGTCGGCCAGATCGAGCGGATCTACGGCGCGTTGCGGGACACCCTCGGCGGACGGACCGGCGAGTCCCCGACCGCCCGGCTGGGACGCGACCTGGGCTGCCGGCTGCTGCTCCTGGACACCACCACCGGGAACCCGGTCGACCCGGCGGCCCCGGCGCCGGACGAGGCCCTGCGCTCGGCCCTGCTCGCCGGGGTCCGCGCCCACGACGGCCGGATTCCCGGCGTGCTGCACATCCCGCTCGCCGACGGCGGCACGGCGCTCGCGGTCGAAGTCCCCGCGGAAGAGCCCACCGTCCTGCTCGCCGTGCGGTTCCCCGGCACGGACACATCGCTGCTGCACCACCTGGCCACCGCCGCCGCCGTGGAAACGGCCCGTCAGGCGATGCTGCGGGAACACGAACGGCGGCTCGGCGGGGAGCTTCTCGCCCACCTCTTCGACACCCGCATCGACGACGCCGTCGCGCGCCGCGAGCTGACCGCCGCCGGGATCGACCTCGCGCACGCCGTGGTCGTCGCCACTCCGTCCGACGAGGGGGCCGGCCAGCGCGACCTGCATCTGGCCCTGGGCCGCCGCCGCATCCCCCACCTGCTCCTGCGACGCGGTGAGCTGCTGTACGCCCTGGTCCGGGACGCCGTTCCGGACATCGAGGCGGTCCGCCGCAAGCTCGGGCCGGACACCGCCCTCGGGGTGAGCTCCCCGGCCGACGCCCCCGAGCGGCTGCCCGCGGCGCGGCGCGAGGCCGTCTGGGCCCTGTCCCTGGCTCGCAGGGCGCCGGGAGGAATCTCCCGCTACGGGGAGGAGACCGCCTTCACGGTGCTGCGCGACACCGACGAGGCGCAGGCGCTCGTCGACCGCGTCCTCGGTCCGCTGCTCGCCTACGACCGGAACCACGGAACCGAGCTGACCGGCTCGCTGGAGGCGTTCCTGGCGCACCGGCGCTCCTGGCAGCGGACCGCAGCCGCCCTGAACGTGCACAAGCAGACCGTCATGTACCGCATGCAGCGCGTCGAGCAGCTCACCAGCCGCACTCTGGCGGAGACGGCGGACATCACGGACCTGTGGCTCGCCTTCCAGGCCCGCGCGCTGCTCTCCGGCGCCCCGTCCCCCGGTGATCCACGGCCTTCCGGGGGATCCGGCTGAACCGGTGGGGGCCGCCACGGAGTCGTACGTCACACCGGGCCCGGGCGCGGTGCCGGTGACCGCCCGGCCGGGGCTGGTAAGCCGTGCCGTCGGGCCGGGCAAAAAAGGCCGTTCCCGCACCGCGGAGGCACGCATCTTCCGGTCGGTGCCGCACATCGGGCTCATTCCTCCGCGTCGGATCGCCCGGCGGCCGGACGCCCGGGGCGCGCGACCGGCCGGAGTGCCTGTCCACTCCTCGGGCAAACGATTGGACACACCTGCCGGGGTGGGACGCATGATGGAAAGGCCCCGGCCATGCAGGGGGCGTCCGCCAGCCACGGAGAAGGAGTCGCAGTGAGGGTCGGAATCGTCGGAGCCACCGGTCAGGTCGGCACGGTCATGCGCAGGATCCTCGCGGAGCGTGACTTCCCCGTCACGGAGCTGCGGCTGTTCGCCTCGGCCCGTTCGGCCGGGACCGAGCTGGACGGGGTGACGGTGGAGGACGCGGCGACCGCGGACTACACCGGGCTCGACATCGTGCTGTTCTCCGCGGGCGGCGCCACCTCGAAGGCGCTGGCCGAGAAGGTCGCCTCGCAGGGCCCGGTCGTGATCGACAACTCCTCCGCCTGGCGCAAGGACCCGGAGGTGCCCCTGGTGGTCTCCGAGGTGAACCCGCACGCGATCGCGAACCGCCCCAAGGGCATCATCGCCAACCCGAACTGCACCACCATGGCCGCGATGCCGGTGCTGAAGGTGCTGCACCAGGAGGCCGGCCTGGAGGCGCTCGTGGTCGCCACCTACCAGGCCGTGTCCGGCTCGGGCCTGGCGGGCGTGGCGGAGCTGCACGGGCAGACGCAGAAGGTCGTCGCCGACGCCGACAAGCTCACCCACGACGGCGAGGCGGCCGACTTCCCCGAGCCGCAGGTCTACAAGCGGCCCATCGCCTTCAACGTGCTGCCCTTCGCGGGCAACCTCGTCGACGACGGTCTGAACGAGACCGACGAGGAGCAGAAGCTGCGCAACGAGTCCCGCAAGATCCTGGAGATCCCGGACCTGAAGGTCTCCGGCACCTGCGTGCGCGTCCCGGTCTTCACCGGCCACTCCCTCCAGGTCAACGCCCGCTTCGCCCGCCCGATCTCCCCGGAGCGCGCGACGGAGCTGCTGGCCGGCGCCCCCGGCGTGGAGCTGTCGGACATCCCGACCCCGCTGCAGGCGGCCGGCAAGGACCCCTCCTACGTCGGCCGCATCCGCCGCGACGAGACGGTGGACAACGGTCTGGCGCTGTTCATCTCCAACGACAACCTGCGCAAGGGCGCGGCCCTGAACGCGGTGCAGATCGCGGAGCTGGTGGCGGCGGAGCTGAGCGGCAAGTAGCGCGCACGAGGCACCGTGCGGAAGGGGCGGTCACCGCGAGCCGGTGACCGCCCCTTCGCCGTCCGCACCCTCAGAGCGCTGCCGTCCGCACCCTCAGAGCGCCAGATGCCGCCGGAGCGCGGCGTCGATCTCCACCATCCGCTGTCGTGGCGCCGCACCGAGCCGCCGGAGCATCCGTTCCTGAGCAACGCCCCGCACCTGCTCGCACCGGGCCACTGATCTTCACACCATCAATGCTGCCTTCGGTGGCATGCTGTTGGCCACCCCGCGTCCAGGCGTGCCTCATGGAAGGATGGCCGAACCCACACATAACGAGGAGATGACCGCGTGCCTGGCACAAACCTGACTCGCGAAGAGGCGGAGCAGCGGGCGAAGCTGCTCACCGTTGACTCGTACGAGATCGATCTCGATCTCACCGGCGCGCAGGAGGGCGGCACCTACAGGTCCGTGACCACGGTGCGCTTCGACGTCGCCGAATCCGGTGCCGAGTCCTTCATCGACCTGGTGGCCCCGACGGTCCACGAGGTGACCCTCAACGGGGACGCGCTCGACCCGGCGGAGGTCTTCCGGGACTCCCGGATCGCGCTGCCCGGTCTGCTGCAGGGGCCCAACGTCCTGCGGGTGGTGGCCGACTGCGCGTACACCAACACCGGTGAGGGCCTGCACCGGTTCGTCGACCCGGTCGACGACCAGGCGTACCTGTACACCCAGTTCGAGGTGCCGGACGCGCGCCGGGTGTTCGCGTCGTTCGAGCAGCCCGACCTGAAGGCCACCTTCCAGTTCACCGTGAAGGCGCCGACCGGCTGGACCGTCGTCTCCAACTCCCCGACGCCCGAGCCGAAGGACGACGTCTGGGTCTTCGAGCCGACGCCGCGGATCTCGACGTACATCACGGCGCTGATCGTCGGCCCGTACCACAGCGTCCACAGCGTGTACGAGAAGGACGGCGTGTCCGTCCCGCTCGGTGTGTACTGCCGTCCCTCGCTCGCCGAGTTCCTCGACTCGGACGCGATCTTCGAGGTGACCCGGCAGGGCTTCGACTGGTTCCAGGAGAAGTTCGACTACGCCTACCCGTTCAAGAAGTACGACCAGCTGTTCGTGCCGGAGTTCAACGCGGGCGCGATGGAGAACGCGGGCGCGGTCACCATCCGGGACCAGTACGTCTTCCGCTCCAAGGTGACCGACGCCGCGTACGAGGTGCGCGCGGAGACGATCCTGCACGAGCTGGCCCACATGTGGTTCGGCGACCTCGTCACCATGGAGTGGTGGAACGACCTGTGGCTGAACGAGTCGTTCGCCACCTACACCTCCATCGCCTGCCAGGCGCACCACCCCGAGTCGCGCTGGCCGCACTCCTGGACGACGTTCGCCAACTCCATGAAGACGTGGGCGTACCGGCAGGACCAGCTGCCCTCCACGCACCCGATCATGGCGGACATCCGCGACCTGGACGACGTGCTCGTCAACTTCGACGGCATCACCTACGCCAAGGGCGCCAGCGTCCTGAAGCAGCTGGTGGCGTACGTCGGCATGGACGAGTTCTTCCGGGGCGTGCAGGCGTACTTCAAGGCGCACGCCTTCGGCAACACCCGCCTGTCCGACCTGCTCGGCGCGCTGGAGGAGACCTCCGGGCGCGATCTGAAGGCCTGGTCGAAGGCGTGGCTGGAGACGGCGGGCATCAACGTCCTGCGTCCCGGGATCGAGACGGACGGCGAGGGCGTCATCACGTCCTTCGCGATCCGCCAGGAGGCCCCCGCGCTGCCCGCCGGCGCCAAGGGCGAGCCGACCCTGCGCCCGCACCGCATCGCGATCGGCCTGTACGACCGCGACGACGCGAGCGGCAAGCTGGTGCGCACGGACCGCGTCGAACTGGACGTCGACGGCGAGCTGACCGCCGTGCCGCAGCTGACCGGCCGGCGCCGCCCGGACGTCGTGCTGCTCAACGACGACGACCTGTCGTACGCCAAGGTCCGCCTGGACGAGCAGTCGCTGGCGTTCGTCACCGAGCACCTCGGCGACTTCGAGTCCTCCCTCCCCCGCGCCCTGTGCTGGGCGTCGGCCTGGGACATGACCCGGGACGCGGAGCTGGCCACCCGCGACTACCTGTCGCTGGTGCTGTCCGGCATCGGCAAGGAGTCCGACATCGGCGTCGTGCAGTCGCTGCAGCGCCAGGTGAAGCTGGCGATCGACCTGTACGCCGACCCGGCCGCCCGCGAGGCGCTGCTGACCCGCTGGACCGACGCCACGCTGGCCCACCTGCGGTCGGCCGCGCCGGGCGGCGACCACCAGCTGGCGTGGGCGCGCGCGTTCGCGGCGACGGCCCGCACGCCGGAGCAGCTGGACCTGCTGGAGGCCCTGCTGGACGGCTCGCAGACGATCGAGGGCCTGGTCGTCGACACCGAGCTGCGGTGGGCGTTCGTGGAGCGGCTCGCCGCCGTCGGCCGTTTCGACGAGGCGGAGATCGCGGCGGAGTACGAGCGGGACAAGACGGCCGCCGGAGAGCGCCATGCGGCGGCCTCCCGCGCCGCCCGCCCGACCCCGGAGGCGAAGGCGGAGGCCTGGGCGTCGGTCGTGGAGTCCGACAAGCTGCCCAACGCCGTGCAGGAGGCGGTCATCGGCGGGTTCGTGCAGACGGACCAGCGCGAGCTGCTCGCGCCGTACACCGCGAAGTACTTCGAGGTGGTCAAGGGCATCTGGGAGTCGCGCTCGCACGAGATGGCCCAGCAGATCGTGGTCGGGCTGTACCCGTCGATCCAGGTGTCCCAGGACACCCTGGACCGGACGGACGCCTGGCTGGCCTCCGCCGAGCCGGTCGCGGCCCTGCGGCGCCTGGTCTCCGAGTCCCGCTCGGGCGTGGAGCGCGCGCTGAAGGCGCAGGCGGCGGACGCGCGGTAGACGCGGTAGACGCGGTAGACGCGGCTCGATCCCCCGTCCCGGGGGGGGGGGGGGGGGGGGGGGGGGCGCCCGGGGGGGGGGGGGGGGGGCACCCGAGCGCAAGCAAAAAAAAAAAAAAAAAGAAGACTAGAGAGTGCTGGGGATTATTG
>NZ_JBFADM010000096.1:0-23385 GCF_040641355.1 Streptomyces sp. NPDC020996
GGGGGGGGGGGGGGGGGGGGGGGGGGGGGGGGGGGGGGGGGGGGCCGGGCACGGGGGTGTCCGTCCTCGGAACGGCGCGGAATCGGGCGCTGGAGAGGTACTGGGGTTGACGCGCCCACCGCTGCGGGCGAACACCCCCGTCCCGTCCCCTTCCCGCCGTCGGCGGGCGCGGGTCCCGCGACGGCCCGGACACCGCTTCACCGCGGCCTCTGGTCGTGCGACAAGCCAGGACGTGCCTCACCGTCGTGTGCGGCCTGCACTAGGTTGGGCGGACCGAGCGGGGGCCGGTTACTTCGGCGCCCAGTTCGGTTACTCTGCGGCGCAGTTCGCGGTCCGCCGTGACCACCAGGACCGGGCGGTGGCCGGCCCGGGCGGTCAGGGCGACTATGTGGTCGTCGCCACTGCCGGGCGCGGACTCCACCTGTACGCCCGGCACGGACTCCACGCCCTGTGCCGCGCCCTCGACGACGAGGACCAGTTCCACCGGGCCGGAGCGGCCCGGCAGGCCGTCCGAGGCCAGCCGGTCCCGCAGACGTTCCGCGGCTCCCCGCCGGTCCCGCCACCAGCCGTCGGGCACCGACCCGACCACGTTCGCGCCGTCGACGATCACCAGCAGGGGGAGTTCCGCGTCCATGCGGCAAGGGTGACACGGACCGGCTCAGTCGAAGCTGGCGAAGTACGCCGCCACCATGTCCTCGTCGCCGTGGCCCTGCGCCGCGGCGCGCTCCAGGCGTTCGGCGCTCGCGGCGGCGACGTCCAGCCGTACGCCGTTCTGCCGCCCCGCCTCGACGATCAGCCGCGCGTCCTTGGCCGCGGTGACCACCGCGAACTGGGCGGGGGTGAGTTGGTCGTTCAGCACCAGGCCGGTCTTGGCGCGCAGGTAGCCCATGTCGAGGGGGCCGCCGGCGATCAGGTCGAAGAACTGCTGCGGGTCGACGCCGAGGGCCTGTGACAGGGCCAGTACCTCGCCTGCCGCCGTGGTGGCCGCGAGCACCCAGCTGTTGGCGACCAGCTTCAGGCGGGTCGCGCTGCCGGCCGCGCCGTCCTCGCCGGTCCACACCGTGCGGGCGCCCACCGCGTCGAACACCGGCTGCACCGCCGCCCGCCCCTCGGCGGGCCCGGCGGCCAGCACGGTCAACTGGCCGGCCTCCGCGGGCTGGCGGGTGCCGAGCACCGGGGCGTCGTAGAAGACCAGGCCGTACTCGCGGGCGAACGCGGCCAGTTCGCCGGTCGCCTCGATCCCGGCGGTGGTCGACTGGACCCAGGCGACGCCGGGCCGCAGCGCCTCGGCGGCGGCGCGCATGACGTCCAGGGCGGCCGGACCGTCGTGCAGGATCGTCAGCACCACGTCGGCGCCCCGCACCGCCTCGGCGGGGCTGTCGGCGACCTGCGCGCCGTCGGCGGCGAGCGGCTCGGCCTTGGCGCGGGTGCGGTTCCAGACGTGGACGGTGTGGCCGGCGCGGGCGAGGTTGCGGGCCATCGCGGCCCCCATGATGCCCGTGCCGAGGACGCTCACGGTCAAGTTGTCGGTCATTTCGTGGGTTTCCCTTTCCGGGGTGGCGTGCGGCCTGTGTTGGTGCCGGGGTCCAGCCTGCCCGTTCGAACGCCCGGCCCCCACCTCAACCGCCCAGGGAGCCGCACGCTTAGAGTGAACCGGTGAACGGCGACTGGCTCCTGCGCGGCCGTGACGGCCGGCTCAGTGTCTACCTGTCCGCGGGCGACGCGGTCCTGTGCCGGGCGGAACGGGCGCCCGGCGGCCCCTGGTCGCCCGCCCGCCGAGTCGGCGGCGAGCAGAGGCTGCTCGGCTCGTGCGCCGTCGGCCAGGGCCCCGACCGGTACGCCCACCTGGTCTCGTGGCGGCCCACCGGGTCCGGCGAGGCGGGCCTCGTCCACTCCACCCACTTCCGGCCGCGGCTCGCCGCCCTCGACTGGGTCCCGGTCGGCCACCCCGACAAGAAGGGCGCCGTCACCGGCACGCCCGCCGTGGCGGTCGACGCGCAGGGCCGGAGCCATGTCTTCGTCCGCAACCGGGGCGGCGGGGTGAGCATGGTCGCCCAGAAGGAGAAGGGCGGCTGGGACCCCTGGCGGGACCTCAAGGGCAGTGACGTACAGGACGGGTTGGCGGCCGTGACGGGGGAGTCGGGGCGCGTGCAACTGTACGCGGCCGTGCCCGGCGGCATCCTGCACTGGCGGCAGGAGGAGCCGGGCGCGCAGCCGGTCCTCCAGGAGGCGCTGGAGGCGCCGGTCCGCCCGGGCACCCTGTACGCGCTGGCGACCTCCGCGGAGAGTACGACCCTCTTCTACACCGCCGAGTCGGGCGACCTGTGCGCCTGGCGCCCCGGCTCCAAGCCGGCCGCCCTGCTGCCCTCCGCGGGCCCCGGCCCGGTGCGTGCCGTCCGCTGTGAACTCGACGGTCACGACTGCACGTTGCTCGCCCAGCGTTCGGCGAGCGGCCGGGTGGCTTTTGCCGCGTACCCGACCGAGCAGGAGTCGGCCGGCGCCTGGTGGGCGGAGTCCGGGCCGCAACTGCCCGCGGACGCCGGGGTGTCGCCGGCCGTGGACGAGGACGGCCGTGTGGTGGCTGCAACGTTGTCCCCGTCCACCGGCGGCCTGCTGCTCACCCGCCGCAAGGACGAGCCGGGCCTCGCGCTGGAGGCGTGGCGGGAGGCCTGAGGAAACGGTGAAAGAGGGCCTCCGCCGTGCGGCGGAGGCCCTCTTCAGGTGCGTACGGCGGTTACGCGGGCACCGACGCCACGCCCGGCGCCAGGAACTTCTTGCCGTTCACGCGCTCGGAGACGCCCTCGCGGTCCAGGTACGGCGTGATGCCGCCCAGGTGGAAGGGCCAGCCGGCGCCGGTGATCAGGCACAGGTCGATGTCCTGGGCCTCGGCGACGACGCCCTCGTCGAGCATCAGGCCGATCTCCTGGGCGACCGCGTCCAGGACGCGGTCGCGGACCTGCTCCTCGGTCAGCACCGTGTCGCCCTGCTTCAGCAGCGCGGCCACCTCCGGGTCCAGCTCCGGCTTGCCGCTGTCGTAGACGTAGAAGCCGCGCTTGCCCGCCTTGACGACGGCGGCGAGGTTCTCGGAGACCGTGAAGCGGTCCGGGAACGCCCGGTGGAGCGTCTCGGAGACGTGCAGGCCGATCGCCGGGCCGACCAGCTCCAGGAGGACGAGCGGCGACATCGGCAGGCCCAGCGGCTCGACCGCCTTCTCGGCGACCTCGACCGGCGTGCCCTCGTCGATGACGTTCTGGATCTCGCCCATGAAGCGGGTCAGGATGCGGTTGACGACGAACGCCGGGGCGTCCTTGACCAGGACCGCGGTCTTCTTCAGCTTCTTGGCCACCGCGAACGCGGTCGCCAGGGAGGCGTCGTCCGTCTGCTCCCCGCGGACGATCTCCAGGAGGGGGAGGACCGCGACCGGGTTGAAGAAGTGGAAGCCGACGACCCGCTCGGGGTTCTTCAGCTTCGACGCCATCTCCGTGACGGACAGGGAGGAGGTGTTGGTGGCGAGGATCGCGTGCGCCGGGGCGACCGCCTCGACCTCCGCGAACACCTGCTGCTTGACGCCGATCTCCTCGAACACGGCCTCGATGATGAAGTCCGCGTCGGCGAAGCCCTCCGCCTTGTCCAGCACGCCGGTGACGAGGGCCTTCAGGCGGTTGGCCTTGTCCTGGTTGACCCGGCCCTTGGCGAGCAGCTTGTCGATCTCGGCGTGGACGTAGCCCACACCCTTGTCGACGCGCTCCTGGTCGATGTCCGTCAGGACGACCGGGACCTCCAGGCGGCGCAGGAAGAGCAGGGCGAGCTGGCTGGCCATCAGGCCGGCGCCGACCACGCCCACCTTGGTGACAGGACGGGCCAGCGACTTGTCCGGCGCGCCGGCCGGGCGCTTGCCGCGCTTCTGCACCAGGTTGAACGCGTAGATGCCGGCGCGCAGTTCGCCGCCCATGATGAGGTCGGCGAGCGCCTTGTCCTCGGCGTCGTAGCCCTGCTGGAGGTCGCCGTTCTTGGCGGCGGCGATGATGTCGAGGGCGCGGTAGGCGGCCGGGGCCGCGCCGTGCACCTTGGAGTCCGCGACGAAGCGGCCCTTGGCGACGGCCTGGTCCCAGGCCTCGCCGCGGTCGATCGCCGGGCGCTCGACGACGATCTCGCCCTTGAGGACGGACGCCGTCCAGATCAGCGACTGCTCCAGGAAGTCGGCGCCCTCGAACAGCGCGTCGGCGATCCCGAGCTCGTAGACCTGCTTGCCCTTGAGCTGCTTGTTCTGGTTGAGACTGTTCTCGATGATGACCGAGACGGCCTTCTCGGCGCCGATCAGGTTCGGCAGCAGTGTGCAGCCGCCCCAGCCGGGCACCAGGCCGAGGAAGACCTCGGGCAGCGAGAACGCCGGGAGGGCCGCGGACACCGTGCGGTAGGTGCAGTGCAGGCCGATCTCCACGCCGCCGCCCATGGCCGCGCCGTTGTAGTACGCGAAGGTGGGGACGGCCAGCTTCGACAGCCGCTTGAAGACGTCGTGGCCGCCCTTGCCGATGGCGAGCGCGTCCTCGTGCCGCTTGAGCAGCTCGACGCCCTTGAGGTCGGCGCCGACGGCGAAGATGAACGGCTTGCCGGTCACGCCGACGCCGACGATCTCGCCGTCCGCGGCCTCCTTCTCGACCTGGTCGATGGCGGCGTCGATGTTCGCCAGCGACTGCGGGCCGAGGGTGGTCGGCTTGGTGTGGTCGTGCCCGTTGTCCAGCGTGATCAGCGCGAAACGGCCGGCATTGAGGGGCAGGTCGAAGTGGCGTACGTGCGCACTGGTGACGACCTCGTCCGGGAACAGCTCGGCCGCGCCCTTGAGCAGTTCGGCGGTGGTGCTCACTTGTCCCCCTCGAAGTGCGGGTTCTCCCAGATGACCGTCGCGCCCATGCCGAAGCCGACGCACATGGTGGTCAGGCCGTAGCGGACGTGCGGCTGCTCCTCGAACTGGCGGGCCAGCTGCGTCATCAGGCGGACGCCGGAGGAGGCGAGCGGGTGGCCGAAGGCGATGGCGCCGCCGTACTGGTTGACGCGCTCGTCGTCGTCGGCGATGCCGTAGTGGTCGAGGAAGGCCAGGACCTGGACGGCGAACGCCTCATTGATCTCGAAGAGGTTGATGTCCTCGATCGACAGGCCCGCCTTGGCGAGGGCCTTCTCCGTCGCCGGGATCGGGCCGTAGCCCATGACCTCCGGCTCGACGCCCGCGAAGGCGTAGGAGACCAGGCGCATCTTGACCGGCAGGCCGTTCTCGCGGGCGAAGTCCTCGGAGGCGATGATCGAGGCGGTCGCGCCGTCGTTCAGACCGGCCGCGTTGCCCGCGGTGACCCGGCCGTGCACACGGAACGGCGTCTTCAGGCCCTGCAGGTTCTCCAGGGTGGTGCCCGGGCGCATCGGCTCGTCGGCCGTGACCAGGCCCCAGCCCGTCTCGCCGGCCTCGGGGCTGGTGCGCCGTACGGAGATCGGGACCAGGTCGGCCTGGATCTTGCCGTTGGCGTACGCCTTGGCGGCCTTCTCCTGCGAGCGGACCGCGTACTCGTCGGCGCGCAGCTTGGTGATGTGCGGGAAGCGGTCGTGCAGGTTCTCCGCCGTCATGCCCATGAACAGGGCGGACTCGTCGACCAGCTTCTCGCTGACGAACCGCGGGTTGGGGTCGACGCCCTCGCCCATCGGGTGGCGGCCCATGTGCTCGACACCCCCGGCGATGACGGCGTCGTACGCGCCGAACGCGATGGAGCCGGCCGTGGTCGTCACGGCGGTCAGGGCGCCGGCGCACATGCGGTCGATGGAGTAGCCGGGCACCGACTGCGGCAGGCCGGCGAGGATGCCGGCGGTGCGGCCCAGCGTCAGACCCTGGTCGCCGATCTGGGTGGTCGCGGCGATGGCGACCTCGTCGATCTTCTTCGGGTCGAGGCCCGGGTTGCGGCGCAGCAGCTCCCGGATCGCCTTCACGACCAGGTCGTCGGCGCGGGTCTCGTGGTAGATGCCCTTCGGGCCCGCCTTGCCGAAGGGGGTGCGGACGCCGTCGACGAACACGACGTCCCTGACAGTACGAGGCACGATGGCTCTCCTCCAGGGTGCGGGATGGCACTGCTGCGGCACGCTGAGCGCGCGCTCAGGCCTATGCTACTTATGAGTAACACGACTGCACACCCCTCACGGGTGGAGCGGCGAAGGTCACACCCGAACGGACCATACGGCAGTTGGCGATTTTCCTCCTGAACTGGCGGACCGGGCCGCTGGCGCGGGTGGAGACCGACGCGCTCGTGCTGCTCCCGGACGTGACCGTGGGCAGGTGATCGTGTGCCATGGAGAGGCGCGTGGTGGACGTGCTGACGTGGAGGGCCGGGCGGCGCATTCGAGGCTGACCGGGCCGGGCTGCCGGCGTTCGACGGGTGATCTCGGCGCGCCGCGCGGAAGTCCTCGCCGGTGTCCCCCGGTCGAGCGAAGTCGGGAGCGGGGGAGGAGCAGCTCGGGCTTCCGCGCGGTGCGGCGAGAGGGCGTGCCGGGCGTCGCGACGCCGCGGCGCGGCTACCTCGTCCCGGCGGCGCTCTGCGGTTGGGACGCACCCGTCCGGCCGGGGGGCTGGGGTGCGACGAAGTCCTTGGCGCGGATGAGGAAGAACGCCAGGACGCCGCCCACCAGCGCCAGGATGCCGCTGGCGATCAGCAGGTCGTTCATCGAGGTGGCGAAACTGGCGTGCACCGCGTGATCCACCTGTCCACGGATCTGCTGCGGGGCAGCGCCGATCGCCTTCTCGGGGGCGCCCATGCGGACGGCGTCGGCGATCCCGTCGGTCTGTCCCCGCATTCCGGGAATCCCCGCGAGCCGCTCGCGCAGCGCGTCGTGCAGTGACGAGGTGAAGATCGAACCGTACAGAGCGATGCCGACGGCGATGCCGACCTGCCGGAACGTCTGGTTCACACCGGAGGCCATGCCCGCGCGGTACACCGGCACGACACCGATCGCGGTCGAGGCCAGCGGCGGATTGACCATTCCGGCGCCGATGCCCGTGACGACGAGCCCCGGGATGAGGTGGGTCCACTCCGACCCGGCGGTCACTCCCGTCATGAGCAGCAGGCCGATGCCCACCACGACCAGGCCCGGACCGATCAGCCACCGGGTCGGCACACGGTTCAGCAGCCGGCCCGCCGCCATGGCGGCGACGAGTGTGCAGCCGGAGCTGACCAGCAGCCGGACGCCGGTGGCCATCGCGCTGTAGCCGAGGGCGTTCTGCAGGTAGAGCACGAGGTAGATGAACATCGCGAACAGCGAGGCGTTCATCGCGAACGCCGCGATCGAGCCGCCCAGGAAAGTCGGAGTCCGCAACAGGGAAAGGTCGAACATCGGCTCGGACACGCGCGACTCGATCACCACGAACGCCACGAGGAACACAGCGGCCAGGCCGAAGCAGATCAGCACGCCCTTATCGCCCCAGGCCGTGTCGCTGGCCCTGATCAGGGCGTACACCAGGCTGAACAGTCCGGCGGTGAGAGGCAGGATGCCCAGCCAGTCGACCCGGGAGGCACGCGGCGGTCGCGACTCGTCCACCAGACGCACCGTGATGGCGAGCGCGGCGATGCCGATCGGCAGGTTCACCAGGAAGATGCCCCGCCAGCTGATCCCGCTGGTGATCACGCCGCCGAGCACCGGGCCGAGTGCGGTGGCGACACCCGCGACGGAACCCCAGACGCCGAAGGCCACCCCCCGCTCCCTGCCTTGGAACGTGCTGGCGAGCAGTGCCAGGGAGGTGGCGAACAGGATGGCGCCGCCGATGCCCTGCAACGCGCGGGAGCCCACCAGCATCGACTGGTCCGATGCGATGCCGCACAGCAGCGATCCCGCGGTGAAGACCGCCAGGCCGATGACGAACAGCAGCCGCCTGCCGTACAGGTCGGCCAGGGAGCCCGAGGTGAGCAGAAGAGCTGCGAGGCTCAACGCGTATGCGTCCGTCGTCCATTGCAGTCCGCTGAAACTGGCGTCCAGCGAGTGCTGGATGTCGGGCAGCGCGACGGCGACGATCGTGACGTCCAGCAGCAGCATGAACGTGGCGGCACACACAACTAACAGCGTCCACCATTGGCGTTTCATCGTTCGAGCTCCTATTCGATGGGTAGCTCTCGGGCTTCAATCTCAATCGGAGCGCATGCTAGCATGCTAGCATGGGTGCTGAAGTCAAGCAGTTCAACGTCTACTTGCCGGTGGACCTCATTCGGGAGATAAAGCACCATGCGATCGAGCGCGAGTCCTCCCTGTCGGCCCTGGTCGCCGACGCATTGCGCTCGTATCTCGCTGTTCACGGGCAAGACGCTGTTCAGGAGCAGGACCTTTCGAAAGGAAAGTTGACATGAGCACCGAGGGCATCGAAGGCGTGTACCTCGAGACCCACAACTGGGGGAAGACGGCCAAGTTCTTGCAGGCTTTGGGCTACCAGGTCGAATTCGCGACCGAAGAGGGTTCGGGCATGCTCCGCAACGGCTCTGGCCCCTACCTTCTGCTCGTCGAGATCCCCGAGGACCAGAAGCCCGATACCCAGGTCGTGCTGCGCGTGCCGGACGCCGACACGTTCGACGCCGACGCGTCCCTCGACGTCGTCGCGCCGTTCGAGGAGACCCACTACGGGACGCGGGAGATGAAGGTGCGCGACCCCGACGGCCGCATCTGGAGCCTGCAGGCGCCGATCAAGAAGTGAGCCTGTGGCAGCTGTCATCGGTGCCGCACGGGCCAGTGCGTAGCGAGGACCACTCGCTTGCCGTGCAGCTGCCCCTTCTCCATTCGCTCGTGCGCTTCGGCGGCCGCGCTCAGCGGCAGGACCTCCGTCGCCCGGGAACGGAGCCGGCCGGAGGCGAGCAGGCGGTTGATCGTGCCCGCCGCCTCCGCGAGTTCGGCCGTCGTGGCGTGCGAGATGACAAAGCCCCTGATGGAACAGTCCTTCATGTAGAGCTGTCCGGCCGGCAGGACCGGCTGTGTCTGCGCGCCCGCGAGCAGCACGATCCGGCCGCGATGCGCGAGCAGACCGACCGCGGTGGTCAGGTCGTTCTCGCCGGACGTGTCGACGTACAGGTCGACCCCCTGTGGACACAGCTCCCTCAGACGTTCCGCCGCACGAGGGTCGGCGTAGTCGACGACCTCGGCCGCGCCGAGGCTCCTGCAGTGGTCCGCGTCGCGCTCGGCGGCCGTCGCGACGACCCTGGCGCCCGCTTCGACGGCCAGTGTCACCAGCGAGCTCCCGACATTGCCCGCGGCGCCGGCCACGACGACGGTTTCCCCGACCCGGACACCGCCGTGCGTGAAGAGCGCGAGATACGCGGTGCCCGCCGGATGGACCACGGAGACCGCATCGATCGGGGGTACCCCGGCCGGCAGGTGGTAGAGCCGGTCGGCGGCCACGACGGCCTGCTCCGCCGCCGCTCCCTGCCTGCCGTTGTGGCCGAGGCTGTTGCTCCACACCAGTTCACCCGGGGAGAAGCCGGGAGCACGGCTGTCGGCCACGACGCCGACCAGATCCCGGCTGATCACGAACGGAAACTCGATCGCGGTACGGAACACTCCCGAACGCACGAAGGTGTCGACCGGATTGACCGTGGTGGCGATGACGTCGACCAGGACGTCGGTCGGCCCGGGCCGCGGTGGTTCCAGCTCGCCGTAACGGACGTTCCCCGGTGGTCCGAGTCGTTCGATGAAGGCTGCCCGCATGCCGTCATTGTCAGTCGTGCCGGCCCTTTGATCGACGCAGACACCGCATTGTTCGTCAACTCGACGTGGAACCGGCCGACCTGACGCACCGCCGCAGACTTTCTTTGACCGGCTCCGCAGCGGCTCACCATGATTCAGACCATGGGCCAAACTCAGCACACTCCGCTGTTCAAGGTAAAGGCCGACATCCGTGTTTCGGCCGCTCCGCACGAGGTCTACGCGGTGGTCAGCGATCTGCCGCGCAGCGCCGAGTGGAGCCCGGAATGCATCGGTGGAACCTGGGTGTCGGGTGAGCCGGCCACGGTCGGCGCGGTCTTCCGCGGTGAGAACCTGCGGTCCCCGGACGTCGTCGCGTGGGCGCCGGTCGTGCGCGGCACCTGGACCACCGAATCCCAAGTGGTCGCGGCCGAGCCCGGACGCGTCTTCCGCTGGGCCATGCGCGACAGCTCCGGACGTGCACAAGAGAGTGTGTGGTCCTACGAGATCGAGCCGGCCGACGACGGATGCGTCCTGGTGCACCACTTCCAGATGGACACCCCCACCGAGGGGATCAGGGGCATCACCGCGGAAATGGACGAGGCCGAGAAGCGCAGGTTCTTCGCCGACTGGAGCGCCAAGCTGGCCAAGGACCTCCAGGCCACGTTGCAGAACATCAAGGCGGTAATCGAGCAGAAGTAACCGGGGACGGTGGATAGATGCTCCTCCAGCGCATAGCAAACCGCGGTATTCGACTGGGTACGCTGTTCGATCGGGCCGCGTCCCGGCATCCCGCCAACGTGCTGATTCTCGACCACGATCTCGATCTGGCGCCGGAACTGGGACGCCGTATCACCGTGAACGAAGTCGCCGACCTGGTGGACGACTTCGCCTCCCGGTTCTGGGCCGCGGGCGTCAGGCCGGGCGAGCGCGTGGTCATCTACAAGTCGAACAGCTTCGACATCACCCTGCTGGCGTGCGTGGCAGCCCGGATCGGTGCCGTGCCCGTGCTGTTGTCGCCCAAGCTCGACGGAGAGACCGTCGCCGAGCTGGTCCGACGCGTCGACAGGCCGCATCTGGTGACCGATCAGGCCAAGCTCGACGACCAACTCCCGGCGACCGTGTTCGACCACGCCCGCCAGGTACTGCTCACCAAGGGCGGCCATCCGGGCGCGACGCAGCTGCAAGCGTTCGCCGGGGTCGCGCGGGTCGCGCCGGTCACCATGCCGCCGGACCACCCGACGCTCATCACGCACACCTCGGGAACCACCGGCATTCCCAAACTCGCCGTCCACACAGGACGGACGTTGGAGGCGCGCTACCGGCCGCAGGCATCGGCGACCGCATTCGTCCGCAAACGGCGCCCGGTCGCGGTCCACGTCTCGTTCGTGCATTCGCGGCTGTTCACCGCACTGGCCATCGCGATGCTGCGCGGTTTCCCGCTGATCATGCTCGTCGACGACGACCCCGAACACGTCGCCGACATCTTCGCCCGGCTGCGCCCCGGCGTGGTCGAGGCGCATCCCAACTCGTTCATGCGGTGGGAGAAGCTCGCCGACGACCCGCGTCAGCCGTTGGCGGACGTGAAGTACTTCAGCAGCACCTTCGACGCGATCCACCCGAGAACCGTGCACCGCACACTGAGTGCCTCCCGGCACCGGGTACCGATCTTCGGCCAGCTCTACGGCCAGAGCGAGGCGGGCCCCGTCGTCGGGCGGATCTTCACCCGGTGGAGAGCCGAAGACGCGGACGGCCGCTGCGTCGGATTCCCGTTCCCGGGCATGACCGACGTCCGGGTCGTCAGCATGGACGGCAAGCCGGTGACGGAGTCGTCACCGGGATACATCGAAGTCCGCACCGACGGCCGGGTGCTGACGTACCTGGGCGAGGACGAGCGCTACAACAAGCAGGAGAACGACGGCTGGTGGCGCATGGGCGACGTGGGCTACCGAACCAAGTGGGGGTGCCTGCACCTGCTCGACCGCGAGGTCGATGTGATTGCCGGATTCGGCAGCACACTCGCGGCCGAGGACGCGCTCTTCTCCAAGCTCGAGGAACTCGTCGAGGTCATCATCGTGCCGGGCCAGGACGGCAGGGCCGTCCCCGTGGTGTGCACACGGGACGACGAGCCGCTGGACATGGTCGCGTGGAAGGCCGCGACGGCATCGCTGCCCGCCATGGCGGACCCCGTGCAGTGGCGGCTCGCCGACCTGCCCCAGACCGCGACCACCAAGATCAAGAGACTGGAGTTGGCGAAGTTGTTGAGCAACGGAAGTCAGGTTCAGTAGCGATGGCCAACGTACTGATCGTCGGCGGCGGAATCGGTGGACTGGCCGCTGCCCTCAGCATCGCCCGCGCCGGCCACGAGGTCGAGGTGCTGGAACGCAACGACCGCTTCGCCGAGCTGGGCGCCGGCATTCAGCTGGCGCCGAACGGAATCGCGGCGCTGGACAGGCTCGGCCTCGGTGCCGTGGTCCGTGAGCGGGCCGTGCACATCGACCACCTGCGGTTCATGGACGGAGTCACCGGGGAGCACGTGGTGAGCATGCCGCTCACCGGGGAGTACCGCCGGCGCTTCGGCAACCCCTATGTCGTGGTACACAGGGGCGAACTCCACCGCTTGCTGTACGACGCCTGCCTCGCCTCACCGGGAGTCCGGCTACGGGCCGGCGCCGCGGTCACCGCCTACGAGCAGGACGACATGAGTGCCACGGTCGTCCTGGAAACGGGCGAACGGATCAGCGGCGACGCCGTGATCGGCGCCGACGGCATCCGCTCGGCGGTCCGCGGGCAGCTCGTGGGCGACGGTGAACCCCGCGTTTCCGGCATCACGGCCTACCGTTGCCTCATCCCCATCGACGTGGTGCCGGACGAACTGCGGTGGAACGCCGTCACCTGGTGGGCGGGCCCCAAATGCCACTTCGTGCACTACGCGATCGCGGGCGGCCGGTACCTGAACCTGGCAGCGAGCTTCGACAACGCCGCGACACAGGCCGTCGCCGGGGTGCCGGTGGAGAAGCAGTTCGTGCAGGACCTGTTCGCCGGGCTCGCCGATGCACCGCGGCGGCTGCTCGCGCTCGGGGAGGACTGGAAGGCCTGGGTCCTGGTCGACCGCGAACCGGTGGACAACTGGACCGACGGCCGGGTCACCCTGCTCGGCGACGCCGCCCACCCGATGTTGCACTACGCCGCGCAGGGCGCGTGCCAGGCGCTCGAGGACGCCGTGCTGCTGGGCGACCTGCTCGACTGCTCCACGGGGGAGCTCGGCCGGCGCTTCGCCCAGTACAACCACGAACGATTCGAGCGCACCGCCGCTGTCCAACGCGTCTCCCGCGAGAGCATCAGGCTGTGGCACCCGGCAGGCACCGACGCCAAGGCCCGCAACGAGATGCTCTCCTCGATGTCCGCGACCCAACTCCACGACCACGTGGCCTGGATGCACGGCGTAAGCGACTTCGGCGCCGTCCTGACCGGTGGAGCGTCCGGATGAACGGCCGGCATCTGGAGATCTGTGTGGTCGGCGCGGGCCCCCGAGGGCTGTCGGTGCTGGAACGCCTGTGCGCCAACGAACGCGCGGAACGGTCCCACGAAACGGTGACCGTGCACGTCGTCGATCCGGCCGTCCCCGGTGCGGGCGCGGTCTGGCGGCCCGACCAGTCGCGGTATCTGCTGACCAACACGGTGGCGTCCCAGATCACCGTGTACACCGACGACAGCGTCCGCATCGAGGGACCCATCGAACCGGGGCCCAGCCTGTACGAATGGGCCAAGAGCCTGGCGCGGCCGGACTGCGCCGACCGCTACGACGAGCACACCCTGGCTGACGCCAGAAGCCTCGGGCCGAACTCGTACCCGACCCGTTCCCTGTACGGCCGCTACCTGCACGACAGCTTCGAGCGCATCGTGGCGAACGCACCTGCTCACGTCACCGTTCAGGTGCACCGGTCGCGCGCCGTCGCCGTGGCCGACACGCACGGCGTGCCCGGCGGTCCCCAGGGCGTGCGTCTGGAGAACCGGACCCGGCTCAACCAGCTGGACGCGATCATCCTGGCGCAGGGCCACGTACCCGCTCGCCTGACACCTCAGCAGGAACGGGCGGCGAGCCTGGCCCGCATCCACTACCTCACCTACCTCACCCCGGGCAATCCGGCCGATGCGGACCTGAGCATGATCGAGCCCGGCCAGCCGGTGCTGCTCCGCGGCCTCGGGCTGAACTTCTTCGACTACATGGCGCTGCTGAGCGTCGGCCGCGGCGGGGCGTTCGTCCGCGAGGGCGACCGCCTCGTGTACCGGCCCTCCGGCAACGAGCCACGCCTTCACGCCTTCTCCCGCCGCGGTGTGCCCTATCACGCCCGCGGCGAGAACGAGAAGGGAGCCTTCGGCCGGTACTTCCCCAGGCTGCTCACCCCCGAGCACATCACCGAGTTGCGCCGGAACGCGCAGGACGGCGACCGGCTCCACTTCGGCACAGTCCTGTGGCCGCTCATCACCCGGGAGGTGGAGTCGGTCTACTACGGCACGCTGCTGAGGGCCCGGGGCAGGGACGCGGAGGCGGAACACTTCGTCGAGCGGTATCTGGCCGCCACCGACAAGGAGAGCTCGGCCCGGCTGCTGGACGCCCACGGCATCGACGCCGCGGACCGGTGGGACTGGGAGTCCATCTCCCGGCCCTATGGCGACCGTGAGTTCATCAGCCGCGCGGATTTCCGGTCCTGGCTGCTGGAGTACCTGGCGTGTGACGTCGTCCACGCGAAGCAGGGCAATGTCAGCGGTCCCGTGAAAGCGGCGCTCGACGTGCTCAGGGATCTGCGCAATGAGATCCGGCTCGCGGTGGACCACGGCGGTCTCGAGGGCAACTCGCACCGGGACGATCTCGAAGGGTGGTACACCCCGCTGAACGCCTTCCTCTCCATCGGGCCTCCGGTCTCGCGGATCGAGGAGATGATCGCGTTGATCGAGGCGGGCATCCTCGATGTCATCGGTCCGGCCACCCAGGTTCGCCTGGACACCGCGGCCCGGGCCTTCGTCGCCACCTCGTCCAGGGTGCCCGGGCCGCCCGTACGGTCCACCGTGCTGATCGAGGCGCGGCTCCCGGAGCCGGACCTGCGGCGCACCGCCGACCCGTTGCTGCTCCACCTGCTCAACACCGAGCAGTGCACGACCTACCGCATCGACGGAGCCTGCGGAACGAGCTACGAGACCGGCGGGCTCGCCGTCACCGAACGCCCGTACCGGATCCTCGACGCACGGGGACGCGCTCACCCGCGCCGTTTCGCCTTCGGTGTTCCGACCGAATCCGTACACTGGGTCACGGCCGCCGGCATTCGCCCCGGGGTCGACTCGGTCACGCTGGGCGACTCGGACGCGATCGCCCGTGCGGCCCTCGCCCTGCCGCCGGTCGCGCACGTGCCTGCCGCGTTCCGCCCGGACCTCGACGAGACGGACCTGACGGGAGTGCTCATTTGACCGCGCCGACGGAAGCTCTCCACGATGCCTGCCTTGACGTGGGCCTGCTGTCGCCGGTGCGGGCAGGCACGCCGATCGAGGCCGTCGTCTGCGACCAGGCATGGCTGCAGGCCATGCTGGACGCCGAGGCGGCGCTGGCGCGAGCCCAGGCCCGGCTCGGTACTCTGCCCGGACCGGCGGCCGACGCCATCACCAAGGCGGCCACGGCCGGCCGCCTCGACCTGCGTGACCTCGCCCTGGCCGCTCGCGACACAGCCAATCCCGTGGTGGGGCTGGTACGGGCGTTCACCGCGGTCGTCGCCTCCGACGCCCCGGAGGCTGCCGAGTACGTCCACCAGGGTTCCACCAGCCAGGACATCCTCGACACCGCGGCCATGCTGATCGCCGACCGCGCGGTGCGTGTGATCCGGCGGGATCTCGCGCGCGCCGCCGAGGCGCTGGCGGTGCTGGCCGCCGACAACCGGGACACCGTCATGGCGGGCAGAACCCTCGCGCTCCAGGCTGTGCCCACCACCTTCGGGCTCAAGGCGGCGGGCTGGCGGCAGCTGATCCTCGACGCCGACCTGCGCCTCGGCCGACTCGTCGAATCCGGCCTGCCGGTCGCGCTGGGCGGGGCCGCGGGCACGCTCGCCGGCTATCTCGAGTACGCCCGGACCGCCGACCACGATCCCGGCGCGTACGCCGACGCGTTGGTCGCCGCCTTCGCCGAGGAGACCGGTCTGGCCCGGCCCGTGCTGCCGTGGCACGCGCTGCGCACCCCGGTCGCGGATCTGGCGGCGGCCCTTGCGTTCACCGCGGGCGTGCTCGGCAAGATGGCGATCGACGTGCAGACGCTGGCCAGGACGGAAATCGCGGAAGTTACCGAACCGACGGGGTCCGGACGGGGCAGCTCGTCCGCCATGCCGCACAAGCGCAACCCGGTGCTGTCCACGCTCGTGCGCAGCGCCGCGTTGCAGGTTCCCGCACTGTCGTCCTCACTGACGCAGTGTCTGGTCAGTGAGGACGAACGCTCGGGCGGCGCGTGGCACGCCGAATGGCTGTTGCTGAGGGAGTGCCTGCGGCTGACCGGCGGTGCCGCGCACACCGCGGCGGAGCTGGCCGAGGGCCTGGAGGTGCGCGCCGACCGGATGCGCGGCAATCTCGACCTGACCGGTGGGCAGGTCGTCTCGGAGCGGATCGTCGCCGCGCTGGCGCCGGTCATCGGCAAGGGCGCCGCGAAGCGACTGCTGACCCGGGCCGCCGAGGACACCGAGCGGACCGGCCGCCCGCTGTCCGAGGTGCTCGCCGAGTCGGCGGAACTCGACGGCCGCCTGGACGCCGACGAGTTGACGGAAATGTGCGACCCCGTCCATTACACGGGCGTCGCAGGACCCTTGGTGGACCGTGCTCTGAAAACATGAGGGCATGACTGCCTTAGCACCAAGCGACATCCAGCGACTCCTCTCGGAGTCGGAGGGTGCCGTCCTGCAACCCGGCGACCCGGGCTACGAACTGGCCAACGATCTCTACAACACCATCCACCGGCACCGGCCCGCCGCCGTGGTCGCGGCGACCGGGGCCGCCGACATTCTGGCGGCGGTCCGGTTCGCCGCGGCCCGCTCGCTCCCCGTCGCGGTGCAGGCGACCGGGCACGGCCCGTCGCTGCCCACGGACGACGCGCTGGTGATCAGCACCCGGCTGATGACGGGGGTGCGGATCGACCCCGTCGCCCGCACGGCGCGGATCGAGGCCGGGGTGCGCTCGGGCCGGCTCGTGCGCGAGGCGTCCCGGTTCGGTCTCGCTCCGCTCAACGGCGCCTCGCCCGTGGTCGGCGCGGTCGGATACACGCTGGGCGGGGGAATCGGCCCGCTGGGCAGGGCCTACGGGTACGCCGTCGACCATGTCCGCGAGCTGGACGTGGTGACCGCCGACGGGCAGCTGCGGACCGTGTCGCCGGACCAGAACGCGGACCTGTTCTGGGCGATGCGCGGCGGCAAGGGCAATTTCGGTGTGGTCACCTCGATGGAGATCGACCTGCTCCCGGTGTCCCGGCTGTACGGCGGTGGAATGTTCCTGCCCGGCGAAGCGGCCGCGGACGTCCTGCACGCCTACCGGGCATGGACTGCCACCGTTCCGGAGGGCATGACCTCATCGGTGGCGCTGGTGAGGTTCCCGCCCGTCGATGCGGTGCCGGAGCCGTTGCGCGGCCGGTTCGTGCTGCACGTGCGCATCGCCTACACCGGCTCCGCCGTGGACGGTGAGCGGCTGGTCCGTCCCCTCCGGAGCATCGCGCCCGTGCTGATCGACGGCGTGCGCGAGATGCCCTACAGCGACGTCGGGTCCATTCACCAGGATCCGACCCGGCCGGGCCCGTACCGGGAACGCTCCACGCTGCTGCGCGAGCTGACCGTGGACACGGTCGAGGAACTGTGCAGGCTGGCCGGTCCGGAGGCGGACTGTCCGGTGTCCGTGGTGGAGCTGCGTCACCTGGGCGGCGCCATGAGCCGGACACCGCGGCGCCCCAGCGCGGTCGGCTTCCGGGAGGCGCGGTTCAGTGTGTTCACCGTGGCCTCCGCCGGGCCGGAGCGGGCAGCCGTGGTCGACGGCTTCCAGCACCACCTGGTCGAATCACTGGCCCCGTGGCGACTGGGCGGCCCCTGCCCGAGCTTCATCGGGGCGCTCGAGACCGGCCCGCAGCACGTGCAGGCCGCCTATGAGCCGGCCGACTTCCGGCGGTTGTGTGAGATCAAGGCCGAGTACGACCCGGACAACATCTTCCGCCTCAATCACAACATCCCGCCCGTGACAACCTGACGCGGCGTCATCTGATTCGCAGCCCGGGGCTCGAGCCCCGGGCTACGCCCTTGGTGCCCGGGTTCGCCGGCGACCGCCGATGACGCAGGGCGGTTCCGTCATTATCTCGTGCGGGGTTCGTCATGTCAGGCATTTACACCGACCAGTCGCACCATGACACTGCTAAGTGCAATTCTCCGTGTCGGCGCTCCGGTTCGTGCGGCACGCCGACTTGAGGACGCCGATCGAGCGTCAACAGCAGCCGCAGAGAGGAAACCAGTACCTGTGTGCGGTATGACCGGATGGATCAGCTATCAGCGCGATCTGCGCCGTCATCGGGAAACCATGACGGCCATGAACGAGACCATGGCGTGCCGGGGCCCGGACGACACAGGTCTGTGGGCGGCCGAACACGTGCTGCTGGCACACCGCCGGCTCTCGATCATCGACCTCGAGGGCGGGCGCCAGCCGATGGTCGCCGATCACCAGACAGAGACCGAGGCCGTCATCGTCTACACCGGTGAGGTCTACAACTTCCGTGAACTGCGCGCCGACCTCCAGGGCCGCGGCCACCGGTTCCGCACGGACAGCGACACGGAAGTCGTACTGCGGTCGTACCTGGAGTGGGGCGAGAGCTTCGCCGAGCGCCTGAACGGCATGTACGCCTTCGCGATCTGGGACGCCCGCAGCGAGGAACTCCTGCTGGTGCGCGACCGGATGGGCGTCAAGCCGCTCTACTACTACCCGACCGACGACGGCGTGCTGTTCGGCTCCGAACCCAAGGCGATCCTGGCGCACCCCGATGTCGAGGCCGTCGTCGACGCCGGAGGGCTCCGGGAGATCTTCAGCGTCGTCAAGACGCCCGAACACGCGGTCTTCCAGGGAATGTACGAGGTCCGTCCCGGAACCATGGTCCGCGTCTCGCGGGGCGGGCTGCGCAAGATGCGGTACTGGCAGCTCGAGGCCAGGCAGCACACGGACGACCTGGACACGACGATTCGCACCGTGCGCGAACTGCTCGAGGACATCGTCGAACGGCAGATGTTCGCGGACGTCCCCGTGGGCACACTGCTGTCCGGCGGGCTGGACTCGAGCGCGATCACCGCACTTGCCGCACGCACACTGGCCCAGCAGGGCGTCGGCGACCCCCTGCGGACGTACTCCATCGACTTCCTCGGTCACGACCAGCGGTTCGAGGCGAACATCCAGTGGGAGGACCCGGACACCCCGTTCGCCATCGAAGTGGCGGAACACGTCGGCGCCGAGCACATCAACGTCGTGCTCGACAACCGTGACCTGCTGAACCCCGATGTGCGGCGCGCGGCACTGCGAGCACAGGACCTGCCGGTGTCCACCGGGGACATGGAGTACTCGTTGTACCTGCTGTGCCGAGCACTGCGGGAACACGTGAAGGTCGCCCTGTCCGGTGAGGCGTCCGACGAACTCTTCGGCGGGTACACCTGGTACCACGACCAGGAGGCGGTCGACTCCGACACCTTCCCGTGGCACACCCCCTTCCGCAAGGGCGGCGGAATAGGGGCGCTGAAGGACGTCGGCCTGTGGGACAGGCTGAACCTCGCCGAGTACATAGAACAGCGCTACCGCGAGGCCCTGGCGGAGGTCCCGAGGCCGGACGGCGAGACCGGCCTCGAGGCACGCATGCGCGAGCTCAACTATCTCAACCTCACCCGGTGGGAGAACTTCCTGCTCGACCGCAAGGACCGGATCAGCATGGCCGTGGGCCTCGAGGTGCGGGTGCCCTTCTGCGACCACCGGCTGGTCGAGTACGTGTTCAACACGCCGTGGTGGATGAAGAGTTTCGACGGCAGGGAGAAGAGCCTGCTGCGTGCCGCCATGCGGGGCGTGCTGCCGGAATCGGTGCTGGAACGCAAGAAGAGCCCGTATCCGTCCACCCAGGACGTCAAGTACGAGCTGGCGCTGCGGGAGAAGTTCGCGGCGCTGCTCGCCGACGACGCGCCCGTCCTGCAGCTGGTTCCCGCGGAGGGGATCCGCAAGCTGCTCGACGCCCCGGTCGGGGCGTACCGCGTGGGCGGCCTGTGGACCGCCCGCGCAGTACCCGAACGTCTGATCGAGTTCAACACCTGGGCCACCGAGTACGGCGTCCGGGTTGACGTGTAGCCGTCCGAGCCGGTCAGGATGCCGGCTCGGTCTTCTCGACGAGCCGGCGTGCGGCGGGGACCACTTCGCGGGCGAAGCGTTCGATCTGCTCGACGCTCTGCACCTCGGGCCAGAAGACGAAGGCCCGGTAAGGCTGTTCGGTGGCGAGCCGGGCGATCAGCCGCGCCCACTGGTCCGGCGTGCCGCGCACCGGGGCGGAGCCGGTCCTCGCTTCGGCGTCCCCCCGGTGGTCGGTCACCGTGCCGACCAGCTGGGAAATCCGCAGGACGTCGGCCGGGTCGCGTCCCGCCGCGGTGGCCGCCGCGTCGATGACGGCGTTCGCCCCGGCCCACTTCTCGTACGGCAGGTAGGAGGGGATCGGCGCGGCCCAGCCGTCACCGATCCTGCCGGTGAGCCGCAACGAGCGCGGGCCCTGGGCGCCGATCCAGATGTTGATGGGGTGCGCGGGCGCGGGTCCGGCCGGTACCCCCTCCACACTGTGGTAGTCGCCCTTCAGCCGGACGATGCCGTCCTGCTGCCACAGTGCCCGCAGCACGCTCATGGCCTCTTCCATCGCGTCCAGCGCCTGGGCGGTGGTCAGGCGGGGCACCCCGAGCCGGCTGATGGCGTCCCAGTATCCGCCGGCGCCGATACCGAGCTCGAACCGCCCGCCGGACAACAGGTCGAGGGAGGCGGCCGTGTTGGCGAGCACCGCGGGCTGCCGTAACGGCAGATTCGTCACGTCCGGAAAGAAGCGCAGCCGTTTCGTGCGCACCAGGAGGGCGGCCATCAGGCTGAAGGTGTCCAGCAGCGTCGGCGCGTACGGATGGTCCTGGATGCCGACCAGGTCGAGGCCGCCTTCCTCGGCCGCATGGACCAGGTCGTGGTGCAGTGCGATGTCGATGGTCGGCGTCAGTGAGAAGCCGAACTGCAGATCTGTCATGAAGTCCTGTCCACCTAGTGCTCGTTTCCGGCTTGCGAAACTAACACCGGGACGAGGGGCGTGCCGCCCGGCGGGGAGCGGGGTTTGTCAGGTGTCGTCGCGATGCCGGTGCCACTTCGGCGTGGCACGGCTGATCGCGACGAGTTCGTCGAAGTCCACCGCGACGCCCTGCAGCAGCACATCGACGACATGGGCGGCGAGAGCGACGGGGAACCGTGACTCGCCGAACATGTTGCCCTGGAACACCACGGACGCCAGCATGTCGACCACCAGGCCGGCATCCAGGCCGGGGCGCAGATGACCCCGGTCGATCGCGCGGGCGACCGTGGCCGCGACCGCGTCGCGAGCGGGCTGGATCAGCGTCGAGGTCAGGTGCTCCCGAAGCTCCGGATCGGCCGAGCAGTCCGCGAGCAGGGGGGCGAGCACACCCTGGGGCACCCGCCGCAGCAGGGCGTCCGCCAGCAACTCGAGACTGGCGATGAGGTCGCACCGGGTGCAGCCGGTGTCCGGCACCGGCGGCGTGACCAGCACGGCCACCAGCGCCGCGATGATCAGGCGCTGACGCCTCGGCCAGCGCCGCAGGACGGACGGCTTGGTCGTGCCCGCCCTGGCGGCAACCGCTTCCAGGCTGAAACCCGAGTAACCGTTCTCGCGCAGAACCTCGAGGGCCGACTCGAGGACGGCCTGGTCGATGGCCGGATCCCTGGGCCGGCCGGTGGAGCGTTGTGCTGGTCGCGATGCCACCTCAACAGCATAAGGGCGTACGACTTTGGACCGATGGCGGCCTCGCGCCATTCCGTTACGATCCGGTTGGTAATGAAACCCGCCGGGGATATGTGAGCCTCCGATGACCCAGACTCAGCAAGACCCAGAATCCACCGTCGCCCTTGAGGGCCGCAGCTGGTTGACACTGCTGCGACCGCCTCATCTCGGCGTGACGGTCGTGCTTGCGGGCGGAACCGCCCTGCATGCGATCAACATCTACTTAGTGACTGCGATGCTGCCGTCGGTCGTGGCTGACGTCGGCGGCCTGCGCTTCTACGCGTGGAGCACGACGCTGTTCATGTTCGCGTCCGTGGTGTCGTCCGCGCTGGTGCCGAAGTGTCTCTCCGCGCTCGGCCCGCGCAACGCCTACCGGCTGGCGCTCGCCGCCTTCGTGGTCGGCACCCTCGCGTGCGCCGCGGCTCCGAACATGGCCGTGCTGCTCGTCGGCCGGACCGTGCAGGGCATCGGCGGCGGGCTGCTCATCGGTCTGTCCTACGCGATGATCAGCGCGACCCTGCCCGCCGCCCTGTGGACGCGCGCGGCGGGCATCCTGTCCGCGATGTGGGGCGTGGGCACGCTCGTCGGCCCCGCGCTCGGCGGCGCCTTCGCCCAGTGGGGACAGTGGCGCATCGCCTTCCTGGTCCTGGTGCCCTTCGCGCTCGTGGTGGCCCTGCTGCTGCGGTCCACGATGCCGGGCGCCCGGACGGGCGGCGAGACCGCGCCGGTGGCGTTCCCGAACCTCGCCGTCGTCGCGGCCGCGGTGCTGACCGTGAGCGCGACGAGCCTGTCCCATCAGGCTCTGGTCAACTTCGGCGGACTCGTTGTCGCCGTGCTCCTGCTCGGCCTGCTCATCCACCGCGAGCGGACCCGGGCCCCGCGGCTGCTGCCTGCCGCTGCCTTCACGCCCCGCTCGCCGCTACGACCGCTGTACGCCACGCTGACCCTGTTGGTCATCGCCAGCACCACCGAGATCTTCGTGCCGTTCTACGGCCAGGAGCTCGGCGGCCTCGCCCCGCTGGCGGCCGGATTCCTCGGGGCCGCGATCGCAGCCGGCTGGACCGTGGGCTCCATGGTCAGTGCCGCTTGGACGGGCGCCTCGCGGCTGCTCGTCGGTGTCGCACCGATCGTCAGCGCCCTCGGACTGGCCGGCCTGGCCCTGGTGTCGCGTCCGTCGGCCTCGCTGGTGACGGTCCTTCTCTGGGCACTGCTGCTGTTCGTCGCGGGCGCGGGAGTCGGCATCGCGTGGCCGCACATGAGCGCGGCCGCCATGACCGTCGGCGACACCCCGCAGGAGAAGGACACCGCCGCAGCGTCCATCACGACCGTCCAGCTCGTGGCCACGTCGTTGGGTGCGGCCCTCGCCGGCACGGTCACCAACCTGGCCGGCGTCAGCGGAGACAGTACGCAGATCGGTCATTCCTCGCAGTGGCTGTACGGAACGTTCGCCGTGATCGTCCTGTGCGGAGTGCTGTTCGCCCACCGTGTCATCCAGGCGGCGGCCGCCACCGGACCGCACGAGAAGGCCCAGTGAGTTCACACGGCGACTGACCGGCCGGTGCGGTGCCCGAGCTGATGGGGTGCCACCCCATGCTGGGAGCAGACGGGGTGACCGCCGGCGCCGGCCTCCTGGG
>NZ_JBFADM010000097.1:0-22394 GCF_040641355.1 Streptomyces sp. NPDC020996
TCTCAAGGAACGGTCGCTTCCTTTGTACTCACCCTCTCGGGCTTTCCTCCGGGCGCTTCCCTTCGGTCTTGCGTTTCCGACTCTATCAGATCTTTTCTCGATCCGATTTCCTCGGTGCTTTCCAGGTTCCCGCTCTCGCGTTTCCCTTTCCGGCGGTTCCGACTTTATCAGAAGTTTCGCGCCGGACTGACCGGCAACTCTTTTCCGATTCATCGGGGGGAGCTTCTTCGGGATCGGCGATCGAGGATCGCTGCTCCGAGAAGCAGACAGATGTTCACAGCTGCCGACCGAACCAGATCCAGTCCAGGCAACTGCTCAAATCTACCTCCCCACTCACTCCGTGTCAACGGATCTTCGTGGGGCGGAGAAGAGAGTAGCAGCTCGGCGAGCCCCTCCGCACATCAGGCGGCCGTGGGCACCACCGCGCTCCGCTCCGCCTCCTCGACGTCGCCCGTCTCGCCGGCGCGGGCCGCCCGGCCGCCCAGGACGAAGACGTAGGCGAGGAAGGCCAGCTCGGCGGCGATTCCGATGCCGATGCGGGCCCATGTGGGCAGGCCGGAGGGGGTGACGAAGCCTTCGATGGCTCCGGAGACGAAGAGGACGAGTGCGAGGCCGATCGCCATGCCCACCGCGGCGCGTCCCTCCTCCGCGAGGGCTGTGCGCCGGGAACGCGGCCCTGGGTCGATGAGCGTCCAGCCGAGGCGGAGTCCGGTGCCGGCGGCGACGAAGACGGCCGTCAGTTCCAGCAGGCCGTGCGGGAGGACGAGGCCGAGGAAGGTGTCGAGCCTGCCCGCCGAGGACATGAGGCCGAAGCCGACACCGAGGTTGAGCATGTTCTGGAAGAGGATCCAGAGGACCGGCAGGCCGACGAAGACGCCGAGGATCAGGCACTGCGCGGCGGCCCAGGCATTGTTCGTCCACACCTGTGCCGCGAAGGAGGCCGCGGGATGGCTGGAGTAGTAGGTCTCGTACTGGCCGCCGGGCCGGGTGAGGTCCCGCAGCTCGTCGGGGGCCGCGATGGCGGACTGCACCTCGGGGTGCGTGCCGATCCACCAGCCCAGGAGGACGGCGACCGCGGTGGACAGGAGCGCGGTGGGGACCCACCAGCGGCGCGAGCGGTAGACCGCGGCGGGGAAACCGTGGGCCAGGAAACGCGTGACGTCGCTCCAGGAGGCACGTCGGGTGCCTGTCACGGCGCTGCGCGCGCGTGCCACGAGTTGACTGAGCCGGCCGGTCAGCTGCGGGTCGGGAGCGCTGGACTGGATCAGGGAGAGGTGGGTGGCCGTGCGCTGGTAGAGGGCGACGAGTTCGTCGACCTCGGCGCCGCTGAGCCGACGTCGGCGCCTGAGCAGGGTCTCCAGTCGGTCCCACTCCGCCCGGTGGGCGCTGACGAAGACGTCGAGGTCCATCTGTCTGCCTGCTCCTCGGCTGTTCGTCGGTGGTCGTGGGATCAGCTTGTCGTACGGACGCGCGATGTGCGCTCAGCTTGGCAGACTGGCCGTCCACGGGGCAGGCCAGGGGAAGGACGACGGGCGTGAGTGAGCTGGTGACGGGTGAGGCGGTGGCGCTGGAGCTGCGCCCCGCGAGGCTGCCCAGCAGGGTGCCGGCGATACTCCTCGATCTCGCCGTGTACATGGTGGGCTACCTCGTCGTGACCATAGCTCTGGTCGCCGCCACCGCTTCGCTGGACCAAGCGGCGCAGACCGCGGTGTCGATCGCGACGTTCGTTCTGGTGCTGGTGGGCACGCCGATCGCGGTCGAGACGCTCAGCCATGGGCGTTCGCTCGGCAAGATGGCGTGCGGACTGCGGGTGGTCCGGGACGACGGCGGTCCGATCCGGTTCCGGCACGCGCTGGTCCGGGGTGGCATCGGAGTGGTGGAGATCCTGATGACGTTCGGGGTCGTGGCCTGTATCGCCTCCCTGGTGTCGGCTCGGGGACGGCGGCTCGGGGACGTCTTCGCCGGGACCCTCGTCGTGCGGGAACGGGTGCCGGCCGTGCGGACAGGTTCCCTGCCTCCGCCGCCTCCCTGGCTGGCCGGGCGGTTCACGGGGCTGGATCTGTCGGCCGTTCCCGACGGCCTGTGGCTGGCTGTCCGGCAGTACCTGACGCGGATGCACCAACTGGACCCGCAGGTGGGCTGGACCATGGCGGAACGGCTCGCCTCCGACCTCTCGGCCCGCACGGGGGCGCCGGTGCCGCAGGGGGTGCCGGCGGCGGCGTATCTGGCCGCGGTGGTGCAGGAACGGCAGGCCCGGGAGATGCGGCGGACCTTCGCGAACGGTCCTGCGGGCGTGGGCGGGCCGGCTGCCGGCGGACCCGTCGCAGGGGCCTGGCCCGCTCCCGGCACGGCGCGGGCCGCCCACGGTTCGCCGACCGCGTACCAGGCAGCCGCTGGGCCTTGGGCCTTGCCGTCGGGACCCGGAACATCAGAGCCCGGAATGTCGGGTCCCGGAATCTCGGGGCCGGGAGCCTCGGGACCCGGGCCATCGGCGTCCGCCCCGCCACCGGCTCCGGCTCCGTCCGGGGGGCCGGCAGACGGCCGTCCACCGGCCGTGCCGCAGGACGCCGCGCCGGCCGACCGCCCCGCCACCGGGTTCGTGCCGCCTGCGTGATCGCGGCGCTGCTCAGGTGAAGACGGACGGGGGCGATTCGAGGTCCTCCAGCTGGACGCCGGGGGCCGCCAGGACCACGTCCCCGGCGATGTGAACGGCGTGCTGTTCGCCGGTGTCCAGGGCTGTGACCTGGTATTCGTCCACCGTCAGGGGGCCGTTGTCAGTGGCGTGTGCTTCTCTTCTCACCAAGGCCCAGGACTGGTCCACGGTGCGCGGGGCGAGGACGGGGTCCGTGAAGGCGACGAGGCGTACGCGGGTTGCGGAGGCGGAGGGGGTGAGGCGCAGGAGACGAGTGGTCGCGACGAGGAATGCCGGAGAGGTGCCGGTGAAGGCGTGGGCGCGGACGTTGCCTTCGGTGGCCTGGGTTCCGGTGGGGTCGGTGCGGACCCAGGTGACGCCGTCGAGGGCGGCACCGCGGACCTGCCAGCCGGCAGCGTGCAGTTCCAGGCGGAGGGGGCGGCCGAGTTCGTCGAGAGCGAGGTCGACGGAGCCGCCGTGGTCGCCGGCCGGGGTGACGAGCCGGGAGACGTAGCGCCAGCCGGACGGGCCGGGGGCGCACTGGAAGTGTTCTTCTGCGAGGGGGGTGTGATCGTGCGGATCGTGGAGCGAATAGCGGCCGCGGGGCATGGGGGTCCTGGGTCTTGACGGGCTGGTCCGGGTCACGGACGGCCAAAGGGGCAGGCCCCCGACACGGGGGTGCGGGGGCCTGCCTCGGGTGGAGTCGCCACGGCCGGGGGGGCGTGTCAGCGCACCGACACGCTCCTCGGTGACCGCGGCGGTCGCCGTCGGTCGCCCGTACGGCGAGCCGCTCAGTAGCGGTAGTGGTCCGGCTTGTACGGGCCGTCGACCTCGACGCCGATGTAGGAGGCCTGCTCGGGACGCAGCTTGGTCAGCTTCACGCCGAGCGCGTCCAGGTGCAGGCGGGCGACCTTCTCGTCGAGGTGCTTGGGCAGCGTGTAGACGCCGATCGGGTACTCGGACTGCTTGGTGAACAGCTCGATCTGGGCCAGCGTCTGGTCCGCGAACGAGTTGGACATCACGAAGGACGGGTGGCCGGTCGCGTTGCCCAGGTTCAGCAGACGGCCCTCGGACAGCACGATGATCTTCTTGCCGTCCGGGAAGGTCCAGGTGTGGACCTGCGGCTTGACCTCGTCCTTGACGATGCCGGGAACCTTGGCGAGGCCGGCCATGTCGATCTCGTTGTCGAAGTGGCCGATGTTGCCGACGATCGCCTGGTGCTTCATCTTGGCCATGTCGTCGGCCATGATGATGTCCCGGTTGCCGGTCGTGGTGATGAAGATGTCGGCCTTGTCGACGACCTCGTCGAGGGTCGTGACCTGGTAGCCGTCCATGGCCGCCTGGAGCGCGCAGATCGGGTCGATCTCGGTGACGATCACGCGGGCGCCCTGTCCGCGCAGGGACTCCGCGCAGCCCTTGCCCACGTCGCCGTAGCCGCAGACGACCGCGGTCTTGCCGCCGATCAGGACGTCGGTGGCGCGGTTGATGCCGTCGATCAGGGAGTGGCGGCAGCCGTACTTGTTGTCGAACTTCGACTTGGTGACGGCGTCGTTGACGTTGATCGCCGGGAACAGGAGGGTGCCGTCGCGCTGCATCTCGTACAGGCGGTGGACGCCGGTCGTGGTCTCCTCGGTCACGCCGCGGATCTCCGAGGCGAGCTGGGTCCACTTCTGCGAGCCGTCGCTGATGGTGCGGTGCAGGAGCTCGAGGATGACGCGGTGCTCGTCCGACTCGGCGGTGTCGACGGCGGGGACCTTGCCGTCCTTCTCGTACTCGACGCCCTTGTGGACGAGGAGGGTGGCGTCACCACCGTCGTCCAGGATCATGTTCGGACCGCCGGTGGGGGTGTCGGACCAGGTCAGCGCCTGCTCCGTGCACCACCAGTACTCCTCCAGGGTCTCGCCCTTCCAGGCGAAGACCGGGACGCCCTGCGGGTTGTCCGGCGTGCCGTTCGGGCCGACGGCGATGGCGGCGGCCGCGTGGTCCTGGGTGGAGAAGATGTTGCAGGAGGCCCAGCGGACCCGCGCGCCCAGGGCGACCAGGGTCTCGATGAGGACGGCGGTCTGCACGGTCATGTGCAGGGAGCCGGTGATGCGGGCGCCGGCGAGGGGCTGCGCGTCGGCGTACTCCGCGCGGATCGCCATCAGGCCCGGCATCTCGTGTTCGGCGAGGGTGATCTCCTTGCGGCCGAACTCGGCCAGGGACAGGTCGGCGACCTTGAAGTCCTGTCGGTTGTCGACAGTCGTCATTACGAGCTGCTCCTCGGGGTTGGGGCGAGGTGGGTACGTCTGGTCTGCGCGGCGGCGGACACAGGGGTGCCCGAAAGAGGACACAGGCATGCCCGCGTGCGCGCAGCGCAGTCCGTCGGAGGCCCTCTCTCCCTCGGCCGGTCCGTGTCGGGACCGCCCGACCGCCATCAGCAGCGACGTCTGGCTCGGATCCAAGCTACACCGGTGGGCCCGCGCGTCCCCAGTCCACTCGAACACATCACGCCGATCAGGACGCGGCGGGCGAGCCGTGCGGGCGGTGGGATGGGCGCGTCACGGCGACGGGGCCCGCCGGAAGTCCGGCGGGCCCCGTCGTCGTGCGGCGTGGGATGTCAGTGTCCGGCGGGGTGGGGTGCCGGGCCTCCGGGGGTGGCCTCGCGGTCCGGGCCCTTGGCGGCCTCGGCCTCGCTGTAGATGTCCGGTTCGAGGTAGATGACGCGGGCGATCGGGACCGCCGCGCGGACGCGGTCCTCGGCGGCGTTGATGGCGGCGGCGACCTCGGCGGCCGTGTCGTCGTGCTGGACGGCGATCTTTGCGGCGATCAGCAGCTCCTCGGGGCCGAGGTGGAGCGTGCGCATGTGGATGATGCCGGTGACCGTGTCGCCGTCGACGATCGCCTGCTCGATCTTCTTGACCTCTTCCAGGCCCGCTGCCTCGCCGAGCAGCAGCGACTTGGTCTCGCCGGCCAGGACGAGGGCGATCAGGACGAGCAGGACGCCGATGCAGACCGTGCCGATGCCGTCCCAGACGCCGTCGCCGGTGAGCAGGGCCATGCCGACCCCGCCGAGGGCGAGGACCAGGCCGATGAGCGCGCCGAAGTCCTCCAGCAGGACGACGGGCAGCTCGGGCGCCTTGGCACGGCGGATGAACTGCGACCAGGACAGGCCGCCGCGCAGTTCGTTCGACTCCTTGATGGCGGTGCGGAAGGAGAAGCCCTCGGCGATTATCGCGAAGACGAGGACGCCCACCGGCCAGTACCAGTGCTCCAGTTCGTGCGGGTGGCTGATCTTCTCGTAGCCCTCGTAGATGGCGAACATGCCGCCGACGGAGAACAGGACGATGGAGACGAGGAAGGCGTAGATGTACCGCTCGCGGCCGTAGCCGAAGGGGTGTTGCGGAGTCGCCTCGCGCTCGGCCTTCTTGCCGCCGACGAGGAGGAGGAACTGGTTGCCGGAGTCGGCGAGCGAGTGCACGCCCTCGGCGAGCATGGACGAGGAGCCGCTGAAGGCGAACGCCACGAACTTCGATGCCGCGATCGCGAGGTTGGCGCCGAGTGCCGCCACGATCGCCCTGGTGCCGCCTGACGCGCTCATATGTCCGCGTTGTCCCTTCGCCTTTGCCCGTCTGACCCGTTCAGCCCGCAGGCCTTTGCCCGTCCTTTGCCGGTGGGCCATTCTTGCAGCCCGGTCGGTGGACGGCTCGTCAGGTGTCCACAACCGCGGTCATACGATCACAGTGGCCCGGAAGAGCGTGCCCGCTCCGGACACCTCCGCCGTCTCGCCCGCCGGGACGAAGACCGACTGGCCGGGGCCGAGTTCGTGTTCGCCGGCGCGCACGCGGCCTGCCGTGCACAGCAGGATCTGCGGGGTCGCTCGGGTGAGGTCGTGGGCGGCGCCGCCCTCGGGCAGCACGTATCTCGACAGGCGGAACTCGTCGATGGGGGTCTCGTAGACCTCCTCGCCGTCGGGGGAGGCCTCCGGGCGCAGGACGCCGGGGTCGCTCGGCTCGAAGCGGACGATGCGCAGCAGTTCGGGCACGTCGACGTGTTTGGGGGTCAGGCCGCAGCGCAGGACGTTGTCGGAGTTGGCCATGATCTCGACGCCGAGGCCGTCGAGGTAGGCGTGCGGGATGCCCGCGCCGAGGAACAGAGCCTCACCGGGCTGCAGGCGGACGTGGTTGAGCAGCATGGCGGCGATCACGCCCGGGTCGCCCGGGTAGTGGTGGGCGATGTCCGCGTAGGGCGCGTAGGCGCCGCCGAGGCGGGTGCAGGCCGTCGTGGCCTCGGCCACGGTGCGGTGCATCTCCTCGGGATCGGCGGTGAGGACGGCGGTGAGCACCTCGCGCAGGGCCGCGTCCGCGGGGCTGGCGTGCAGCAGGTCGACGTACGGCTTGAGGGCGCCGACGCCGAGGCCGTCGAGCAGATCGGCGGCCTGCAGCGGGTCGCGGAAGCCGCACAGGCCGTGGAACTCGGTGAGCGCGCAGATGAGTTCGGGTTTGTGGTTGGCGTCCTTGTAGTTGCGGTGCGGGGCGTCGGCCGGGACGCCGCGGTGCTCCTCGTCCTCGTACCCCTGTTTGGCCTGGTCGAGGTCGGGGTGGACCTGGAGGGAGAGCGGGGCGCCCGCGGCGAGGATCTTGAGCAGGAAGGGCAGCCGGGGGCCGAACCTGGCCGTGGCCGCCGGGCCGAGTTCCCGCTCGGGGTCCGCGGCGATCACCTCGGCGAGCGTGCCGCGTCCGGTGCGCGAGGGCGCGCCCGGGTGGGCGCCCATCCACATCTCGGCCTGCGGCTCGCCGCTGGGTTCGACGCCGAGCAGTCCGGGAATGGCGGTCGTCGAGCCCCAGGCGTAGGGGCGGATGGTGTTGTCCAGGCGGTCCATGCTGTGTCTCTGTCTCCGTACGTACGCTGCCCAGCGGGCGCTGGCCGGGAGGGGTGGGTCCAGGTCAGGCCCTGGTGGCGAGCGCCAGGTAAACGGCGGCGAAATCCGTGATGGCGATCAGTTCGGCCAGGGTCTCCAGTTCGGCCCCGGGCTCCGGCTCCAGTTCGCTGATCGGCGTGTCGTGGCTGAGGGCCAGGTCACGGGCGCCCGGAGCGGCGGTGAGGCCGCCGATCGGGCGGTCGCGCAGCAGCACCACGCGTGCGTGGAGTGCGGGCGGTTCCTCCACGCGGTCGCGGAAGAAGTCGTCGGGGTCGGCGCTGGCCGCGAGCGGGCCGGCAAGCAGGGCGCTGTGCGCGGCGAGCGCCTCGGGCAGTTCGGCGACGAGCGCGGGGATGCCGGACAGTTCGGCCAGGGCGGCGGCGAACCGGCGGCCGGCGGGTCCGGCCGAGACTCCCTCGGTCCACACCAGCGGCAGCGCGTCGGCGAGTTCGGCGGCGAGCGTCTTGGCGGGGTTGCTGTAGGTCGCGATGGCCGGGCCGCAGCGTTCGGCGACCTGGTCGAGGCGGTCGGCGACCTTCTCCAGGGCGTCCGGCGGGGCGAGGAGCAGGCCGATGCGGTCCAGAAGCGCCAGCAGCGGGGTGAGCAGCGCCCACAGCACGCCGGGGGCGGACGCGGCGAGCGGTTCGTCCTGCTCGTAGGGGGCCACGGCCAGCGGTACGAACAGGCCGTGGGCGCCTGCGACCGCCTCCGCGAGCGGGGTGCCGGCGGGGGCGACCGCGGCGACCGTGCAGCCGCGGCGGTAGGCCGACTCGGCCAGCAGGGCGAGACCCGGTTCGGTGCCGTCCGGGGTGGCGATCAGGAGCAGGTCGACGGAGCCGACCCAGCCGGGCAGTTCCCAGCGCAGGGCGCCTGCGGCGGGGGCGACGCCGGTGGGCGTAAGGCGGGTGACGGGGCTGCCGGGGCCGACGAGCGTGCCGAGGAGGTCGGCGACGGTGGTGGCGGCGGCGCCGGGGCCCGCGATGATCACGGCGCGGGGGCGGCCATCCGGTTTGAGGTCGTTGACGCCGGCCTCGGCGGCGTGCCGGGCGGCGGTGCGGACGCGGGCGCCTGCTTCGGCGGCGCCGCGGAGCAGACCGCGGTGATCGGCCTCCGAGAGTCCCTCGGGGGCGTCGAGCAGCGATTCGTCGAGCATGGCGGCAGCCTCCGATCGCCGGGGGTTTACGCGGGACGGCGCGCTTCGTCGACGAGCAGGACGGGGATGCCGTCGCGGACGGGGTACGCCAGACCGCAGTCCTGGCCGGTGCAGATCAGCTCGTCGTCCTGCTCCTTGAGGGGAGCGTGGCAGGCGGGGCAGGCGAGGATCTCCAGGAGGCCGGCTTCGAGCGGCATGGGGTGTCCCTTCGGGGCCGGGGCGCGTGCGGTTGCCCGCCGCGTGCGTGTGCCGTACGGATGTGCCTGGTCAGCGTACCGCCGGTGGACGGGCGGTGGCGGAGTCGGGCGGCGGTGGTCGGGCTTCGGTTTCCCGAAGGCTCCCGCACCGCCGCCCGGGCGGACTCCGGGCGGACTCCGCACGGACTCCGGGGGGACTCCGCACGGACTCCGGGCGGGGTCAGCCGCGGATGATGGCCAGTACCTCGTCCCGCACCTTCGCCATCGTCTCCTCGTCGCGTGCCTCCGCGTTCAGGCGCAGCAGCGGCTCGGTGTTGGACGGGCGGACGTTGAACCACCAGTCGGCCGAGGAGACGGTCAGGCCGTCGAGGTCGTCCAGTTCGACGTCGTCGGCGCCTTCGTAGGCGGCGCGCACCGCGGCCAGGCGGGCGGCCTGGTCGTCGACCGTGGAGTTGATCTCGCCGGAGCCGGCGTAACGGTCGTACTGGGCGACGAGGTCGGAGAGCGGCCCGTCCTGGCCGCCGAGGGCCGCGAGGACGTGCAGGGCGGCCAGCATGCCCGTGTCGGCGTTCCAGAAGTCCTTGAAGTAGTAGTGCGCGGAGTGCTCGCCGCCGAAGATCGCGCCCGTCCTCGCCATCTCGGCCTTGATGAAGGAGTGGCCGACGCGGGTGCGGATCGGGGTGCCGCCGTTCTCCCGCACCACCTCCGGGACCGACCAGGAGGTGATCAGGTTGTGGATGACCGCGCCGTTGCCGCCGTTCCTGGCGAGTTCCCGGGCGGCGACCAGGGCGGTGATCGCGGACGGCGACACCGGGTCGCCGTTCTGGTCGACGACGAAGCAGCGGTCGGCGTCGCCGTCGAAGGCGAGCCCGAGGTCGGCGGACTCCTCGCGCACCCGCTTCTGCAGGTCCACGAGGTTGGCCGGGTCCAGGGGGTTGGCCTCGTGGTTGGGGAAGGTGCCGTCCAGTTCGAAGTACATCGGGACGACCGTGAGCGGCAGGCCCGCGAGGACCGTGGGCACGGTGTGCCCGCCCATGCCGTTGCCGGCGTCGACGACGACCTTCAGCGGGCGGATGGAGGTCAGGTCCACGAGGGAGCGCAGGTGGGCCGCGTAGTCCCGCAGCGTGTCGCGCCGGGTGACCGTTCCCGGCGTCGGGTCGGGCTCGGGTGCGCCCGACCGCGTCCACTCCTCGACCAGTTCGCGGATCTGCGTCAGGCCCGTGTCCTGGCCGACGGGCGCGGCGCCCGCGCGGCACATCTTGATGCCGTTGTACCGGGCCGGGTTGTGCGAGGCCGTGAACATCGCGCCCGGCAGGCCCAGCGCGCCCGAGGCGTAGTACAGCTGGTCCGTCGAACAGAGGCCGATCTCGGTCACGTCGGCGCCCCGGGCGGCCGCCCCGCGCGCGAAGGCGCCCGACAGGCCGGGCGAGGAGGGGCGCATGTCGTGTCCGGTGACGATCGCCTCGGCCCCGGTCACCTGGACGAAGGCCGCGCCGAAGAGTTCGGCGAGCGACTCGTCCCACTGGTCCGGGACCACTCCGCGTACGTCGTACGCCTTCACGATCTGCGTCAGATCAGCAGTCACGGCCGGCCCTCCAGGAAGTGATGTCGGTCGCCCCAAAACTACCCGGACCGGCCGGCGGGATTTCGTGCGGTGGCGGAAGGGACCCACAGTCGTAACGTCAGGTCAGGGAATCGGCATCGCGGCACGGTTGAGCACGCGGAGGGCGTCACACGGGGCGCGTCACGCCGGGCGGGTCACCCAGCGGAACGTTTCGCGAGATGTCGTGGCGGGGGCCGGTCAGTTGTCCGGCGAGCGCAGCACCCGCAGATGGCCGCGCCGGGCGACCTCCATCGGGTCCGCCCCGCGTGCCCCGCCGCCGGCTCCCGCCGCCCGCTCCTGGGGGCGGGCCGCCTCGCGCACCGCGTTGGCGAGCGCCTCCAGGTCGTCGCCGCTCGGGCGGGCCGGTGCGGAGCCGTCGAGGAGCCGCACGACCTCCCAGCCACGGGGCGCGGTGAGGCGCTCGGAGTGCTCGGCGCACAGGTCGTAGCAGTGGGGTTCGGCGTAGGTCGCGAGCGGGCCGAGGACCGCGGTCGAGTCGGCGTAGACGTACGTCAGCGTCGCGACGGCGGGACGGCCGCAAGCGGTGCGCGAACAGCGACGTACAGGGCTCACGACGTTGGACGGTACCGCACTCTTGAGCGGGCCGCGACGACTCTCCATCAGGTCGCTCCCCCGTGTCGTGCTGTGAAACGCCCCACACCGACGTCCGGGCCGCCCCATTGACCTGCGCCGACGGCCGTCCGGGCGGTGCCCGGAGGCGTCACGCCCGGTCGCCACTCGGGACAAACCCTGTCATTCGTCTTGAGCCCGACGGTCTCGGAGAGATACCGGAGAGATACGGAATCGAGCCCAGCCTTGGCCGGAATGGTCATCCTGCGACATGCCGTGCGAGGCGGCCGTACGCCGCGTGGGGCCGGGCGCGGGATCCCGGCGGGGACTACCCTTCACCAGTGATGGACAACGCCGTACCGCCCCGTGCCGCCGGCCCCGGGCCCCGCCGTCGTGATCGCCACGGCCGGGGCATGCGCGGCCCGATCGCGCCGCCCCAGGTGCCGCTCGCCGCGAGCCGCGCCGACGCGTTCGCGGACCTGGTGCAGGACTCCGTGGAGCGTCTGGAACGGCGGTGGCCGCAATTGGCCGACATCGACTTCGTCGTCCTCGAGGTGCCCCGCCTGGACGGGCCGGGGCAGTCCTACAGCGACGAGGCGGTCCCGCTCGGCGGCACGGTCCCCTCCCGGCAGGGGCGGCCGGCCCGGGTGATCGTCTACCGCCGGCCGGTCGAGATCCGCACGAAGGGCCGGGACGAACGGGCCGCGCTGGTGCACGAGGTCGTGGTCGAACAGGTCGCCGAGCTGCTCGGTCTGACGCCGGAGACGGTGGATCCGCGCTACGGCGAGGACTGAGGCCCCACGCCACGGCGAGGGCTGATCTCCTCACGCCCTCCGCCGCGGTTCTCTTCCCGCCCTTCTGCCCGTCCGCCGCGGACCTACCGCTGCAGTACCGACAGGTCCTCCTCGGCCTCCGGCACCGCGACGGTGCCCCGGTCGTCGGGCAGGATCTGCACGGTGAAGCCGGGCACCCCCTCCTCCGTCGCCGCCAGCGTGCGGGCCGCGTACACCGGGCCGCCGGACAGCGGCTCGACCGTCAGCGCGTACGTGCCCTTCAGGCCGTCGGGGACCGGGGCGTCGATGTCCTGCGTCGTACCGGCCTTGACCGTGAACGTCCGCGACACCGCCGTGCCGCCCTCGCTGCCCGCGGAGGCGGTGACCTTCACGCGCGCGGTGCGGTTCGGCGCCGTGAGGGAGAGGGTCGAGCCCTTGCCGCTGTTGTCGGCGGCGGTCGCGCGCGTGCCGACCTGGCCGGCGGCCGGGATGAACGCCGTCTCCTGCTTGGCGCCCTTGCCGCGCACCACCCGCAGCGCCGCGACGACCGGCGCGGACTGCCCGGTGGGCGTCAGCACCAGCGAGCCGGCCTCGCCGCGGGTGACGTCGCCGAGGTCGACGGCGGTCGTCATGCCCGCCTTCACGTGCAGCGTCTCGTTCCCGGCGGGCGTGATCAGCCCGGACGGGGAGGCGAGCCGTACCTTCAGGTCGGCGTCCGCGTCGCCCGGCGCGAAGGCGATCAGGCGCACCGCCGTGGCGTCCTTCGGGATGCCGGGCAGGACCAGGCTGCCCGCCGGGTCCGTGGCCGCGGCCAGCCAGTCGCCGCCCAGCGTGTCGTCCAGGGCCTGCACGGCGGCGCCGACGCGCCCGCTGCGCACGTTGACGTGCAGGGTGAGGTTGGTCTGCTTCTCGTCGCTGAGCGTGGACAGCAGGATCGGCTCGCTGGAGTGCGGCTGGACCGTGATGCCCTCGCCCACGGCCGACTTCAGGGCGCCGTCCTTGCCGTAGAGCTCGAGGTCGACGACGGCGGCGGAGTCGTCGGGGTTGGTCAGGTGCACGTAGTCGGTGCGGGCGGCGTCCGTGCTCGCGCCCGGGAACCAGAACTCCGTGTCCGGCGCTGTGCAGTTGAGGCCCTGCAGGCCGCGGCCGGCGCCTGCGGCGACCTCCGTGGTCTGCTGCACGGTCCAGCCGGGCGCGAACTTGCCCTCGGCGGTGCCCAGCAGCGCCGGCGCGTCGCCGCCCGAGGTGTCCCCGGTGGCCGGCGTGCCCGGCTTCTCGGGGGCGAGGACCGGCTTGCCGGCCTTCTTCTTGCCGCTGCCGGCAGCCTTGCCGCTGCCGCTCTTGCCGCCCGTGTCGCCCGTCCCGTCGGCCGACTGCTCGGCGGCGGAATCCAGTTCGGCCTTGCCGGTGCTGCCGGTGCCCTTGGTGACGGGCGTGAACGACGTGTACGTCGTGTCGGCGAGGTCGGAGGAGCTGGGCGCCGGGCACAGCAGGCTGGTGCGCTCCACGGGCAGTTCGGCGGCCGCCTTGACGGTGTCCGTGCCCGTCGTGCCGGAGGCCCCGGGTGCGGTGAGCGAGGCGAACCCGGTGACGGCGGCCAGCGCGGCCGCGCCGGCGATCAGGGACAGGGTGGTGCGGTTCACTGCTGACTCCCGTCGGGGCGCTCAGGGGCGTGCGGGTGCTGCTGCGCCGGGTCGTAGGCGGGGTCGTAGCCCTGCTGGTACGACGACGGGTCGTACGCCGGGTCGTACGCCGGCTGCCCCGCGTACGGGTCCGGTGCCGCGTCGCCGTACCCGTACTGGTCGTACTGGTCGTACTGGCCGCCCTGGCCGCCCTGGTACGGGTCCGCCGGGTAGGGCTGGTCGGCCGCATACGTCTGGTCGTACGTGCCCGCCGGGTACTGCTGGGCGCCCTGGTACTGCTCGCCGCCGTACTCGCCGTATCCGGCGCCCGCGTAGGCGGCCTCGTCCCAGTCTCCGTAGGACTGCTGCTGCGGGACGGGCACGGGAGCCTCCTCCGCCGCCGGGAACTCCGGCTCCTGTCCGCCGCCCGTCACCTCGGCGTCGGCTTCGGCCTGGGCGTCGGCCTCGGCGTCGGCTTCGGCCTGGGCGCGCAGGCGGCGGGCGCGGCGGCCCTCGCCCTCGACGGCCTGGGCGGGGACGGCGGCCTCCTCCTCGGGGAGGTCGTCGTCGACGTCGCGGCGCCGGCCGGGCAGGGCGAGGACGACGAGGACGACGGCGAGCGAGCCCTGCGCCCACAGCCAGGCGGTGTGGCCGATCGGGGCGTCGAAGGTGACGTCCAGCCTGCCGCCGGAGGCGGGGAGTTCGAAGCCCTGGGCCCAGCCGTCGACCGTGGTGCGGGTGAGCGGCCTGCCGTCCAGGGTGGCCGTCCAGCCCTCGGCGGCGGTGTCGGCGAGGCGCAGGACGCGCCCGTCGGAACCGGCCGGGACCGTGGTGTGGATCTCGACGGGCCCGGCGGCGACGGGCTGCGGGGTGCCGGAGCCGGAGGCGCTGACGATGGTGGCGCGCGCGACCTCCTGGTCGACCCGCCACAGGGCGCCGCCGTCCTGCTGGCTCAGCCGCGAGAGGCCGGGCGTGGCGTCCAGGACCCGGGTGACCGCGCGGGGCGCGCCCTTGTGGACCAGGACGTAGCGGACGGCGAACTTGCCGAGCTGGTCGGCCTGGTCGGCGCCGGAGCCGGCGACGAGGTTGGCGACGACCTTGTCGAGCCTGCCGTTGCCGTCGCCGGCCGCGGCGAGTTCGGCGTCGCCGAGGCGGGCGCCGGAGCCGCGGACGAGGGTGTAGGCGACGTGGGCCGTGGAGTCGCTGTCCAGCACGAGCGTGCGGGGCTGGTCTCGGGTGCCGCTCTCCTCGGCGACGAACGCGGGCACCTGCACCGGGTCGCGCCGTTCGAGGGGGTCGCCGGCGCCGCGGATCATCCAGCCGGCGGCGGCCACCAGCGGGCCCACGGCGCAGGCGAGCGCGATCAGCGCGGCCACCGGCTGGCGCCAGCCGAAGCTCTGCTCGGCCACCCGGGCGCGGGCACCGTCGGCGCCCAGCAGGGCGGCGGACAGCAGGGCAAGGCCGTAGACCAGGGTGGCGGGGCCGGCCCAGGCCGAGCCGTTGGACAGCGCGGCGAAGACGAGGCCCACCAGGGCGACCGCCCAGGCCGTCCAGATGCCGAACTGCCGCTCGGAGCGCAGCAGGGCGGCCAGCGCGGCCGCCACGATGCCGATCAGCGTCAGCCCGCCTGCCGTGCCCGGCCCGCCGGGGCTCGTGCCGAGCAGGTCGAGCGCGGAGGCGGCCGAGGCGCCGTAGGTGAGGCCGGCCTCCTTGAAGAAGCCGAACGGCAGCAGGGACAGCGACCAGGGCGCGAGCACCAGCAGGGGGGTGCCGAGCTGGGCCAGGAAGCGCAGGGCGTTGGCGATGATGTCGGCGCGGCGCACGGCCAGCACGGCGATGCCGAGGACCAGCGCGACGGGCCACACGATCGGCGTGAACGCGGTGGTGATCGTCAGCAGCAGCGCGTACGCCCAGGTGGCACGCCAACTGCCGCGTGCGCCGGCGGTGTTGGCCAGGCCGGCGGCCGCGACGCCGGCACGGGCGAGGAGCGGCAGCAGCACGGCCAGCACGGCGGTGCCGATGCGGCCGCCGGCGAGCGCGCCGGTGGCCGCGGGCAGGAAGGCGTAGAAGACAGCCGCCCACGCGCGCAGCAGGCGCGACTCGACGAGCGGACGGGAGGCGAAGTACGCGGTGCAGCCGGCCAGCGGTACCGAGCCGACGAGCAGGAAGGTGACCGCGAGCCCGGTCGAGCCGAACAGCGCGGAGGCGAGCAGCGCGACGATCGCGAGGTAGGGCGGCGCGGACGGGGTGCCGCCGGCGCCCACCGGGTGCCAGGCGTCGAGGTAGCGCGACCACAGTTCGCCGGCGTCGGCCGGGGCGGGCAGCAGGGCGCCGCCGGAGAGCGCGCCGCCGCCGAGGAGCGCGCGGCAGGCGGCCAGGGAGACCAGCAGCAGCACCAGGAAGAGCATCGGGCCGGGCTTGCGGGCGATGCGCTTGAGCCGGGCGAACTGCTCGATCTCCAGGAAGTCGGCGTCGTCGCCGCCGGGACCGGACTCGATGCCGCCGCCGTGGCGCCCCGCGCCGGAGCCGGCCTCGGGGTCGGAGCGGCCGACGAGGTCGCCCGCGACCTGTTCGACGGTGGCGCGCACGGTGGCGCCGGGCGGCGGGAACAGCGCCCGCAGTTCGCCCTTGTCGATCTGCGGGGCGCCGCGTCTGCGCCGTCCGGCGATGATCCGCTCGGGCCGCAGCAGGGTGCCCAGCAGGCCGCGGATCTCGTCGAGGGCCTGTCCGGGGACCTTGCCGACGAGGTAGGCGACGGTGCGCACGAGCGTGCCGAGCACCAGGCGCAGCAGCACCCACGGCAGCGCGGCGGTCCGCGCGTTGACGAGGAGGGTGTAGACGGCGCCCGCCTTGTCGACCTTGTGCGGGGAGGCGGCGGTGCGGCCCACGCAGTCGACGGTGCGGCGCTCGCGGGAGGCGGCCTCGGCGTGCCGTACGACGGCGTCGGGGGCGACGAGGACGCGGTGGCCGGCGGCGGTGGCGCGCCAGCACAGGTCGACGTCGTCGCGCATCAGGGGCAGCCGCTTGTCGAAGCCGCCGAGCCGTTCGAAGACGTCGCGGCGCACCAGCATGCCGGCGGTGGACACCGACAGCACTGACCGCACGTGGTCGTGCTGGCCCTGGTCCTGTTCGCGGCGGTCCAGGCCGGTCCAGCGGCGGCCGGAGTTGGCGATGGTGACGCCGACCTCCAGCAGTTGCCGCTTGTCGTACCAGCCGCGCAGTTTGGGGCCGACGACGGCCACGTCGTCGCGGCCGAGTTCCAGTTCGTTGTCCACGACGCGCAGCAGCTGGGCCAGGGCGTCGGGTTCGGGGGCGCAGTCGTCGTGCAGCAGCCACAGCCACTGGACCGGTTCGCCGTGCGGCAGTTCCGGCATGTCGTAGGCGTCGTCGCGCCAGGTGCGCGTGACGGGGTCCCAGCCGCTGGGCCGTTTCAGGTACGGCAGCTCGTCCGGGGTGAGGACGGGCGCGGTGCGGCTCGCCTCTTCGACGGCCTGGCCGAAGCCGGTGCGCCGGGCGAGGTGGAGCACGCGGTCGGCGCCGAGGGCGTCGGTGAGCAGCTGGGCGGAGTCGTCGGCGCTGCCGGTGTCGGCCGCCATGACGCACTGGACGGGGCGCTCCTGGCCGAGCAGCCCGGCGAGCGCGTCGGGGAGCCAGCGGGCGCCGTCGTGGGAGACGAGCACCGCGGTCACCACATGACGCGGGAACTCAGGTGTGGCAGCGTGGTCGTGGGCTGCCGTGTGGCTGTGCACGGACATCGAGGTACGGGCCCCGGTTCGATGGACTGCGGTGGACGCCTGCGGCCCGTGGGGGCGGTGAGGCGTCTCGGACGAGCGACCACACTATCGGCAGAACCAGAAGGGGCGGCGCGGAGCGCCTCGATGAGGGGCGACGGGCGGGCAGCCCGCCGCCTGTGGACAACCGGGGCGACGGGCCGTTCGGTTCGGGTGCGGGCGGGTGCGCCCGGGTCAGACGGCGGCCTTCTTCAGCCTGCGGCGCTCCCGCTCCGACAGGCCGCCCCAGATGCCGAACCGCTCGTCGTTGGCGAGGGCGTACTCGAGGCACTCGGAGCGGACCTCGCAGGCGAGGCAGACCTTCTTGGCCTCACGGGTGGAGCCGCCCTTCTCGGGGAAGAACGACTCGGGGTCGGTCTGGGCGCACAGCGCGCGCTCCTGCCAGCCGAGTTCCTCGTCCGCGTCGTCGACCAGCAGTTGCTGCACCAGCTCGGTCATGTGCGCCCCTCTGTCTTTCGCGTCCCCGTGATGTAGCCGTAACCGATTCCGGCTGAACGACACGAGTGAAATTACAAGTGTGCTGCTCCGGGCGAGTCAAGCCGAGATCTGCTATTGGGCCCCTTATTCACTCTGCGGAACCAAGGCCATGCGGAAAGTGTTCAAATAGGCATAAACCTTGACATGCAGGCGGGCCCGACGGGCCCCCGACCCCGCACACGGGCCTGTATGAGGAAGGACGCCCAGAGCTTCGACCTCGTTCCACGCGCGCCGCGAAGCAAACCGGATCACGTTCGGATCACAGGATCACAACGAGGCCCGGGCACCCGGCGGTGCCCATGTGCCCTGACGGCATTCCGACAAACCCTTCACCTCGCGCATGAACCGGATGAGGTGAAACAGGTCCCACATACCGGGCGTCAGGTTGACAGCGGAGGTGTGAACCGATGTGCTTGTGGGCATGCTCGCGAATCCGGCACTCACCTCGACCCGCACCGCCGGGTCCCACGGTGCTGCCCGCGCTCGCTGTAGCTGTCGCTGTTCCGGCTGTTGAGCCACACCCGCTCCGGCTGTCGGCCGTGTCGTCCGCGACCCGGCTCTCGTTCCCTCTGGCATTCCGGCCTTCCGGCCTTCCTTCACTGAGGAACCCCCGCACTCCTATGAACAGCGACAGCGACCTCCAGATCGCCGGCGACATCCTCGAAGTCCCCCACCTGCTGCAGCCCCCGCGCGAGCACCCGGCCACCGTCGCCGACTTCGTCGGCCTGGCCCGCTCCATCGCCGCCGACCGCTCCCAGTGGGAGCACCTCGTCCGGTACGACGCCACCACGCGCTGGTACCACCGGCTGCGCACCGGACCGGGCTACGAGGTGTGGCTGCTGTCCTGGGTGCCGGGGCAGGGCAGCGGGCTGCACGACCACGGCCGCTCCTCCGGCGTGCTGACGCTGCTGGAGGGCACGCTGACCGAACGGACCGAGCGCGGCACGCGCGCGCTGCGGGCCGGTGCCCAGCGCGTGTTCGCCCCGGGCTACGTGCACGAGGTCGTCAACGACGCGCTGGAGCCGGCGGTCAGCCTGCACGTGTACTACCCGGGACTGACCGAGATGCCCATGCACACCTCCGCGGCCTGCGAGGCGCGTCCGGTGACCGCCTGACCCGTGGTCGCGCCCGCCCGCGGGACCGGCCGGCCCGTCACCGGTCCGACCACCCGGCCCCGGCACCCGGCACCCGGCACCGAGTCGGCCCGGCGGCTGACACACTGTTTTCATGCGCATTGTGGTTCTGGCAGGCGGCATCGGCGGTGCCCGGTTCCTGCGCGGCCTGAAGAAGGCCGCACCGGACGCGGACATCACCGTCATCGGCAACACCGGGGACGACATCCACCTCTTCGGGCTGAAGGTCTGCCCGGACCTCGACACGGTGATGTACACGCTCGGCGGCGGCATCAACGAGGAGCAGGGGTGGGGGCGGGCCGACGAGACCTTCCACCTCAAGGAGGACCTCGCGGCGTACGGCGTGGGGCCGGAGTGGTTCGGGCTCGGCGACCGGGACTTCGCCACGCACATCGTGCGGACGCAGATGCTCGGCGCCGGATATCCGCTGAGCGCGGTGACCGAAGCGCTGTGCGAACGGTGGCAGCCCGGCGTGCGGCTGATCCCCATGACCGACGACCGCGTCGAGACGCACGTCGCCGTGGAGATCGACGGCGAGCGCAAGGCGATCCACTTCCAGGAGTACTGGGTGCGGCTGCGGGCCTCGGTCCCGGCGGAGGCGGTCGTCCCGGTCGGCGCCGAGCAGGCCAAGCCCGCGCCGGGCGTCCTGGAGGCGATCGCGGAGGCGGACGTCGTGCTGTTCCCGCCGTCGAACCCGGTCGTCTCGATCGGCACGATCCTCGCCGTGCCCGGCATCCGCGAGGCGATCGCCGACGCGGGGGTGCCCGTGGTCGGCCTCTCCCCCATCGTCGGGGACGCGCCCGTGCGCGGCATGGCCGACAAGGTCCTCGCCGCGGTGGGCGTGGAGTCCACGGCCGCCGCGGTGGCCGAGCACTACGGCTCCGGCATGCTGGACGGCTGGCTCGTCGACACCGTGGACGCCGGCGCGGTGGACCGCGTGGAGGCGGCCGGCATCCGGTGCCGGGCGGTGCCGCTGATGATGACCGACCTCGACGCGAGCGCGCGGATGGCCCGAGAGGCGCTCGCCCTGGCGGAGGAGGTGCGGGGGGCGTGAGCGAGACACCCGCCGACGGTTACCGGGTCTGGGCGGTGCCCGGACTGCCCGAGGTCGCCCCCGGCGACGACCTCGCCAAGCTGATCGCCGCCGCCGAGCCCGGCCTGGCCGACGGCGACGTACTGCTCGTCACTTCGAAGATCGTGTCCAAGGCGGAGGGCCGCGTGGTCGAGGCGGCCGACCGGGAGGCCGCCATCGACGCCGAGACGGTCCGGGTGGTGGCGCGGCGCGGGCCGCTGCGCATCGTGGAGAACCGGCAGGGCCTGGTCATGGCCGCCGCCGGGGTCGACGCCTCCAACACCCCCGCCGGGACGGTGCTGCTGCTGCCCGAGGACCCGGACGCCTCCGCGCGCGCGATCCGCGCGGGGCTGCGCGCCGCCCTCGGCGTCGACGTCGGCGTCCTGGTCACCGACACCTTCGGGCGGCCCTGGCGCTCGGGGCTGACGGACGTCGCCATCGGCGCCGCCGGCGTGCGCGTGCTGGACGACCTGCGCGGCGGCACGGACGCCCACGGCAATCCGCTGAGCGCCACCGTCGTCGCCACGGCCGACGAACTGGCCGCCGCGGGCGACCTGGTCAAGGGCAAGGCCGCCGGGCGGCCCGTCGCCGTCGTGCGCGGGCTGGCACACCTGGTCGGCGGCGACGCCGTGGCCTCCGGGGACGACGAGGAGCACGGAGAGGGCGCGCGGGCCATGGTGCGCGACGCGCGCGACGACATGTTCCGGCTGGGCACCTCCGAGGCGGTACGGCTGGCGGTCACCCAGCGCCGTACCGTGCGGGCCTTCACCGACGAGCCCGTCGACCCCGGTGCCGTGCGGCGGGCGGTGGCCGCGGCGGTGACCGCGCCGGCGCCGCACCACACCACGCCGTGGCGGTTCGTGCTGCTGGAGTCCGAGGAGTCGCGGACGCGGCTGCTGGACGCGATGCGCGACGCCTGGATCGCCGACCTGCGGCGCGACGGCAAGACCGAGGAATCCATCGCCAAGCGGGTCCGCCGCGGGGACGTGCTGCGCAACGCGCCGTACCTGGTGGTGCCGTGCCTGGTGGCGGACGGGGCGCACAGCTACGGCGACGCGCGGCGGGACGGCGCCGAGCGGGAGATGTTCGTCGTCGCCGCCGGCGCGGGCGTGCAGAACCTCCTGGTCGCGCTGGCCGGGGAGCGGCTGGGGTCGGCGTGGGTGTCGTCGACGATGTTCTGCCGGGACGTCGTGCGCGAGGTGCTGGGCCTGCCCGGGGACTGGGACCCGATGGGGGCGGTGGCGGTCGGGCATCCGGCCGAGGAGCCGCGGCCCCGGCCGGAGCGGGACGCGGAGGCGTTCATCGAGGTGCGGTGAGGCGTTCGGCGAGATGCCTGCGGGCCGTCCGGGTGCGTCTGCGGGGTGCGGTACGGGCCTCCCGGGTGCGTCTACCCTCATAGGGCCCCTCCGACATCCCGGGACTTCATTCGTGGCAGGACGTTTCGCTCCCCGGCCCACGCGTACGACGGTGCGCGGCGGGCATGTCGCCGTGCCCGCGCCGACCGGGGCGCCGCGCCCCGCCGCCGCGGGGCGGGTGCGGACGGTGGTGCCGGACGGGCCGCTGGACCTCGGCCTGGTGCTGGGGCCGCTGCGGCGCGGGCCGGCCGATCCGACGTTCCGGGCGATGCCCGACGGGTCCGTGTGGCGGGCCACTCTGACCCCGGCCGGGCCGGGGACGCTGCGGGTGACCGCGCACGCCGGCGAGGTGCGCGGGGAGGCGTGGGGTCCGGGGGCCGAGTGGCTGCTGGAGCAGTTGCCGCAGCTGCTCGGGGCCGCGGACGACCCGGACGCCTTCGCGCCCCGGCACCGCGTGGTGGCCCTGGCGCGGCACCGGCGGCCGGGGCTGCGGCTGACGCGGACCGGGCTGGTGCTGGAGTCGCTGATCCCGTCGGTCCTGGAGCAGAAGGTCACCACCGACGAGGCGTACCGGGCCTGGCGGCTGCTGGTGCGCAAGTACGGCGAGCCGGCGCCGGGGCCCGCGGCGGGCGGCCGGCTGTGGGTGATGCCGGCGCCGCGGACGTGGGCGCTGATCCCGTCCTGGGAGTGGCACCGCGCCGGGGTCGACAACAAGCGGGCGTCGACGATCCTGCGGGCCGTGCGGGTCGCCGCGCGGCTGGAGGAGGCGGCCGGGATGGCGCCGGAGGCCGCGCGGGCCCGGCTGGAGGCCGTGCCGGGGATCGGGCCGTGGACGTCGGCGGAGACGGTGCAGCGCAGCCACGGGGCGCCGGACGCGGTGACCGTGGGGGACCTGCACCTGCCGGGCATCGTGGGGTGGGCGCTGGCCGGGAACCGGGACGCGGACGACTCCGTGATGCTGGAGCTGCTCCAGCCGTACGCGGGGCAGCGGCACCGGGCGGCCCGGCTGATCCTGCTGAGCGGGCGGACACCGCCGAGGCGGGCGCCGCGGATGCCGCGGGGGGACATCGGGAGGCTGTGACGCGGACTGCGCCCGTGTCACAGCCTCCCGGTGCG
>NZ_JBFADM010000098.1:0-20571 GCF_040641355.1 Streptomyces sp. NPDC020996
CGCGGTGGCCCGCGGGGGGCAGCCCCCCCCAACCCAAAAACACCACCCCCCCCCCCCGCCCCCCCGCGCCCCCGTCCACGCGCCCCGCCCCGCGTCTGCAACCCTGAACCGGCCGGCCCCACCTCGGAGTACGACGATGACTGAACGATGGAAGCACCGCGCCGCCGACCGCACCCTCATGGTCCAGGTGGTGACCACGAGCCTGCTGCTCGCCTTCACCGTGGGCGGTGTCTTCCTCACCCGGGCGGTCGCGGCCAAGGAGCCGCTCGTCCTGTGGCCCGGCCTCGTGCTGTCCGCCGTCGCCTGCGCCGTCTTGCTGCGCCGCCGCAGCCACCCTCTCGTCGTGCTCCTGGTGACCACGGCATGCATCATGACCGAGGGGTTCCTGGGATACCTCCTGACGCCGCTGCTCATGGGCCCGATGCTGGTCGCGCAGTACACGGTGAGCCTGCTCCCCGATCGCAGGACCACCTGGTACAGCGCCGCCGCGGCCACGGCCGGGATCGCACTCACCGGCTTCATCACCACAGACTCCCCGCACGAGTGGATCATCGGCCTCGTCAACCCGGCAGCCTGGGTCCTGATGGTCGCCTCCTTCGGCAGCTACGTGCGCGTGCGCCGCGAGTACGCCGCCGCCCGCGCCGAGCACGCTGCCCAGGAGCGGGAAGAAGAGACACGCCGACGGGTGATCCGGGAACGCATGCGTATCGCCCGCGAACTGCACGACGTAGTCGCCCACCATCTCGCGCTCGCCAACGCCCAGGCCGGCACCGCCGCCCATCTGGCCCGGACCCATCCCGTCCAGGCCATCGCCATGATCGAGAAACTGCCGGAAGTGACCGCCTCGGCCCTCCGCGAGCTCAAAGCCACCGTCGGCTTGCTGCGTCAGGACACCGACTCCCAGGAGCTGGCTCCCGCACCGGGCCTGGAACAGCTGCCACAGCTCGTCGAAACCTGCGCGTCAGCGGGCCTGGACGTCTCGGTCACCCGCGAGGGCCGGCCACGACCGCTCCCACCCGGCCTGGACCTCACGGCCTACCGGATCGTCCAGGAAGCCCTCACCAACATCACCAAGCACGCCGCCACACCCTCCGCACGGGTCCGGCTGGACTACACGCCTCACGACCTGACACTGACCATCACCAACGAAGCCGGCACACGCCCTGCGGCCGCTGCCGGCTTCCCCGGCCACAGCCGTGGCTACGGACTGCTCGGCATGCGCGAACGCGCCCTGTCGGCAGGCGGAACGTTCCACGCCGGCCCGCGGCCCGAAGGCGGCTTCGAAGTCGCCTGCACGCTCCCCCTTCCCAGCTCCGAGGAAAGCACCTCATGACCATCCGCGTTCTGCTCGCCGACGACCAAGCGCTCCTCCGGGCCACCTTCCGCATCCTCATCGACTCCGACCCCGACATGACCGTCGTGGCGGAGGCAGCCGACGGTCAGCAGGCCGTAGAACTCACCCTCGAACACCGTCCCGACATCGTCCTCATGGACATCCGCATGCCCGGCACCGACGGGCTGGCCGCCACGGCCGACATCTGCGCCCGGACCGAACTGTCGAGCACCCGGGTCCTCATCCTCACCACGTTCGAGAACGACGAGAACGTCGCCATGGCCCTGCGGTCCGGGGCGAGCGGATTCCTCGGCAAGGACGTCGGCCCCGACGTCCTACTGGCAGGCATCCGCACCGTGGCCGCGGGCGACTCCCTGCTCTCCCCCACGGCCACCCGTGCCCTGATCACCCGCTTCCTGGCCACCCCGGCCGACCACGTGCCCCTCACCGCGCCGGAACGCCTCACCCTGCTCACCGAACGCGAACGCGAGGTCATGGCGCTCGCCGCGCTGGGCAAGTCGAACCACGAGATCGCCGACCAGCTGGTCCTCAGCCCCCTGACCGTGCGCAGCCACGTCTCCCGCGCGATGACCAAACTCCACGCACGCGACCGGGCGCAACTGGTCGTGATCGCCTACCAGAGCGGTCTCGTCCGGCCGGCCCCCGGCGGCTGACGCTGGGTGCTCCCCGCACCCGCGGGATGGTCCCAGGTCGCCCGGTTCGAAGATGTTGCCCTCGATGTGCTCCCCGCACCCGCGGGATGGTCCCGGGAGCCGCAGGGACCCATTCCAGGCCGGGACCACACTGGTCGCTGGCGCGGGGGCGCTGCTACTGGAGGACCGATCCGCATGGACAGGCCGCTGCCCCATGCCCGTACGCCCGTCGGTTACCGGCGCGACGGCCGCCCCATCTTCCCCATCCTGGGCGCTGACACCACCGACCCGTCCAACCTGCAGCTGCCGCCTGCCCCGCCCGCCGCTGACCCGGCCGCGCCGCCGGTGCCCGGGCAGGGCCTGGACCAGGAGGCGCTGAACCGGCTGCTGGCCCGCGAGAAGCAGCAGGGTGAACGTGCGGCCGTGCGTCGGCTTGTCGAGCAACTGGGCTTCTCGAAGGCGGACGACCTGACTGCGTTCGTGGAGCAGCAGCGTGAGGTGCAGCAGGCGTCTCTGTCCGAGTTGGAGCGCCGTGAGCAGGCGGCCGCTGAGCGGGAGGCCAACGTCGTGCAGCGTGAGGCTCAGGCCGTCGCCCGGGAGCGGGCGGCAGCACGCCGTGCGGTCCTCGTGGGGCTGGGTGCGACCGGTGCGGATCTGGCCGACGCCGAACTGCTCCTGACCGTTGAGGACGACGCCGACGAGACGGCCATCACCGAGGCCGCCGAGGCGCTGAAGGCGCGCAGGCCCGAGCTGTTCGGGTCCTCCACCGCCGCGGTGCCGCCGGCCGCGCCCGGTGGCTCCCCTGCGGGCGGGCCGCCGCCGCGCGGCGCGAACATGCCCAAGCCCGGCGCGCACGGCGCAGACATGGCCCGCCAGCGCGGATTCCTGGCCGACTCCTGAACCTCCCACCGGCGGGTCAAGGCCGGACGTACGGGGACCACGCCCCCTCCTTTTCGTGGACGACGCCACCAGCCGGTGAGCGGACGATCAACCGTTTCGTCACGTCCACGGAGGGCTCATGACCGTTCAGCCGGTCACCACCACCCAGAACCTGACGGCCGACCGGTCCTGGCTGCAGAGCAGGCACGGGGCCGACTCGGCCGACTCGATCACCCTCGACATGTCCACGTTCACGTCGGGCACGCACTACAAGCCGTCCACGGACACGAGCGTCCCCTACAGCCGGTTCCTGTCCGGCATCCCGGTCGGCAGGATCACCGCTTCTGGCCTGTACGGGCTCTACCAGACCGGCGCGACGGACGGCCGGCAGAACCTGGCCGGGTTCGTCTTCGCTGAGGTGCTTTTCGCACCGGGCCAGACGAAGGTCCCGGCCGCGCTGCTGTGGCACGGCTCGGTGGTCACCGCGAAGCTGCCGGTCGCCGTCACCGCGGTCGCCCCGTCCGCCACCTGCCAGATCCGCTTCGTGTAAGGAGGGCCTGTCGATGACTGTTCAGGACCTGATCAAGGACATCACCACGGCGGACCTGACGACGTTCGCCTGTTCACCCCGCGGACCCGCGACGACGTCGGCGCGATCGTCGCCAGGTCCGTTGCCTCCGCCACCGTGGAGCCCCGCAGAGAGTACGCACTCGCGGTCGTGGAACGAAGTTCAGACGAGGTGATCGGGGTCGGGCGGCTCGCGCTGGATCCGCATCAGCAGCGCGCGGCGACCATCGGCTTCGCGCTGCGCCCCGCCTCTTGGGGCGTCGGCTACGGCCGTGAGACCGTACGCCTCCTCCTGGCCCTCGGGTTCGAGGATCTCGGCCTTCACCGCCTTTGGGGGGCGAGATCACCACTCAACTCAGCCTCTGCAAGGACGATGGCGGAGGTCGGCATGGTCGAAGAGGGGATCATCCGAGAGCACGTCCTCAGGGACGGCGCGTGGCGGGACTCTGTCGTGCACGCCATCCTCGAACGTGAATGGGCCGAGGAGATCCCGACGGCTTAGTGGTCGGGACCTCCTCGCGTCAGTGCAGGTTCGTAGTCGTCATCGGGGGCCTGCAGCGCGGGCTCGCAGGGGCGGAAGTGCGTTCCAGCACTGCGGGTCCCTCAAATGGTGTGGTTTAGCTGCGGGGTTGCTCCGTGGCCTGCTGCGCGCGGGCGTGTGTGACTGCGGCGTTGACGGTGCCGCCGTGCAGCGGCACCGGGGCAAGCTGGAGCGGTCAGCGCGCAAGGCTCTCGACCTCATCCAGCAGCGGCCGGCGGACCGGCGCTCGACCCACGTCCTGGGCGGCGCGGCCGCGGATCTGGCCATGGCGCGTCTCTTCGTCAACGATGTCGAAGGCGCTGCCGAGGCGCTGCTGCCGCTGTGGGACATCCCGGCCGAGCAGCGAGTGACCGGCGTGCTCGCCAGGACGGGGCAGATTCAGCACATCCTCACTCAGCCATCCTTCCGCGGGGCCGTGCTCCTAGGCGAACTGCGCGGCCGGGTGGAAGAGTTCACCCGCACCGCGACCGCACACCAGCTCACCGGCCCCGCGCTTCTGCAACTGGAAGCCTGACTCACACCAGGGAGGCGAGGATCTTCGCCTCCTTCTCCTCGGCGATCCCGTGTTCCGCCCATCGCGGGTGGTCCACGGGGCGTCCATCGGCCGCCCACCACCGCCACGTGTCGCGGACCGTCTTGGCGATCGGCCGACAGGTCAGACCGGCCGCCACGGCGCGGCTGGAGTCAACCGCCCACACCCCGGAGTGCGTTCGCCACAGGGGCAGTTCCGTCCATTGCTTGACGCCCTCGTCGACCAGAACCGCGGGGTCCACCCAGACCGGCGCCCCGGCGCCGCCCGTCTCGTGCAGGCAGGCTTCCAGGAAGCCGCGGAAGGTGATGCCGTCGGGGTGGGTGACGTTGTAGCCGCCGCTCACGTCGCTGGCCGCCATCGTCAGGGCGAAGTCGGCTACGTCCCGCACGTCGACCGGCTGAATGCGCTGCTCGGCCGGGGCCGGGGCGAGGATGCGGCCGCCACGCTGGGCGCGCTCAAGCCACCACGGAAGGCGTCCCACGTACTCGCCGGGTCCCAGGATCACGCCTGGCCTCAGGAACACCGCGGCGTCGCCGAAGGCCTCGGCCACGGCACGTTCCCTGCCGGCCTTCTGGAACCCGTACTGCGTGGGCGAGCCGTCCTCGCCGGTGTAGCCGTAAGACTCGTCGGCGTCCGGCGGACAGTCGAGGAGCGGGGAGGCGTCGGTGAGGGGCTGGTGGGGCCATCCCTCGTACACGGACACGGTGGAGATGTGCACCCAGCGGGCTGCGGCCGGGCGCAGCGCGGTGGCGGCTGTGAGGACGTCCCGTGGGGGGAAGTCGGAGCTTGAGGTGTCGATGACGGCATCCCACGGCCCGTGTCCGGCGAGGCGTTCGAGGTCGGCCTGGCTTGTTCGGTCCCCGTGGACCTGCTCCACGTCGTCCACGCTGCGCCCGGAGAACCCGCGGTTGAAGGTGGTGACCTGCCACCCTTTCCTCAGCGCGCTCTTCGCGATGTGCCTGCCCAAGAACCAGGTGCCACCCATGACCAGAATCCTCACGAGGGCGATCCTGCCGTGCGGGCCTGCACGGGTGGAAGTGCGCTCCCCCACTGCAGGTCCTCAACTGACCCAACCTCGCCGTTTCACTTGGGGTGATGAGACGTCGCTGATCGTCTGCTGCCAGGTGGGCGAGGTGACTTCGTTGCTTGAGCATGGCGGAGTCACGGCGGGGGGGTCGGGTTCTCCCCCGGTCCTGTAAGCCGTCCGCATGCACGGGCCGCGAGGTCAGCCGTATGCCCGGGCTCACGCAGGTCGGGCACGGGCTCGTGTTCCTGACGGACCGCAGCTTGCGGATCCGTCGCTGGTCGTGACGGGGTTCGCGCCGCCGGTCCGGGGCCGTCCGGCCACGTGACGTGTCGAGCAGGCCCACGCCGCCGTTCGAGCCGCCGGGTGCCGGTACCGGGTGTCCGTGTCCGCCGCCGAGCCCGTGACCTCGGGTCGGACGTCGGGAACGTCCGTGTCGCCGATGCTCGCCGCGAAGGTTTCGAGGGCTCGCAACAAGCCTTCTTCCGTACATGGCCCCTCTTCAGGACATCGATCAGGACAGGCCGGTCACTGCGCGTGCCTGTGCGCTGCCGGAGCCGGCGGACACGAGAACGCGTACGTCCCACGCATCGAGTTCCAGGTCCGAGCCCGCGGACACCGGCGTGCCCGTGAGGGCATCGCGGAGGTCCGTCGGGGCGGGGACCCTCACGGGCTCCCAGTTCCAGTTGTGGACGATGTGCACGCGGCGTCCGTCGGGCGAGGTGCCGGTGGTCGCGGTGACCGACGCGGGAAGACCGCGCCACCCGCTGCTCGCGGCCGGGGCGAGCCACTCGGCCAGCGCCCGGGCGAGGTCGCGGCCCGGCACCGTGCCGACACAGGTGACGCGGCCCGCACCGTGGCGGCGCGTGGTGACGGCGGGCCAGCGGCCGAAGTGCGGGTCCTCGTACGTGGCGAGGATATCGGCGTCGACCGCTGTGAGGCCGTCGATCCACTGCGTCGCCGTGGCGTTCGCCGGTATCTCGAACGGGCTGCCGGGCACTGCGCGGACCGGGACGGCGCGCGAGAGGTTGCTGAACTCGTCGTACGACATGCCCGCGGCGTCGGTGAGACGGGCGGGGGCCGGTTCGGTACGGGCGCGTGCCTCGTGGTCGGCGTAGGCGGTGCGCGGGCCCAGTACCAGGTGGCCGCCGGCGTGGGCGTACGCGGCGAGCCAGTCGAGCGTGGTGTCGTCGACGACGTACAGCGCCGGGGCGACGAGGACGGGGTGGCGCCGTACGGCCTCCTGCGGAGTCATCCCCTCCCGCTCGCCGCGGGGATCGTGCAGCTGGCGGGCGTGGACGATGCGGACCTGGCGGCCGGCGTCGAAGGCGCCGCGGTAGAACGGGTCGAGGATGCGGTGGTAGGCGGCCGGATCCGGTTCGCCGTCGGGGGTCGCGAGCGGCGGGTACTTCTGCATGAGCCACTTGCTGGGGGTGGAGTAGACAATCGTGATGTCGGCGTCCGGCTCAAGACCTGCGACGAGCGGGCCCGCGACGTCGAACTCCGAACCGAGACGGGCGATCTCGGCATAGGTACGACCGGGCAGGCCGCTGTGCGGCAGGACGCCGCCCCAGTAGGTCTCCGCGCCGAAGCGCAGGGTCTGCCACTGCCAGTACTCGATCATTCGGGCCCCGCGGCCCACGAGAGCCCAGGCGGCCTGGCGCCACTGGCCCTCGTAGGCGGGGCGGTTGTCCCACGGATAGCCGATGGCGCCGGCGTTGGTCTCGGTGACCAGGAACGGCTCCTGCCGGGAGGAGAACATCCAGTCGGCAGTCTGGTAGAGGGCCCAGGTGCCGGTCGTCTGCCATGTCTGCTGGTGTTCGTCGGGTGTGGGGTCGGGCAGGAGCAGGCCGTCCTGCATGCCGTAGTACGGGTTCCCGGCGGTGATGTCGAGGCGGTCGGTGAGTTCGTCGTCCTCGACGGCGGGGCGGGTGTAGGAGATGCAGGTGGTGACGAACTGGTGCGGGTGGGCGTACTCGCGGACGATGTCGGCCTGCCAGCCGATGAACTCGGTGACCTGGCGGGCCTGGAACTCCCGCCAGGCGACGTCGTACTGGGGCTGTGCGTTGCCGTCCGGGGTCCACAGGTCGGCCCACGTGGACAGGCGGTGGGACCAGTAGACCAGTCCCCACTCGCGGTTGAGGGTCTCGACGTCGCCGTACCTGGCGCGCAGGTGGTCGGTGAAGCGCTGGAAGACGCCGTGGTTGTGGAAGAGCTCCAGGCCAGGTTCGTTGTCGACCTGCCAGCCGATGACGGCGGGGTGGTCGGCGTACCGGGCGGCGATCTTGCGGATGATCCGCTCGGCGTGGAACCGGAAGGCAGGGTGGGTGAAGTCCACTTCCTGCCGGGCGCCCCAGCCGATGCGCTCACCGGTGCGCCGCTCGCCCGTGATCTCCGGGTACTGGCGCACCAGCCACGGCGGTACTGCGTAGGTCGGGGTGCCGAGGACGACCGAGATGCCGCGTTCGTGGGCGCCGTCGAGGACGGGCTGGAGCCAGTCGAGGTCGAAGCGGCCGTTCTCCGGCTCCCAGGTCGACCAGACCGACTCGCCGACCCGGATGACGGTGAAGTGCGCCTCGGCCATCAGGTCCAGGTCGGTCTTGAGCCGTTCGTCGGGCTGCGGACGGGAGCCGTAGGCGGGCGTGTACTCGTGGTAGTACGCGGCGCCGAAGAGGACACGGGCAGGCAGAGCCGCCATGAAGGGAAACCTCCGGGGAAGCGGGGAAGGGAACGAGGAATGCGCGTGCTACTGCTTGACGCCGCCGGCGGCCAGGCCGCTCTGCCAGTACCGCTGGAGCATCAGGAAGGCCAGGGCGAGCGGGACGATCGAGATCAGGGAGCCGGTCACGACCAGGGCCAGCATGTCGCTGCTGGCGCCGGCCCCGCCGTTCTGCGCCTGGTCGGCCCAGCTGGACAGTCCGACCGTGATCGGGTACAGGTGCGGATCGTTGAGCATGATCAGCGGCAGGAAGTAGTTGTTCCAGGTGGCGACGAGAGTGAACAGCAGGACGGTCACCAGGCCTGGGGCCAGCAGCCGCAGCGCGATCGTGAAGAAGATCCGGAGATCCCCGGCGCCGTCCATACGGGCGGCCTCGATCAGGCTGTCCGGGATCGCGTCCTCGGAGTAGATCCGCATGAGGTAGAGACCGAAGGGGCTCACCAGGGACGGCAGGATGACGGCCCAGGGGGTGTTGACCAGGCCCGCCTTGGCGAAGAGCAGGTAGGTGGGGATCGCCAGGGCGGTGGTCGGGATCATGATCGCACCGAGGACGAGGTTGAAGGCTGCGCGGTGGCCGCGGAAGCGGTACTTGGCGAACCCGTAGCCGGCCGCGGCCGCCAGCAGCGCGGCACCCAGGGCGCTCACACCGGCGTAGATGACCGTGTTGAACAGCCAGCGTCCGTAGACGCCGTCGTCCTGGGTGAAGGTGGCCTTGATGTTCGACAGCAGCTGCGGGGCCTGCGAGAACCACAGGCCGAAGCTGTTGAACAGATCCTGGGTGCTCTTGGTCGAGGCGACGACCAGCCAGAACAGCGGCAGCAGGAAGTACGCCAGGATGGCCAGCATGGCGATCGTGAGCGGGGTGCTGCGACGGCCAGCCGGCGACCGTCGCCGCGGGCGGGCCGCGGCGGGCAGCCGCTTCGCCTTCGAGGGGGCGGGTGCGGGTGTCACGGTGGTCATGAGGTCCTCCTGCGGTTCGCCATGAGCAGGAAGCCGTACGACACGATCACGATGACCAGCCCGAGGATGAAGGACACCGTGGCCGCGTAGTTGGTCTGCTGGCTGATGAAGGCGACCGAGTAGGCGTAGAGGTTGGCGGTGTAGGAGCTGTTGATGACGTCCGGTGCGACCTTCATCAACAGGTTGGGTTCGTTGAACAGCTGGAAGCTGCCGATCACCGAGAACAGCAGAGTGAGGGTCAACGCCGGGCGCAGTGCCGGAAGTTTGATGGACCAGGCGATCCGCCAGGCTCCGGCTCCGTCCATGGCGGCCGCCTCGTAGAGCTCGGCGGGGATGGTGCGCAGGGCCGCGTACAGGATGATCATGTTGTAGCCGACGAACTCCCAGGTCACGATGTTCGCCAGGCTGCCGAGCATCCAGCCGTCGCTGAGGAAGTGCGGGACCGGCAGGTGGAGATCGCGGCTGATCTGGGCGAAGGGGCCGAAGTCGGGGCCGTAGAGGTAGCCCCACATGAGGGTGGCGATGACACTGGGGACGGCGTACGGGACGAAGATGCCGAGCCGGATTACCTTGGCGAACCGCAGCAGGCCACTGTCCAGCGCGAGTGCGAGGACCACGGCGAGCACCAGCATCACGGGGACCTGGATGACGAAGAACAGCGCGACACGGCCGACGCCCTTGAGCAGGAGCGGGTCCTTCAGTGCCGTCAGGTAGTTGTCGAGGCCGACGAAGGTCGAGCCGCCGATCAGCCGTTCCTGGAAGAGGCTCAGGTAGGCGGCGTAGCCGAGCGGGGCGAGGAAGAGCAGCAGGAACAACACCATGAACGAGGCGATGAACAGTGCCCCTGCCGTGCCGGGCCGCCGCCGGCGCGGTGGGGACTTCGTGCGGGAGACCGCAGTGGTGGTGGCCATCGTCAGCTTCCCTTGACCGTGAAGCCCTGGCTCTTGGCGAAGGTCGTGATGCGCGACTGCCAGGAACCGAGCGCGCGGACGGTGTCCGTCTTGTCGGCGAGGGACTTGCCGACGGTCTCGGTCCAGTCCGTGGCCACCCGGTCGAGGAACGGCGGCCACTGGAAGGAGGGGTCGACCTCGGTGCTGACGTCCGCGAAGACCTGGTTGACCTTCTGGCCGCCGTAGAAGGCGGGCGCGTCCCCGAGGAAGGAGGGATCGGCGAGCAGCGCCTTGGTCGCCGGGAAGAAGAACTGCTCGGTGGCGAACATCTTCGCGCTGGCGGGGTCGCTGTTGAGGAACTGTGCGAACACGGCCGCGGCGATGGGGTTCTTGGTGGAGCGGATGACCGCGGTGGTGGAGCCGCCCCAGTTGCCGGCACTGGGCTTGGCTGCGTCCCACTGCGGGAGCGGGGCGACCCGCCACTTGCCGGCGGTGGCCTTGGCGGAGCCGGAGAGGAAGGCCGGGCCCCAGGCCCCGGTGAGCCAGGTGGCGTACTTGCCCTTGTTGAGCGCGGCGTACCAGCCGTCGGTGAAGTCCGGCTCGACGCCGATCACGCCCTCCTTGGCGAGGGCGCCCCAGTAGTCGCCGAGCTTTCTGGAGACCGCGTCGTCGACGCTGACGGTGATGTCGCTCCTGCCGGAGGTCACGTAGGGCTTGCCGCCGGCCTGCCAGAGCAGGCCGTGCCAGGCGGCGGGCTGGTTGGCCGCGAGGTTGGTGAGGTAGACGTCCGGGTCGGCCTTGTGGAGCTTGCGGGCCGCCACGGCGAACTCGGCCCAGGTCGTGGGGACTTGGATGCCGTGCTTGTCGAAGATGTCCTTGCGGTACAGCATGCCCATCGGGCCGGTGTCCTGGGGGATCGCCCAGACCTCGCCGCCGCTGCCGCTGACCTGGCCCCAGGTCCAGTCCACGAAGGTGGACTTGAGCGTGGCGGCGCCGTACGGGCGCAGGTCCAGCAGGCTGCCGGTGACGGTGAAGGTCGGGATGGCCTGGTACTCCAGCTGGACCATGTCCGGGGCGCCGCTGCCGGCCTTGAGCGCGGTGCGCAGCTTGGTGTACTGGGGCGTGCCCTGGCCGGCGTTGACGATCTTGACCTTGACGGCCGGGTACTTCTTCTCGAAGAGCGCGACCTCCTTGGCGATGTTGGGGACCCAGGTCCAGAACGTCAGCTCGGTCGGGGTCTTCATGGCCTTGTCGATGTCGGCCCGGCTGACCGGCTTGGCGGAGGAACCGGTGCTGCTGCTGCCGCTGCCGCCGCTGCAGGCGGTCAGAGCGGCGGCCAGTGACAGCGCGCCCGTGGCGGCGAGAAAGCCTCGACGGCTCACGGACGACGGCACGGAGGTGGCAAAGGGTCCGGACATGGTGAACTCCCGCTGAAAGGTGTAGAGGACCGGCACACCGGGCTGCGGCGTGCTGAATTCGGGTGGGTGAGGCGCTGTGTGCGGCGTGATGGGCGGGGCAGGGAGGGCGGGCCTTGTCAGGAGGGCGCCCTCCCTGCCGGCTCTGGCCCGCACCCGTCGGGCGCGCCGTGACATGGGCTGAGGAGGGTCACGCCGGTGCGGGCGTGAGGGGGAGCGGCGGCCGGTACGGGGCCTGTTCGAGGCCCGGAGACCGGACGTGTCCGCTGCCGGGGCGCCGGGGCGGCGCCGAAGTGCGGCGTGGCCTGGGCGCTGCGGCTGAGGTGATGCTCAAGCGCCGACGGCGGTGCTGAGGAATGTGGATGGCTGCGGTGCGGGCGGGCCTTCCTCCGTTCGTGGGCGGGACCGTGCGCGGTCAGGTGCGAGGGGAGTGTGCCGCCCGTATACGACCTGGGGCGTTGCCGGGCGGCGGGGGTGCGGACGAGGAGCGGACGACGAGTTCGACCGGTGGTTGGGTCATCGGCAGCGGGTCGGCCTGCGGGCTCTCGATGGCGTGCACCAGGAGTTTCAGGCCGTCCTGCGCCATGGCGTCGAACGGCTGACGGACCGTGGTCAGCGGCGGGGTCACGTAGGCGGCGACCGGTGTGTCGTCGAAGCCGACCACGCTGACGTCCTCCGGCACCCGCCGCCCGGCTTCCACCAGCGCGCGGATCAGGCCGATGGCCATGTCGTCGTTGGCGGCGAACACCGCGGTCACGCCGGGGTCGGCAGCCAGCTCCCGGCCGGCCGCGTAGCCGGAGGCGGCCGACCAGTCGCCCACGGCGACCGGCGGCTGGGCCCGGCCGTACGCGGCGAGCGCCGAGCGCCATCCGTCGAGGCGGTCCCGGGCCGAGTACCAGCGCTGCGGGCCGGCAAGGTGGTGAACGGTGGTGTGGCCCAGCTCCAGCAGGTGCTCGGTGGCGGCCCGTGCCATCTGGCTGGAGACGATCCCGGCCCTCAAGACGTGAGGGGCGCCGAACGGCGGTGGTGCGCCGAGGACGAGGACCGGCACCTTGACCCAGGAGGAGAGATCCGCGCCGTCCTCCTCGTCGATCGGTTCGGAGACGACGATGCCGTCCACGCCCTGGTCCAGGAGCGAGTCGACCGCCCCGGCGATGCCCGCCGCCTCACCCTCCATCGTGTTGACGACACGGAGGGCGTAGCCGTTGTCCCGCACGGCACGCTCGACGCCCATGAGCAGCGAGGCCGGACCGTACAGGGCCGTGCCGAGCGTCACCACGCCGATGGACCTGGTGCGGCCGGAGGCCAGGGCGCGGGCCGCGTTGTTCGAGCGGTAGCCGAGTTCCTCGGCGGCCGCCAGAACGCGACGGCGCACGTCGGCGGAGACGTAGGGCTCGTCGTTCATGACCCGGGACACCGTCTTCTGCGACACGCCGGCCAGGCGCGCCACGTCCACGCTGCGCGGTGCGGCCCCCGCGCCGCGCCCTGCCACTGGTGTCATTGGGTCTCCCGATCTCCGGCAGCCGTGTGGTATTCCCGCCCGGCGCACGACTGCGCTGTCATGACTGCGTAGTCATGTCTACGCAGTCATGTGTACGCAGTGAGGTGGGACGCGTCAAGGCCTCGTGCAACATCTCCGAAATATTGCGTGGCCGGCCGGGCTGCACTGGGGTGCGTGTCGCATCCCATATGGCACGCGGGCGCGCGTCGGCCCCGAATACGCCCCTGCCTCAAGTCTCGCAACGGCATGGTGGCTTGACCGGTTCCGCGCTGCCGACCTCCATTGCGCCGCTGCCTTCTGCCGAGGCGGGCCTGCACCTGCCGCTAGGCGCAGCCATCGATGTGGCCGTCGTCACGGAGGCGGGCTGCGGTGGCGCGTTTACGGGCGAGGATGCCGAGTTGCGGGGCGGCTTCCTGGGGGTTCCCTGCGGCATCCCGGAACAGCGGGCACGGCCCTCGAAGGCCGGCTCGGCCTGGAGCAGCACAGTGGACGAACCACAAAATCCCGCCGCTACTCCACCACCCTCGGGGCCCTCCGCGACGCACGCGCCGCATGGCGCCGAGCCCAAGCCGCTGCGGCGAACGGCCCCCAGCCCGACACGACGTACGTCCTCGCGCACTGGGTCTTCGCCGGCACCGGCCTGTCCGACGCCGAAGCCTGGCTCGCCGCATCCCTCGAACCCGCCCCCGGAACGGAAGGAGAACCCACCCATGGGTAGCCGACGCCTCGCTTTTGCGGAAGCGGTCTCCGAGTCGCGTGGTCTGCCGTCGCGGTACCTGACTCCTGACGACCTGGTGGCGATGTTCGACCTGCCCAGCGTCGAGACGGTCTACCAGTGGCGCCGCAAGCGCACTGGTCCCCGTGGCTTCCGGGTCGGTCGGCACCTGCGCTACGACCCTGCGGACGTCCAAGCCTGGGTCGAGTCCCTGCGGGAAGGGGCTGCCGCCTGATGGCCGGACACATCCAAGACCGCTGGTACCGGACCGAGACCGGCCCGGACGGGAAGGTGCGCAAGGTCAAAACCGAGCGCTACGGGTCCGGCCCGCGCTATCGGGCTCGCTAGGTCGGCCCGGACGGCACGGAGAAGTCCAAGAGCTTCCCCGACCGTCAGAAGAGACTCGCTGATCAGTGGCTGGCGCACATCGAGGCGGACATGGCGCGCGGGCAGTACATCGACCCGCGCGCCGCCCGGATCACCTCCCAGCAGTACGCCGAGCGTCGGGTCGCCACGCAGGGCGCCGACCCGAACACCCAAGCCTCGATGGAGTCGCAGCTACGGCTGCACGCCTTCCCTTACCTCGGCTCGCGTCCGCTCGGCTCCTTCCAGCCGGCGCACATCCGGGACTGGGTGCGGCAACTCCAGGAGAACGGCGTCCGGGGGTCGTACGCCCGGACGATCTACTCCAACGTGCGCGCGGCGCTGAGCGCGGCCGTGGATGACGGTCACCTTCCCCGCAACCCGTGCGCTGCCCGGTCCGTCCGGCCGCCGACCGTCGGCAACAAGCGCGTCGTGCCCTGGACGCCTGAGCGGGTCTTCGCCGTCCGGGCCGCCATGCCCGAGCGCTACCAAGCCATGGTCGACTTGGGCGGTGGCTGAGGGCTGCGTCAGGGCGAGATCCTGGGCGTGGCCGTGACGCGATCGACTTCGACTCGGACACGCTTCACGTGGTGCAGCAACTGAAGCTGAGCCGTAGCAGGGCCGTGTTCGCGCCGCCGAAGGGCGGCAAGCTGAGGGACGTACCGCTCCCCGGCCCCGTCGCCGATGCGCTCCGGGCGCACATGAAGCGGTTCCCGCCGGTCGAGATCACCTTGCCATGGAAGGTGGCGGACGGGCCTCCGGTGACCAAGCGGCTGATCTTCACCGGGCCTCGCGGCGGGCACGTCTGGCGTACGTCGCTCAACGAGGAGGCGTGGAAACCGGCGCTCGCCGCGGCCAGCGTCATCCCCGTGCCCGAGAGGGGCCGGCCGTACGCCGAGTCGCGCGAGAACGGCATGCATGCGTTGCGCCACTTCTACGCCTCGGTGCTCCTGGACGCGGGCGAGAACATCAAGGCCCTCGCCCAGTACCTGGGCCACTCGGACCCAGGTCTGACGCTCCGCGTGTACGCGCACCTGATGCCGTCCAGCCAGGAGCGCACCCGCAAGGCGGTCGCAGCCGTCTTCGCCTGATCCAACCGCCGCATCCGTGAAGGCTTCACCCAACCAAATTACGAACCATGATTTCCGGGTCCGCCATTTGGAATCATCATCCGTGAACATTCTGCGGCGAACATTTACGTCCACCATTTACACATGCCGCTCGCTCAAATCATGGCGCATGATTCTCTGGCACAACATTCGGGATTCTCTCGTGAATGTTCCGCTCAACATTATTGCGGCGCACAACTTTACCTAGGCCCACCTGGCTGGCCGGTCAGGCTGTTGACTGGCCGGGCGGGCGGGCGGGGAGCGTGCATCGGAAGATGGTCCGCGGGAGCCTGAGCCGAGCGCCCCCTCATAAGCCCTGACAACGTCAAGGTTTATCGCAGTGGACCGCAACAGGAAGGGCACCGGCATTTACCTGCGGGATTGGCGGTCGCCACCCGTCGACGTGTAACGTCATAGCCCGCAACAAATGAAGGCCGCCCGTTGGCGCGGGCGGCCTTCGCATCCTTGCGTTTCTGCACCTACCGCATCACTGGCGATACAAGAAGCACATGGAAGGGCACCCATAGTGTCACAGATGAGAGTCATCCTCGAAGTTACGCTGCGTGAGACCCCGTACGCCCTCATGACGGGAAGTGGCGGCGCGCTGGCCCTGTGGGTCCAGGTCCCGGTCGAAGTGGTGGCCCCTGTCGCGCTCCTGTTGTGCCTGCGTGTCCGGGCGCGCTTCCTCCGCTGACGGAGAGAGCGCACCTCTTGAGCTTGGACGGCCCACAGGCGGCCCAAGCCTACTGAAAAGCCCCCTACCGGCGGAGAACCCGCAGGCAGGGGGCTTACTCGTGGGCGCTTACTTCTTCTTGCCCTGGTTCTTGACCGCCTCGATCGCCGCTGCCGCCGCATCCGGGTCGAGGTAGCGGCCGCCCGGGGTGACCGGCTTGAAGTCGGGGGTGAGTTCGTACAGGAGGGGGATGCCCGTGGGGATGTTCAGGCCCGCGATGTCGGCGTCCGAGATGCCGTCGAGGTGCTTGACCAGGGCGCGGAGGCTGTTGCCGTGGGCCGCGACCAGGACCGTGCGGCCGGTCAGGAGGTCGGGGACGATGCCGTCGTACCAGTAGGGGAGCATGCGGACGACGACGTCCTTGAGGCACTCCGTGCGGGGGCGCAGCTCCGGCGGGATCGTCGCGTAGCGCGGGTCGTCCGACTGGGACCACTCGGCGCCGTCCTCGAGCGGCGGCGGCGGGGTGTCGTAGGAGCGGCGCCACAGCATGAACTGCTCCTCGCCGAACTCGGCGAGCGTCTGGGCCTTGTCCTTGCCCTGGAGGGCGCCGTAGTGGCGCTCGTTCAGGCGCCAGGTGCGGTGGACCGGGATCCAGTGGCGGTCGGCGGCCTCAAGGGCGAGCTGCGCCGTGCGGATCGCGCGCTTCTGGAGGGACGTGTGCACCACGTCGGGCAGCAGGCCGGCGTCCTTGAGCAGCTCACCGCCGCGGACCGCCTCCTTCTCGCCCTTCTCGTTGAGGTTGACGTCCACCCAGCCGGTGAACAGGTTCTTCGCGTTCCACTCGCTCTCGCCGTGGCGGAGGAGGATCAGCTTGTACGGTGCGTCGGCCATGCCCCAGAGCGTAATCCACGCTTTCGAACCCATGCGTGGCCCGCCCGGCAGCCGGACAGTTGACGGGATCCGTTAATCGAGTGGCCGGGGAGGGCGAGGGATTTGTAAGTTGTGCGTGCCGCATCAGCCGCTTACATCAGACGGCGTGAGCCGCTCGCACCGTGCCGACCGTCGTGGGGGACCCGCATGCCATTCGCCAGCCTGGGGCGCGCCGCCCGCGAAACCGTCTCCGGACTCCCCCGCGCCTTCTGGTGGCTGTGGACCAGCACCCTCATCAACCGGCTCGGCTCCTTCGTCGCCACTTTCATGGCGCTGTACCTGACCGTGGAGCGCGGTTACTCCGCCTCCTACGTGGGTCTCGTCGCCGCTCTGCACGGGTTCGGCGGCGTCGTCTCCTCGCTCGCCGCCGGTGTGATGACCGACCGGCTCGGGCGGCGGCCCACCCTGCTCGTCGCCCAGGCCTCGACGGCCGCCTCCGTGGCGCTGCTGGGCTTCATGCACCACCCCGTGGCCATCGCCGCCGTCGCCTTCCTGGTGGGCATGGCGAGCGACGCCTCGCGGCCCGCCGTGCAGGCGATGATGGCCGACATCGTGCGGCCCGAGGACCGGGTGCGGGCCTTCTCCCTCAACTACTGGGCCATCAACCTCGGCTTCGCCGTCTCCGCGGTGGCGGCCGGGTTCATCGCCCAGGTCAGCTATCGCGCCGGGTTCCTGCTCGAGGCGGGTATGACGGCGGTCTGCGCGGTGGTGGTGTTCCTGAAGCTGCCCGAGTCCCGGCCGGAGCGCACGGCCAAGGCCGCGCGGGAGGACGACGTCGGCCTCGGCGCCGTCCTGCGCGACGGGCGCTACATGGCCGTCGTCGGCCTGTCGTTCCTGATCGCGGTGATCTTCCAGCAGGGGTCGATCGGCCTGCCGGTGGCGATGGGCCAGGCCGGGTTCACGCCCGCCGACTACGGCACGGCGATCGCCGTCAACGGCATCCTGATCGTCGCGCTGCAGATCCCGGTGACCCGGTTCATCGAGCACCGGGACCCGCGGCGGCTGCTGGTGGTGTCGGCGCTGCTGGCCGGGTACGGCTACGGGCTCACCGTCTTCGCCGGATCGGTCGGCGTCCTCGCGCTCACGGTGTGCGTGTGGACGCTGGGCGAGATGATCAACGCGCCGACGCAGACGGGTCTGGTCGTCCGGCTGTCACCCGTGCACGGACGTGGCCGCTACCAGGGCGTGTACACCCTGTCGTGGTCCCTCGCCGCGCTTGTGGCGCCGCTGATGTCCGGCTTCGTCATCGACCGGTTCGGGGCGGAGTGGCTGTGGGGCCTGTGCGCTGCGATCGGCACGGTGGCCGCCTTCGGGTACGGGGCCCTGATGCGGCGGCTGCCGGCACAGGAGCCCGCCGTGGAGAAGCCGGCGGCCGCACCGGCGGAGGCCAGTGCGGCGTGAGGATCGTGAGGGTCATCAGGGGTGCATCCGGGCGCCCGTGAGGATCGTCAGGGGTGCATCCGCGCGCCCTTGAGGATCGTCAGGGGTGCATCCGCGCGCCCTTGAGGATCTTGTCCACCGCGTTCTTCGGGCCGTGCACGGACAGGCCCACCAGGTCCAGCCCGCCCGTGGGCACGGCCCGCACGGCCGCCCGGTTGTCGCGGTCGTTGCCCGTCGTGAACAGGTCGCCGGTGAAGACCGCCCGCGGCAGCGCCCGGCTCAGCGCACGCGCGTGTGCCGCCGTCAGCGTCTCCTTCGTGCCCTCGAAGACCAGGACCGGCTGGCGGAACATCAGCAGGTAGGGCACGCCGTCGGCGTCCTCGTAGGGCTCGCCGACCACCTCGGGGACCGCCGTGCCGAGGCCGCTGACCAGGAACGCCGTGACGTTCAGCCGCTGCCAGGTCTCCAGGTCCTCGCGCAGCAGCACGGCGATCTTGGTGTCGAATCGGATGGGTGCTTCGCTCATGCCCCGAGCGTGCCGACCGCCCGGCGGCGGCGTCTTGTACGTTCGTCGCATGGCCGCTGAGCGTGACGTGACCGCCTGGCGCCCCCGGATCCCGGGGGTGGTGGAGGTCTTCCACGCCCGTTTCACCGAGTACGCCTACCCGATGCACGTCCACGAGGCGTGGACGCTGCTCATCGTGGACGACGGCGCCGTACGGTACGACCTCGACCGGCACGAGCACGGCACCCCGCACGACACGGTCTCGCTGCTGCCGCCGCACGTCCCGCACAACGGCTCGCCGGCCACCCCGCACGGTTTCCGCAAGCGGGTGCTGTACCTCGACGGCTCCCGGCTGGGCGCGGACCTGATCGGCCCGGCGGTGGACTCCCCCGACCTGCGCGACCCCGTACTACGCCTGCGCGTCGGCCAGTTGCACACCGCCCTCGCCCGGCCCGGCGACGAACTGGAGGCGGACAGCAGGCTGACCCTGATCGGCGACCGGCTGCGCGCGCACCTGCGCCCCGGGGCCGTCGCCGAGAATCCGCGGCGCGACCCCGCCCTGGCCCGGCGGCTGCGCGAACTCCTCGACGAGCGTGTCGTGCAGGGCCTCACCCTCGACGAGGCGGCCGCGCTCCTGCACGCCCATCGCGCGCACCTGGTACGGGCGTTCAGCACCGCGTAGGGCATCGCCCCGCACCAGTACCTGATGTCCCGCCGCGTCGGCCGCGCCCGCCGGCTGCTCCTGGACGGACGCCCGCCGGGCGAGGTCGCCGTCCTGACCGGCTTCTACGACCAGCCCCATCTCACCCGGCACTTCCGCAGGCTGGTCGGGGTACCCCCGGGGCGCTACGCGCGGGCGGCGGGCCGTCGGGGATCACCGGAGGCGGCGGATCCGGGCGCTCTCCCCGCCTCGCGCCCGGACCCCGCGTCCCGTCAGACGACGTCGACGTAGTCGGACTTGGCCGTCGCGCCGCCCGTCGTCGAGGTCTCGCCGTAGCTCCAGCGCCAGTAGCCGTCGGCGGACGCGGTGACCGTGGTCTTCAGGTAGCCGGTGGAGTTGGTCCGCACGTACTTGACGGTCTGGTAGGTGCTGGTGCCCGCCTTGCGGAACTGGAGCTTGGCCAGCTTGTCGGCGTAGCCGACGTAGGCGTGCTTCACCCAGTCGGCGCGGGTGGCCCGGCCCGTCACGGTGATCGCCTTGCCCTTGGCGACCGGCTCGGGCGAGGCGTTGACGGTGGCCCGGGCGGCGCGCTTGACCTGGACGCTGCCGAAGCCGGTCAGGTGCTCCTGGGCCTGGAGCTTGGTGCCCGTCTTGTCCCAGAGCCGCGCGACGACGCCGATCTTCCAGGTGGTGGCGTCGTTGTTGGAGTCCAGGGTGTACGGCGGGTCGATGAACAGGTCGCCCTCGCAGTCCGCGGAGGTCGGGCTGTCGTCGTACAGTGTGACGCTGCCCAGGTAGATGCCGCCGTAGGCGGCGCCCTTGGCGGCCGTGGTGTCGTGGTACAGGTACGGGTTCGCGTCCATGGTGCTGGGCGTGTGACCCGCGGGCCAGGTCACGCGGAAAGTGACGCTGGGGAACTTCCTCTCGCTGATGCCCACGACGATGGGCTTGCCCTTGTTCACGACCATGCCGGTCACCGTGATGCCGGTGTCCGCCGCCTGGGCGGCCGGCGCGGCGAACGCCATGAAGGCGAGGGCTCCCGCGAGCGCGGTCGCGGTCACGGTTACGGCGCCGGTTCTGCCTGTGCGCATGCACAACCTCTTCTTGCTGGTAGGGCTGACAGCGACTAGACCCAATGCCGGTGACTTAGGTGGTGTGTGGTCTGGAGATCGTGAGGACTGCCGTGGCTGGTGGCGGCAGGTTGCGGTGTTCGGCTCGTTT
>NZ_JBFADM010000099.1:0-20516 GCF_040641355.1 Streptomyces sp. NPDC020996
GACGGGCACCCCGGAAGCGGGCGGCATGACCAGCCGGGAACTGCTCGGCGTCATCCGCGGCTTCAAGGGCCTCGACCTGGTCGGCGCCGACGTCGCGCCTGCGGACCGGCCCCTAGGGGTGGCACCCGCCGGGTCCTGCCGGTCGAGCGGTCGGCGGATGCCCCGGCACGAGGGGCGCGCCGGCCGGCCGCCCCCCGTCAGGTCGACCGCGCGATGCCCGCCTCCCCGGCCGGCAGCTAGGTCAGCTCCCGGGCATGAGGACGCTGTCGATGATGTAGACGTTGGCGTTGGCGGTCTTGACGTTGCCGCAGACGACCTTCGCGGAGTCGTTCACGGTGTAGGACTCGCCCGAGCCGGAGGTCGTCACCTTCGACTTCTCCAGCGTGGCGAAGGAGCCGTTCTCCAGGTCCTTCGGGGTCAGCTTCCGGCCGACGACGTGGTAGGTGAGGATCTTCGTCAGCTGGGCCTTGTCGTTGAGGACCTTGTCCAGGGTCGCCTTCGGGATCTTCTTGAAGGCGTCGTTGGTCGGCGCGAACACGGTGATGTTCTGGGCGTTGTTGAGGGTGTCGACCAGCCCGGCCTTCTTCACCGCCGAGACCAGCGTGGACAGAGCGGGATTGTTGGACGCCGCGGTGGCCACCGGGTCCTTGGCCATGCCGTCGAAAGAACCCGCACCGTCTTCCGGCACCGCGGAACAGGCCGGACCGAAGGGCTGGTCCATGCCCGCCGCGCCGCTGCCCGAACCGCCCATGTCCTCACTGCTCTTCGAGGCCGAGGCCGAGGCCGACGCCGAAGCCGGCGCCTTGTCGGAGGAGCCGGAGGAGTCGGACGTGCCCGAGTCGCTGCTGCCGGAGCAGGCGGTGAGGGTCAGCGGGAGCACGGTGACGGCAGCGAGGAGGCCGGTGGTGAGGCGGAAACGGATGTTCATCATGTTCTCCTTTTGAAGGGCGCAGCGCGGTACGGCTGCGTTCGGGGGGAATGGAAAGCTGGTTCGGACGGCCACAAAGCCCTGCTCGGAGGTGGCCACTCGGCGGCCACTCGGCGGCCACTGGACCATCACTCGACGATCACGACCACGGAGTGCCATCCGCTGGCGCCGTCGGGGACGGTCCGGGTGCGCTTGTCCGTCTGCACGCTGCCGGTGCGGTCGGTGGCGCGCACGGTGAGGGTGTGACCGCCCTTGGCGGCCTGCCAGGGAAGGGACCACTGACGCCAGGTGTCGCGGGAGTCCTCGGCGGCCAGCCGAGCCTCCTGCCAGGGCCCGTCGTCGACGCGGACCTCGACCCTGTCGATGCCGCGGTGCTGTGCCCAGGCGACGCCGGCCACCGTCACCGTGCCGGACCGGGGCCGGGCGAACGGCTTGGGGGTGTCGATCCGTGACCCGGTCTTGATCGGAGCCCGGCGCGCCCAGCCCCGCTCGACCCAGTACGGGTCGTAGGCGTCGAAGGTGGTGAGCTCGATGTCCTCGATCCACTTGCAGGCGGAGACGTACCCGTACAGGCCGGGGACGACCATCCGGACGGGAAAGCCGTGCTCGAAGGGCAGCGGCTCGCCGTTCATGCCGAGGGCGAGCATCGCGTCGCGGCCGTCCATCACCTCCTCGAGCGGGCTGCCGAGCGTCATACCGTCCACCGACCGGGCCACCAGCTGATCCGCCGGCCCGCCCCGGGAGGGCGGTTCGACACCGCATTCGGCGAGCAGGTCGGCCAGGCGTACGCCGATCCAGCGGGCGTTGCCCACATACGGCCCGCCGACCTCGTTCGACACGCACGTCAAGGTGATGTCCCGTTCGATCAACTCCCTGCGCAGCAGGTCGTCGAACGAGTAGGCGACGGGCAGCCGCACCCCCTTGCCGTGGACCCGAAGCCGCCACCTCGTGGCATCCACCTTCGGCACCACGAGAGCGGTGTCCACGCGGTAGAAGTCCTCGTTGGCGGTGACGAAGGGGCTGATTCCGGCGATCCGCAGCCCGGCCCTCTCGGGCACCGGTCGCGCCGGTGACCCGGGAAGCGGCAGAACGAGCCGCTCGCGCGAGGCGATCGCGCTCTGCCCGCGCGCACCGTTCAGTGAACGGCCGACCGTGCCCACCACGGCGGAAGCGGCGGCGGTGGATGCGGCCGCGAGGACGAACCCCCGACGATCCCACACCTGGAAGCCGGAACCGTCTTCCGTCGTGCCGGCCGGGGCCGCCCCGGCCACCGGCGCAGCCGACCGCCTCCCCGCTGCCAACCGTCCCACCAGGACATGCAGCAGAAGTGCTCCGGCAACGGCACCCACGACGGAGGGCAAGGCGTCGGTGACGCCGCCGGAGTCGGGTCGGCTGACGGCGGCACCGGCCCCGACGACCCCGAAGAGAAGGACCCCGGCGGCTCCGACCCGCCTGAACCGCACCGCCAGCACACCCAGCGCCAGGGCCAGCACCGTCAGCACGGCGAGGATGCCCAACTGCAGCACGAGCTTGTCGTCGGTGCCGAAGCGGCGGATCGCCCAGTCCTTCACCGGCGCGGGAGTGCGGTCGACGGCCGCGCCTCCCACCGCGACGACCGGACCGGACTGCGGACGCACGGCTGCCGCCACCAACTCGGCGACAGCCAGCGCGGCGACGCCGGCCAGAGCCCCGCTCAGCGCACCCAGCGCCAGGCGCGGCGGCCCCGGCCCCACCCGCGGTTCCTTCTCCTCATCCCTCACGCGGGGAATCCGTCTCCGCCACCCGAGCGGATTGGTCCCACACCCGATCAGGCGAAAAGAGATCTCACACCAATCCAACCCGCCATCCGCAACGGATTACCCGGTCCGCTCACGGCGGCCTTCGCGACACCGCGATGCACGGTGGCCAGCCGCAGACACACCGGTGCGCCCGAGAGGAAACCCAGGCCGCCCGGACGGACCCACCACGCTGCGACTGCGTCACATGCCACCGCCCGCCCGCGCGCTGACTCGCTGACTCGCTGACGCAGGCTTTACCGAAGGCCGGGATTCAGCAGGCCGACGCCCGGCGGTGGCGAGTCTTCGACGTCGGACAGTGTCTTCCACGGCCGCAGGTGAGAGCGCTGCGCACCCAGATGCCTGAGCAGCGGCACGCCCGCCCCCATGGGCCCGAAGGCGGGCGTGCGCTACTGGCTCAGCTGGCCTTCTGCTTTTCTCGCATTTCGTGGACGTTGGCGGCGGTGAGGGTGCCGTCTTGCAGTTCGTAGTGCGAGAGGGCGAGGCCGAGGCCGAAGAAGGTGGGTGCCCACTCGCCGACGAAGATGCCCCATCGGTCGGCTCGGTCGAGGCCTCTGCCGGATTCGGCTTTGAGGCTGCCGGCCCAGGCGGCGATGCTGAAGCCGATGGAGGCGAGGCCCGCCGTGTAGGCGTGTTCGCTGCGGATGCCCATTTCGTGCATCTTCTTGATGATCATTCGATGGGTCTCCGTTCTGTCGGGTTCCCTGAAGCGAGTCCCCTGCCTGCGTGACTCTTATGCGCCGATTTATCACAAATTAACCGCTGCCTGCTTCCTGTGTCGCTCGTGGGCTGGTGAGGCTCGGGGCTGGTGTCTCGTGATCCTGTTCATGTCAGTTCAAGTTGTTATTGACGAGTTTCTTCACGTTGGCCGCGACGAGCCTGACCTTCGCGAGGACCTCGCCGGCGGTTGCGGTCCAGGCGAACGGTTTCGCGCTCTCGTTCCAGGTGGTGTAGCTCAGCCCGGTACGCGTAGCCGTCGTTGCCTGACCCCGTGGTGTCGCAGAGCTGGGGCTGGCGGAAGCGCCCGTCGAGCAGTGCGGCTGCCCGTCGGTTGCCCTCCCGGGTTTTTACGCCGCTGCGTCCTGCGGTGCGGAGAGCGCGGCCGTGCCGGCCCCAGATCTCGGGGCCGGATGCGCCACCCATACGCCGACTGCGTGAAGGCCGGGGCGAAACCGGCGGAGACGCCCAGCGCCCAGGGAGGATCTTGCCCGACGACGCGTTCCCATTCGTTCCCATGGAAGGCCAAAAAGCCCCTCGGGGATCACTTCCGAGGGGCCTTTCTCATGCATCGTGCCTGTTCAGGCGTGGTGCCCCCGGCAGGATTCGAACCTGCGACACCCGCTTTAGGAGTTCGGTCTGACCGCCTCTCCACCCGTGCTGCGCGGGGCGGCCGTGGTCGTGTCAGACCGCACCGTGCCGCCGCTGTCCGCTGTCGTTGATGTCAGCCATGGATGTCACCTCACACCGGCTGGGGTCACTTGCGACGCTTGCGTGCCTTCGCCTTGCGTTCGGCTTCCTTGCGCTTCTCGATGGTGTACGACGACCACTCGCCACGGTGCCGGTCGCATCGCGACGCACCGACCATCGCCAGCCGCCGGCACCAAGTGCCCTTCTCCGTGAGCGCTCCACACCTGGACTGCGTACGAGCCACGTCTCCCACCCCCGGTCTCGACCCTCGCGCGGACCAGTGCAGGATTGCCGGGCACATGTCCTCTGCGGAAGGCGCACTGCTTCGCGCAGTGGTGCACGGCGGCCCAAGGAGGTTGCTCGGGGGCGCACGCTTTCCAACTGTGTTGGGGGGTGATGGGGGTCGTTCGAGGGCGTTCACCTGGGTTCGTGGGTGGGCCGATCATGGCCTGCGTCTGGCTCTTGGTCTTGTCTGAACGGCCGTGCACGGAGCTGAATGAGACGGAAACTGAGACGGCCCGAGACGCAGGGCCTCACCCGATGATCTCGGCCCGCTCTCGAACCTGCTCGTCCAACTTGCCTTCCTCCAGGGCGCCCAGCGCGGCCGCGTATCCGGCCATTACCGCCTCGTGTACAACGTCGTGGAGGTATACCGGGATCGTGTCGAAGATGCCGGAGCAGATGTTCGCTGCTGCGTCATACGCGGATCGGTACTGCGTTTCACTGATGCCGGCGCCCAAGTTGCTGACGAGACTGCGTAGGTCTTCCCTGTGGTCATCGCTCACGTCGACGTCACTACCCTCGTGCCAGGGTCGAGAACCGCGTATCTCTGGGCCTCGGCCGAAGACAGTCAGCCACCGTGGCGGGACAGCCGACCGACGAGGCGCGCGTGTGCCTCGCCGCACCACCACTGGCCTCGACCGTGCTGTCGGTGCCGTCGACCGGAGCAAGCCGCGACGGCAGACTCGTGGGGGAGAACTCCGAAGCGGCTCGACTCACAAAGACTCTCAGCTTGTTGGGTGATGCAGAGGTGGGAACCGTGCTGACCTGCGGCGGAACGGCGTCGACGCCCCATGGCCGCCGATCGTGTTTCCCGGTGTTCCTCGTAGCTGCCCGCACGATCTGGCAGGGGCCTCGCATGATCCCTGACGCTTGCTCACGTTGATTAAGTACCACTCCCCCTGAGCCTGCCAGTCCCATGGTCGCAGCGGACCAGGTCGACACGGTTGCCCGCGCACCCCAGCCTCAATACGGAAGTCGGCAGACATGAGTCCCTGAGCTGGCGCATAATGCATTGATGCACATGGGGGAAAGGGCTGGATATGGGTAGGTTCTACGCGCCGCTCTCGGGGCTGATTCCGCATGACCTTGCTGAGCCCGTCTCGGCTGGCGACTATGCATTCATAGCGCGGAAGTGGGACGTCAGCATCTTTGATTGGGCGGAGTTGCAGAGCAAGCATAAGTTACATATCTCGTACACGGCGGGAGATATGCTTCTCAAGAGCTGCAATATGGAACTTGCAGTCTCAGCATCATCCATTGATGACGTGCGGGATAAAATCCTTGCTTTCCATGTTGTGATGTACGCCCGGGGCTTCCACCCCTTCTCAGTGCAACTCGTATCCAGCTATTCCATCAATGACTACGCAGGGATTTGCTCACGAAAGTCTAGCCATGGACTTGAGCTCCTGCCTGAGGGGATGCGCACCGGAATCACTAGTGCCACGGACTGCGTAGAAGTGTGGCCAGCTCCTTACGCATCGGGGGCCGCATTCCGCAAGGAAGCGCTCGCTCGCACAGTCACTCCTGACCTGCTTGCCCAAGTCGTTGATGATATTGACCATTGGAACAATCTTCGGGGTCGATATCCAGTCTGTCGCTTCCTTGAGCGGGTTCTGATGTCCAGCCCGGTTGTTGCTGATACTGGGCAGTCGCTTCTGCATGTCTGGACTGGGCTCGAATCGATATTCCCTAAAGTGCAATCTGAGGTGAGCTTTCGCCTGGCTCTCTACCTTGCCCAGCTCCAGTCCCCGTTGGGAGACCGTAAGGATTTCTTCCAACGAGCCAAGAGGTCTTACGGAGATCGATCCAAGGTGGCTCACGGGGGTGAGTTGAAATCCAAAGAGGGTGTGGATCCATGGATGGAAGCCTGGAGCATTTTGACGCACACCGTGCGGGCCATGCTCAATCGGCAGTGCGTCCTCACAGAAGAAGAACTGATCCAAGAGCTTCTTATGGCAGCCGATGCGAGTGAATAACTAAGCTCCGGGCTTGCGCATGGTGGTATCGGTGTCAATATCCACGCGAATACGCCAACGTAAGCGCACATGAGCACTTAAACCACGGACACTGAGTATAGGCACTGTCAGATAGCGGAGCGTAATTTGGGTAGATGGTGGCGTCGTCGCCGAACTGCAGGACAGGACACGAGAGACGAGCGACCAAAAGAGCGGCATGACGAACTAGAAGTACTTCGCAACAAAGCGACCAGGCGTACAAGGGCCCTGGCCAACGTCCCGGCTTATGCGGGCGCAGCGGTCATCCTTCTTGTGATCGTGAAGGTTGCGATTGTATCTCACGGCGTTCCATCGACCATGCTAGAGCTCATATCCGCCGCCGGGCCGATTCAGGTAATCGTTGGCACAATCATCTTGTTGTTGCCGTTTTCCGGCGTCATCGTCATTTATGCAAATGATGAGATCTATAGGCGGCCGGGAATGTCGAGGGTCGCAAAGAATGAGGTACGCCTTGGTGTGTACCTAGCAATGTTCGTTCTTTCGTATCTGCTCGTGTGGTACTGGACCGTATCAGTTGCAATCATCCTCATTGTGCGTCACCTCCTCTTCGTCCAAGACAAGAAAAAAGGACGTGCAGTTGATCGCGTCGAACCAATTCCACTAGAGGAATGGCTACAGAAAGAACCGACCGACGCACGCTTGCATGATCTGTGGGTTCGAGCCAAAGGCGAGATAGAAAGGGCCCGCGCCGCGCGGGACGTGGGCATAGTAGACCTTGCCAGGGTTACGGAGCTCAGAGAATCCGTCCAAGAGACTCTCGATGAATTTAGAGTGCGGGCAGATGAGATCAATAAGTTGCAGTACTCCCAAGGTACCGCCATGGCCTCGATGCTTGCTAGTTACGCCTTCGCTTTGTTGATTCAATTCCTCGGAAGCGACACGCCTTGGGTTCCCGCGGAACAAATTGACATCAAGGGAGGAGGGCGAGAGGCCGCCTACGTCATTGAATCTGGGGACTCTTGGACGACACTCCTCGACGATGATTCACGGTCCATAATTAGAATCCCATCGGACTCGATCACGTCACGCAAAATATGCTCTGCCAAGGGGCGGGAAAAAGGGACCGAAACTCTTTGGCGCCTCACTGAAAGTCACGCGACTATCTATAAAAAGTGTCCACCCTCAAAGCCCAATCGATGAACACGAGGTCGGCGTAGCGACTTTGGGCCGGGAGCTGCTTTGGCGCGAGTGATCATGGCCCCGTAAGCTTCCGGCGCGTCGGGCAGTCTGTGGACCTGCCCGGTAAAGCACGACGTTGGGGCCATGATCTTCGAGGCTCGCGCCAAAGTGGCTGGCTAAAGTCGCGGAGCCGACCGCCCCAGCCACGACGTGTTCTGACCTCATGCACTGTGTGCCTGTCCTCTTGGGCGGGCGCGGGCGGCCGGCGGTGCCGAGCGGGGCGGAGACATGAGCGCGGGCGCCGCCGGCCGCCCGAGCCTGCCCGGAGGAGCGAAGCGACGACGGGTGCTTGAACCAGTAGAGAAAGTTGTAACTCAGTCGGTCGGCTGGGGCTTGAAGGCGTATGCGCAGGCTGGGAGTTCGGCGTCCTGCCGGTTCGCCAGGGGCAGGAAGATCACAGGCCGGATCGTCCATGTGATGCGGGTGTTGGAGTGCGTGACCGATACGGTGCAGGGCTCTGCGCGTAGGAGGGCGTGGCGGGTTGCGATGCGGCCTTCGTAGAGCCATGCCCATGCCTCGTCCGACGCTTCGGGGTCGAGTGCCGGTGAGATGGTGCGGAGGGCGACCGCGACCCATCTGTCCGCTTGTGGCGGTGAGTAGGCGTCGAAGGATGCTCGGAGTGCCGGCCCCTGAGTGGAGATCAGGTCTTCGGTCCAGCATTCACACCAGTAGCCACGGGTGGGTGCGTTCATGTGGCCGCTCCCAGGGGGTAGATCACGAGCACGTAGCGGGTGCTGTCGTCGTAGAGGGTGAGCTGATATCCCGTGCCGCTGGCGAGGTAGGTGAGGGCGCGTTCGTGTTCCGCCTCGTCCGTCAGCCAGTGCAGTCCCGGCCGTGCGTACGCGGCTTCGAGCTGGTCTGTGATGTGGTGCGTGCGCTCTCGTAACCAGCGCAGGGCCAGGCGGGGGCTTGCCGCGTCGTGTGAGCCGAGTGGGATCGAGCGGGCATCGTCCAAGGTGTATGCGGCGGCTCGGCACTGGTAGGGGAGTGGCTGGGTGCTCACGTCTGGCGCGTCGGTGTGGGTGGAGGTCAGCACGGGTGCCCTCCTGCCGGTTCCTTCGGTGCGGTGAACAGCTCGGCGGTGACGGTGTGGCCGGCCTGGCTGGTGTGAACGATGACCCGCTGGGCAAGTGCGCTGACCATGTCCAGGCCCCGGCCGTGTTCGGCGTCCTGGTCCTGGTGCTGGGTCTTGGGGGCTGTGCTGGTGCCGCCGTCGTCCGTGACCGACAGGGCGACCACCTGCGGGGAGATGGCAAGGGCCAGGTGGAAGCTGCCGTGGTCCCGGCCGCTGGCTGTGTGAAGGATCGCGTTCGCGCTCAGTTCGCTCACGATCAGTTCCGCGTCTTCCGCCAGAGGCGATCCGCGCAGGATGTCGCGTGTCCAGCGGCGGGCCCGGCTCACCTCTTCCGGGAATCCTGGACAAGACAGTCCCCAGACCCGAATCTTGCTCGTATACTCGTGCATACAAGTTCCTTCGTGCTGATAGGCCGCCATGTGCAGCGGGTTCGGGCTAGACGAGTTTCACGCCGTCGTGGGCGCGGATGGCGGGCGGAGCCGCTGCGTCGAGTGCGTCCAGTACGCGGATCGCGTACGCCTCGTCGGCAAGCTCGGTGACCTCTTCGCGGGTGGCCCAGCGCAGGGCGCGGGTTTCGTCCCCGGTGGTGGGCGTGCCGTCGGCGGCCTCACACCGGAAGACCAGCGAGACGATCAGGCCCGTCATGTTCTTGTAGACGCCGGTGAGGATCGCCGATGGTGCGATCTTGATGCCGGTCTCTTCGAGGACCTCGCGCTGGAGGGCTTCGGGGATGGTTTCCTCGCGTTCGAGGACGCCGCCCGGGGGCTCCCAGTGGCCGTTGTCGCGGCGCTTGATCAGCAGGGCCCGGCCCTGGCCGTCGACGATGACCCCGGCGACGCTCACGGAGTGCGGGCGATCAGTGCTCACGTTCCTCGGCCCTCTCGGCTGACTAGGCTCTCCACGGTAGCAACAACGACCAGCGGCTCGTCTAGACACCTAAAGGAGTACACATGTCCCCTCTCCCTTCCGGCTTCCTCGGCGCGCTCGATCCCACGAGCGACCGTGCCGTCTTCCGGCAGATCGCCGACCAGCTGCGCGAGGCCATCGACCGCGGGCGGTTCAAGGAGGGCGAGAAGCTGCCCTCGGAAGCGGAACTCGTCGAGCACTACGGGGTCTCCCGGATGACAGTCCGCAACTCCTTCTCCATCCTCCAGGGGGAAGGGCTCGTGCACGCCGAACACGGCAAGGGCGTGTTCGTACGGCCCCGGCCACCCGTGCGGCGACTCGCCTCCGACCGCTTCGCCCGCCGCCACAGGGAGCAGGGGAAGTCCGCCTTCATCGCGGAAGCCGACGCCGCCGGCAGTCACCCCACGGTCGACAGCCTGGAGGTGAAGGAGGAGAAGGCCAGTCAAGAGCTGTCGACGCGGCTGGGCTCCGTGCGGCGGGTGCTCGCCCGGCGGCGCCGTTACCTCCTCGACGGGCGCCCGGTCGAGTTCGCCACCTCCTACCTGCCGCTCGACATCGCCCGGGGCACGCCGATCGCGGAGCCAAACCCCGGGCCCGGCGGCATCTACGCCCGCCTGGAGGAGCTGGGGCATCACCTCGACCACTTCGAGGAGGAGATCAGGGCCCGGATGCCTTCCCCGGACGAGGTGCGGACGCTGCGGCTGGCTGCCGGTGTGCCTGTCATCCACCTGGTCCGGACCGCGTACGACACGGAGGGGCGGGCTGTGGAGGTCTGCGACACGGTGATGGCGGCCGACGCCTACGTCCTGTCGTACCAGCTTCCGGCGACCTGACCGCGTGAGCGGCGGTGGTGCGTGGGGGATCGCCCTTCGACTCGTACACACCGACACGGTTACTCGTATAGACGAGTGGGCAAGTCGTATGGCAAGGTGTTCACGTGATCCCGGAAAGCGGGTTCGCAGTACGCATCATGTCTAGACGAGTAGATAGGAATGTGCCTTGCGTACCATCCGTGTGGAGACCTCGGCGGCCACGATCCTGCTGACCGAGGCTCCGGAACCCAAGGTCCGCGACCGGCAGACGGGCGAGATCGCCAAGGACGCCATGAGCGGTGAGGCGCTCATGACGGTCGGCGTCGTCTACATCGAGGACGGTGAGTCGTCGCTGATCAAGGTCACCGTGCCGGAGAGCGGGGTGTCGGAGGGGCTCGCCCTCGGCTCGCCTGTCTCGCTGCCGGGGCTGGCCGCTCGCCCGTGGGAGAGCGTGTTCAACGGGCAGCAGCGGCACGGCATCGCCTACCGGGCCGCCGCCGTCACCCCGGCCGCGTTCCCGGCCGCCGTGGGGGCCTCGGCCTGATGACCGACCTGACGACACTCCTGGAGGTGGGTGGTCCCCTCGCCGCACTCGGTGGCGGGGCCGCCTACACCCGGGTCAATCATCCGGCGGTCTACTGGTCCACGGTCGGTCTTCCGCTGTCCACCGCCCGGCTGCTCGGCTCGTACAGTTCGGTCATGGAGGCGTGCGGGCTGACCGTGGCGCCGTCCCGGCTGCGGGTCCTCGCGGTCAAGGCCACCACTCGCCGCGAGGTGCGGCCCGTGCCTCCGCGTCGGGGCATCATCCGGCCCACCTCGACCGGGTTACGGCTTCGGCTGCGGCTCGCTCCGGGCCAGGAGCCGGCCGACGTCGCCGCCTCGGCCGAACGGCTGCGCCACGCCTGGGGAGTCCACGCCGTCTACGTGACCACCGTCAAGCCCGGTGTGGTCGAGTTGCGGCTCGTCGGCTTCGACGTCCTGCGGCGCGTACGGATGCCCCGCAAGCTCGACGAGGGGCTGTTGACGGTGCCGGTGGCGCTGCGGGAGGACGCCATGCCGTTCGTACGCGACTACCGCACCGTTCCGCACCAACTCACCCTGGGCGCCACGCTGTCCGGCAAGTCCATGTACCTGCGGCACCTGATCACCGGACTCGCACGGCAACCGGTCGCCCTGGTCGGCATCGACTGCAAGCGCGGTGTGGAGCTGGCGCCGTTCGCCGCCCGGCTCTCCGCGCTGGCCACCGACCCGGAGCAAGCGGCCGAGCTGCTGCCCGTGCTCGTCAAGGAAATGGAGGACCGATACGACCTGATCAAAGCCCGGCAGGGCATCGCACCCGGCACCCCGGCCGAAGACATCACCTCCGACATCTGGGGCCTGCCCGAGAGCGAGCGGCCCACCCCGGTCGTCCTGTTCGTGGACGAGGTGGCCGAACTCTTCCTCGTCGCCACGAAGAAGGACGAGGAACGGCGCGACGAGATGGTCACCCAGCTCATCCGCCTCGCCCAGCTTGGCCGGGCCGCCGGTATCTACCTGGAGGTCTGCGGGCAGCGCTTCGGTGCCGAGCTGGGTAAGGGCGCCACGATGCTGCGGGCCCAGCTGACCGGCCGCGTCTGCCACCGCGTCAACGACGAGGCCTCGGCGAAGATGGCTCTCGGCGACATCGCGCCGGAAGCGGTCATGGCCGCCTGCGCCATCGCTCCCGAACGACCGGGCCTGGCCGTGGCCGGGGACACCTCCGGCGGCTGGTCCCGCATCCGCACCTCCTACCTGTCCCTCGGGGACGCTGCCCGCGTCTGCCGGGAGTCGGCCCACCTGGCGCCCGACCTGCCCGCGCTCAAGCCCTTCCGGCCGCACGTTCCGGCGGGCTCCGTCGGTGCCCCGGCGCTGCTTGTCCGGCCGCGCCCGGTGACCGACTGACCTTCTCTCTCTCCCGGTCGGCGTGACCGCCTCGCGCCATCTCCCTACCCCTGCCATGCCCGAATCCGAAAAGGAGCCGCAGCATGCGTGCCCACCTGGCCCGTGTCGACGCGGTACTCGTCCAAGCGCTCATCGCGGCGGCGCTCTCCTTCGCCCACCTGCACGACATCGCCTCAGCGGCCGGACAGGACGGGTGGAAAGCGTGGGCCTACCCGATCAGCGTCGACCTGCTGCTCGTCGCCGCCTGGCGCCGACTGCGGTCCGGCGACGCGAGAGCGGCCGGGTGGTGCTGGTTCGTCATCGCCCTCGCCGCATCCCTCGGCGCCAACGTCGCCACCGCCGGCCTGCTCGACACGCAGCACGTCCCGGCCTGGCTCCGCATCCTCGTCGCCGGATGGCCCGCGGTCGCCTTCCTCGGCGGCACGCTCCTCGCCCACAGCGTCGCGGCGGCCGTCGACGACGCCCCGGAACCTGCCGCTGACCCCGTTGACGTCCCGGACGACGTTCCCGAACCGACCATCCGCCCCGAACTGGCGGCCCACCCGGCCATCGAGCCTCCGCCCGCACGCGCCGCTGTACCCGTCCCGGCCGCTCTGGTCGAACACGCCCGCAAGGTCGCCGCCGAGCACCACACCCGCACCGGAACCCCCATCGACACACCGACCCTCCGCGCTCGCCTCGGCGTCCCCGCACCGCTCGCCGACGCCATCGCCGCCCAACTCACCTGACCACAAAGGGAGACCATGCCTCTCTGCTGCAACACGGCCGCCGACTACCTCGAAGCGGCCCGCGAGATGGCCGCAAGCGGCCGGTCGACGCTCGCTCGACTCCTCGCCGAAGAGGCCGCCGACCGCACGCCGGACCCCCGTGAAGCCGCCCGGATCCTGAACGAGTTCCCCGGGCCCAGCCTGCGACAGGAGAACTGACCATGCCCACGCCCAAGCGCTTCCGCGACGTCACCCGCATCGGCCCCGTACAGGTCGGCACCGCCTACGACGGCCGGGGCCGTGAGAAGCACATCGCCGCCTGCACCGCCCCGCGCTGCGGCTTCTCCGCCGACTACGACAGCCGGGCCGCCGCCGAGCTGGCCGCCGGTACCCACCGCTGCCCCGTCCGCTGAAAGGACCCGCACCCGTGAACGTCAGCCTGCCGCTCGTCTTCGTCCTCGGCCTCTTCGCCTGGGGAGCGGTCAAGTTCCTCGGCGTCCGTACCTGGGTCGTCGTCCTGGTCGCCCTCTTCGGCTTCCTGCTCTCGCACACCTTCCTCGCCCCGGCCATCGAGTCCGGCACGCGCTCGGGGACGGACGTCATAAACGGCTCGCATACCTAGACGAGTAGATAGGAGGGATCCCGCTGTGTTCCTACCCAGGTACCCCGACAGCCCGACACCGCCGCCTGCACACACGCACACCCCGGCCGATCCGGCGCCCGTACAACGTGCGCTGCCGTCCGTCTCGATCAGTACCGGAGCGGTCGTTGCCGTGATCACCGGTGGCGTGGTCCTGACCGCGCTCCTGGCCGCCGTCGCCGTCTCGGCCATCTCGGTGGCCGTCGCCGCCGTCGTCCTGCGCTCCCTGCTCCGCGAGCACCACCGCCGCTGAGCCTCACGTGCCACCACACCCGGGGCGGCCACGACACCGCCAAGCATCCGGCCGCCCCGGGCCCCTCACTCCCGACCCGAACAGCCAGAAGGAGTAAAGCCATCTTCGCCCGTCCCACCCCGCCCCCGCTGCCCGAACTGGCCAAGCTGGCCGCACACGGCACCCTGCCCGGTATCCTCCGGCAACTCTCCGGCCTCGGCGGCTGCACCCAGCCCATCCGCCTCGACGGCCACCGCACCGAGTACGACGTCGACACGACCACCGGAGAGATCGGCCGCGTCCTCCAGCACCTCGACTCGGCCGACCTGCCCGCCGGTCAACTCCTCGTCCGCTGCAACAACCGCCGCACGACCCGCTGCCCGGCCTGCTCCGAGGTCTACCGCCGCGACACCTTCCACCTGATCACCTCGGGCCTGCGCGGCGGCAAGGGCACCCCCGAACACGTCGCGACCCACCCGCGCGTCTTCGCCACCTTCACCGCGCCGAGCTTCGGACCGGTCCACAACCGCCCCACCGGTCCGGCCGGAACCGTCCGTCCCTGCCGCTGCGGTGTCCGCCACGACCAGGACGACGACGTACTCGGCACCCCACTCGACCCGGACCGGTACGACTACGAAGCCGCCGTGCTGTGGAACGCGCACGCCGGTGCCCTGTGGCAGCGCTTCTCGACCTACCTGCGCCGGGAAGTCGCCAAGCGCGCCGGCCTGTCCCAGCGACGGTTCCGCCAGCACGCGCGTGTGTCATTCGCCAAGGTCGCCGAGTACCAGAAGCGCGGCGCCGTCCACTTCCACGCCGTCATCCGCCTCGACGGCCCTGGCGGCGGAGACACCCCGCCCCCGCCCTGGGCCACCGCCGAGCTCCTGACGGACGCCATCCGCACCGCCGCCGCCAAGGTCCGCGCGGACGGCCCCGTTATCGACGGCCGCGCCCACACCTTCACCTTCGGCCGACAGCTCGACGTCCGCACGATCCGATCGGCCGACTTCAACGGCGGCCAGGAACTGACCGAACGCGCCGTCGCCGCCTACATCGCTAAGTACGCCACCAAGGGCGCCGAGACTGCCACGGGAGCTCTCGACCGGCCGCTGAAGTTCGCCGCCGAACTCGCCCAGCTCGACATCAGCGACCACGCCCGCCGCCTCATCCGCACCGCCTGGGCCCTCGGCGCACGCAAGGACCTCGAACACCTCCGCCTGCGCGCTTGGGCCCACATGCTCGGCTTCCGCGGCCACTTCTCCACCAAGTCCCGCCGCTACTCGACCACCCTCGGCGCCCTCCGTGACGCCCGCGCCGAATGGCGTCGAGCACAGGCAGCGGCGTCGAACGACGCGACACCCGAGACGACGTACGTCCTCGCCCACTGGGTCTTCGCCGGAACCGGCCTCTCCGACGCAGAGTCCTGGCTCGCCGCGTCCATCGAACCCGCCCCCGGAACGGAAGGAGAACCGACCCATGCATGACGACGAGCTGCTGACGGTGCCGGACGTGATGGAGCGGCTGAAGCTCGGCCGGTCCACGGTCTATGACCTCATCCGCTCCCGTCGACTGCCCTCAATCACCATCGGCCGGTGCCGCCGCATCCCGGCGCGCGCTGTCCGCGAGTACATCACTCACGAACTGGAGGCGGCGGCCTGATGGCCCAGCAACGCAAGCGGAACCCCAACGGCGCCGGCACCATCACCAAGCGTAAGGACGGCCGCTTTCAGTGCGCGGTCTACGTCCTCCAGCCGGACGGCACTCGTGCCCGCAAGTTCGCCTATGGCAAGACCTGGGCCGAGTGCGACGCCAAGCGCCGTGAACTGCTCGACAAGGTCGACCAGGGCGTGCCCGTGCCCACCAAGTCGGCCAAGCTCTCCGAGTGGCTGCCGTACTGGCTGGACAACGTGATCAAACCTCGGCGCAAGCTCAGTACGTTCGACAAGTACGAGGCGCACGTCAGGCTCTACTTGGTGCCGCTCCTCGGCGCTAAGCGGCTCGAATCCCTCGGTGTTGCTGACGTCCGGCGCTTCCTCGTCCGACTGGAGAAGGACACCACGGCGGCAACCGCCAAGGAATCGCACCGAGTTCTGCGCTCCGCGCTGTCCTCCGCCTGCCGCGAAGAACTGATCACGCGCAACGTCGCCAAGCTCGTCGAGCCGCCCCGCACGGATACACCCGAGCTGCACCCCTGGACCCTGGACGAGACGTTGGACTTCCTCGCGGCCTCCCGTAAGGACCCGCTCTACGCGGCTTTCGTCCTCGCCATCACCGTGGGCCTGCGCCGGGGAGAGATCGTGGGGCTCCGCTGGTCAGACCTCGACCTGGATAACCGCGTCCTCTACGTCCGTCACCAGGTCCAGCGGCGCCGTGGTGTCCTGTACGACGACGATCCCAAGAGCCGTCGTCGTCGTGCCGTCCCGTTGCCCGCCCTCTGCATCGCGCCCCTGCGCTGGCATCGGATGCGGCAGGCGGCTGCCCGTGCCAAGGCGGGGGAGAGGTGGCAGGTGTCGGACTACGTCTTTGCCACGCGGAACGGTCGCCCTGTCGAGCCGCGCAACCTCTACCGCTCCTTCACCCGCGTCGCCCAGTCGGCCGGTCTCCGCGTCATCCGGCTGCACGACGCCAGGCACGGCACGGCCACCCTCCTCACAGCGGCCGGAGTCGCGCCCCGCGTGGTGATGGAGATCCTGGGCCACTCGCAGATCAGCATCACCATGGACGTGTACACGCACGTCGTGCAGGACACCCAGCGCGAGGCCATGAGCCACATGGACCGACTGCTGCGAAAGAGTCGCCCCGATCGTGGGTGACCGCACCCGTTGATGTCAGAAGTGGATGTCAAAGGCCCCGGACCATGATCGGTCCGGGGCCTTTTGGCTGGTGCCCCCGGCAGGATTCGAACCTGCGACACCCGCTTTAGGAGAAAGCCAAGATCGCTTTTGGGGCGGGCGGGGCGGGAACAGCCTCACCAGGCAGAACTCCGGAGAGGCGCCTTCACGGGCCTCTGTACCGGCTCTGACCTGCACGAACGAGGTCCCGGCCAGTCCCAGGCAGTCCCGGTCGGTCCCTGGCTGTACCAAGCACTACGTCCCCAATCTGTCCCCACCAGGGCCCTCTGTCCCCGCGCTGTCCCCACCTGGTCCCCATTGGGGCCGCATGGTGTGCCCGGCCGCCCAAGGACGTACAACGGGGCACGTCGGGTCGCGTCTCGCGAACTCGTGAGCACCGCTCGGCCTTCGCGGGCGAGTGCGCATCACTTCGGCGGAGCGGACTTGGAGGACTCGGGGGGCGCCCTCTGTCCGTGGCTCTATCCTGCGGCCATGTTGGAGCAGACGGCCGTGCAACGGACCACCGAAGCCCTGTTCACCGCACCGCGGTTGCTGTCCGAGGCGGCGGTCGCGCTGCCGAGGGCCGCGGGGCTGTACGCCTGGTGGGCGCCGCCGAGCGTTCTCCCGTCGTTTTCTGGGCCAGTGAACTCCGCGGACCCCGGGCGCCGGCTGCTGTATCTCGGCAAGGCCACCCGGTTGCGGAGCCGTATCACTTCGAACCACCTGAGGCGTTCCGGTAGTTCGACGCTGCGACGGACGCTGGCGGGGTTGCTGATGCCCACCGAGGGCTATCGGACGGTGTGGACCGACCGGGTGGTCCTTGTACCGGAGGACGAAGAGCGGCTCACCGAGTGGATGCACGAGCACCTCTCGCTCACCTGGGTCGAGCACCCCGATCCGCTTTCGGTGGAAGGGGAGTTGATCTCCCGATTGGCGCCGCCGCTCAACGTCGACGGCGCGGGAGAGGGGGCCGCCCTCGACGCGGTCAGGGAGGCGCGGGCGCACTACTACGGGAGTGCTGGTCCTCGGCCAGCCGAGTAGTGCGCGCGTTCCTGTGTCTGCTTTGCCCGATAGGCCAGGAAACGTGTGCAGTGCTGATTCGGCCATTTTCCGTGGGTGCACCGCTGGCGGTTCGGCGCTCGCTGTCACATCCCCGGTGCAGTATTTGGAACGGCCGGGCGGCCTGAGCGCCGTGGCCATCTGTCGCCCTGTCCCGGTGTCGACGCCCCGTGAGGCGGGACGGCGAGATCATGGCACGGGACGGAACAGCCGGAATCGACGAGTCCCTGGCTGTCAGCGAGTACAGCACACCGTTCGCGGCCGAAGGAGGCCAAGGAGTTTCGTGAACCCAGATTTCATTTCTGCCATTTCCGGCGCAGTAGGTGTTGCTACAGCCACACCAGTGGCACTCCTAGTTGCGCGAGGGCAGATACGGGCCATGGGACAGCAGGCCATGATGGCGCACCAAGCCGTGATCGACGGTGCGCAGATCCAGGCCACGGCCGCTGACCAGGCCCAGGCGCGCGAGGCCCGCCGCGCGGCGTACATTCCCTTCACTGCCGCGGCGCACGAACTGTATGAGCTGCTCAACACGCGGCTGCGGAGGGAGGACATGGGCGATCTCCGCCAGCTGTACCGAGAGGGCCGAGCAGGCGCAAGCCGGGCGGCTGCGCTGGTGGACTTGGAAGGGCCGGACTCCCTTGCCGACCTTGCGCACGATGTCCTACGAAAGGCCGCGAGTTGTATGAGTGCGCGAAGACAAGCGGATCAGATTCTCGACGCCCAGGAGGAACTGAGCGAGCTGCTGAGCACCCACTGTCAGGTAGACGGGCTATTCGTGTCCTCCTGCGTGCAGGCTCTCAAGAGAAGAGCTCGTGATGTCCCCGAGTCGATTCGTGAGCCAGTCCTCAGGGAGGTCCTGCGTCCTCGCTCCACAGTGGAGGGCGAGGCGGCGATCACTGAGCACGTGGGGGCACTCCGGAGGGCACGGGAGCAACTAGACGAAGCTGTTGCTCGCCTTCCGGCGCCAGCCGAACCCGCGGTCCCGTGGTCGGGTCAGGGGCTTCGGTCTGCGCGCTCAAACCTAGGGCGCCTGGTTCGCTATGCCATCAGGAACCCCAATGAGATGCACCCCCTCCATAAGGTCAACACGCCTCTAGATGATCTACGGAAGGCCGTGTCCGAATTCGTGAAGCTGGCCCGAGCGTGCCTTCACGAGGAGGCCGTACGCGGTCCCGCGGCGGACTGATCATGAGGATCTTCTCAGCCACGGGTGGACGGTCTCGGTCTCTGGGCGTTGGCCCCCAATGCCTCGGATTGACTGAGACGGGGATCGGCAAGCGTCTCAGTCAATCCGAGGCACTGCGGTCCCAGCTGCAGTGCTTCGGGCCGGTTTGGACAGGACAGCAGCGCGATGGCAGGCAGCGAGGAGCCAAGGTGACCAAGCTCGATGAGTTGTTCCGTGACCCGCCCCCGGATCGTGACTCGTACGTTCTGGGGCAGGCCATTCCTTTCAATCCCGACCAGTGGATCACCAGGCTGCCAAGCGGTGAGTGGTGGCCCAAACGCTTGGCTGACCTGCCCCGCGTGGGGCGCTGGCCGACCGTGGACCGGCGGACGGTGTTCCAGATGGCCGAGCACGCCCACACACCGGAGGGCAGACGAGACCTGCTGATCGCCGCCCTCGTGTGGGGTACCGGTACCAATGCTCGGGAGGTTGTTCGCCGTGTGCGGATCTTCCATGAGAACGATCTCGAATGGCTGGACGAGCGGATCTGTGGGGCCCAAGCTGAGATTGATCGCGGAGACCCTGTTGCCGGGTACCTGGTGCTGAACGACCAGGACGCTCAGGTGAAGTACTTCGGCCCGGCGTTCTTCAGCAAGCTCCTGTACTTCAGCACCGCTGATCGTCCTGTTGGCGAGCGTTGGCCCTTGATCATCGACAGCAACGTCGCGTTGGCTCTCAATGAGCTGTCGGCCCAGGAGTGGGAAGCCGACAAGCGATGGGATTCGAAGAAGTACGCGAGCTATCTCGAGCTGGCCCACTCGTGGGCCGAACGGTGGGGGACTGCGCCAGACGTAGTGGAGCGGACGCTCTTCACCAGGGGGAAGCAGCTCAAGAGCGGCGCCCGGTAGCGCTACGGGGCGCCTGCTTCAACCGGCGTGAGTCACGGTCTCGTTGGTGGAGTCTGCTGACCGAGGGCTTGCACGTCGGAGGCGGCTGGGGCAACGTAGCCGCGGCAGCCGCAGTGCTCATAGCAGCGCGAGTCCTCAGGGGCCGTGGGAGGGACGCTCTGGTGGACACCGCGGGCGTGGCCGCAGCCCGGGCGGGCGCAGCGGGGGTGGTGCTGGTTGTCGTGGCGGTGGGCCGAGAGGCCGGCTTCGCGGATCGTCTGGCCGGTGCCGCGGGTGGGCTCGGTATCTGCGTAGCAGCCGGCCCAGCCGCAGTCATGGGTGAAGTGGAAGGTGCCAGCGAAGGCGAGGGCACCGCAGCGTCCGCAGCGGTAGTGCAGGACGCCGTGCTCGTCGGGCGGGATGGGCTCGCCGGTGCAGCAGTCGATCTTCAGGGACTCACGGAAGGCGGCGTGGCGGGCGGCGCGGGCCTCGCGTTCTGCCTCGCGGGCGGACCTGCGGTCCATGGCGGCCTGCTTCTCCCCGAAGACATCGAGTTGTGTCATGGCAATGCTCGGATTAGCCTCGAAGTTTCGTGACGGTCCGCCGACGGAGTCGGTGGACCGTTTTCGTTCCGTGGGCGAAGGCTGTGCAGGCCCGGGGCCCGAGTGTCGCCTC
>NZ_JBFADM010000100.1:0-20470 GCF_040641355.1 Streptomyces sp. NPDC020996
GGGTATTTGCGTGGTGCTGGCACTGCTCGTGGTTCTCCTTCGGGCCAGGATCATAAGCCTGGCTTCAGGGACTCCACGAATCCGGGGTCAGCTCAGTTCTTCATCGATGCTTCCAGCAGCGCGTTGCGGTACTCGTTCGAGACCCCCATGTAAATGGCCGTCGTTGACGCATGAGAGTGACCGACCTGTTCCTGGACGAACCGGGCGGGATAGCCGAACTCGGTCAGATGCGTGATGTAGCTGTGCCGAAGGCAGTGCAGGTCGAGGTCCTCGTCGAGGCCGGCGTCCTCGCGGGCCGTCACGAAGGCCTCGTTGATCGAACGCGGCGACAGCCGCCCGACCCGTTCGGTCACCCAGAGCGCGGGGTGACGACCAGGTGAGAAGTGCGGGCGGATCTCGGTCACCCACTCGTCCAGGACGTCGACCGCCCAGTCCATCTCCGGAACCATCAGCACCGTGCGGCGCTTGGGCGGTGCCCCCTTCGAGGCTTTGCCGAAGCGGACCATCATGGTGCCGTAGCGGCGGAATTGCGGAGCCTTGCGACTGCGTCGCAGGTCGACCAGATCGACCTTGGACGACTCAGTCCGACGGGTGCCGTAGGCGTAGATGGTCTTGAGGACCGCGGCGTCCCGGAGAGCGGTCAGGGCGCCCTTGCGGCCCTGGCCCCGAACCTTGGCCGGCCGGGCGTCGGCGGCGTCGAAGAGGGCCTGGACCTCGTCGTAGTCCAGCGGGCGCCGTCGCGGATCCCCTTCGTACTCGACCGTGTGCAGGACCGAGTTGCCCTCGTGGAAGACCTGCTGTGGAACTTCGCCGAACCTCTCCAGGCAGGCGTCGATCCAGCCGTAGCGGGTGTCGAGCAGATACTCCACGAACAGCTCAATCGTCACCTCGTACGTACGGGCCGTCGACAGCTGGATCGGATTCTTCCCGCTTCGCAGGTGAGCGATGAAGGCCTCGCCCTCGGCGGGCGTCCACTGCCAGGGGTATTGGCCGGTGAACTCCTTCAGCCGCTCGATCATGCGCAGCCGCGGATCGATCGTCGACGACTTCAGGAACCGGGCCGACTGCTGCCGGGCCCAGCCCTCCTTCATCGCATCGAAGACGGCCGGAGCCGGGTCGATGTGTATGACGTTGCGGGCCAGCACAAGGCGTGCCGATCCAGGGGCCCGAGTAACCACAGCCCTGTTGTATCAGATGCATCATTGTTGAGTTTGCCTGCTAGGGTGCAGGTCAGCGGCCGGAGGCCCTCCGGCCGCTGATGCGACACCGTGCACGCAGCCAGCACAAACGGCCGTGTCAGCGTCGCGAGGAGTGTTGCATCAGATGCAATTCATCCCGTTTAGAGGAGTCTACGGGCTCGTATCGGACGTTCTCGTCGTGGATCCGTGCCCCCAGGTCCTCCGCCCACGCCCTGAGCTCTTCGATCTGCCGAGTGACGAGCCCGTACACGGCATAGTCCTCGTGGCTGCGATCGCCGTGTGTACGGCGGGCATCGCGAGGCTGCCGGTGATGGCCTGATCCGGGTACATCGCGCGGTCGGATCGGTGGCAGCGGCGACGTGCGGGCGTGTCAGGTGGGTTCGCACACGAGCGGGTTCTCCACCTCGGCGCACAGGCGGCTGCCGTAGGCGCGCAGGACGTCCCGGCCGCCCTGTTCGGTGAGGTAGGTGAGGAAGGCCGCGGCGAGGGAGCCGGCGGGCGGCTCGCCGTAGGTGTAGGCGAACTCGGTCTGCCAGTAGGGGTACTTGCCGTGCTCGACGCTGTCGAGGGAGGCCGCCTCGTTGTCGATGCGCACCTTGATCAGGGAGCTCTCGGTCTTGCGGGCGTTGTCGGCGCCGCGCAGTTCGCTGTAGCCGAGGCCGCCGGGTTCGCGCGCGACGGCGTCCAGCAGGCTCCGGGTGTCGCCGGTCTCGCAGCGGCCGTAGCCGTCGGCGGGCAGCTCGGCGCAGTCGCGGACCGTGCCCTGCAACGGTTCCTTGCCGCCCAGGACGCGGTCGGCGAGGGCGTTGCGGGTGCCGGAGCCGAGGGAGCGGTTGACGAGGTGGACGGGGACGTGGTTGCCGTTCAGCTGGGACCAGTTGGTGACCTTCCCGGCGAACAGGTCGCGGATCTGCGGGGTGGTGAGGTTCTCCACGCCGGCGTCCTTGTTGACGACCAGGGTGTACGCCGAGTAGGCGATCGCCCGGTTCAGCAGCCGGGGGTGGCCGCTGATGGTGCCGTCGGTGAAGGTGATGTGGTCGCCGAGGCCCTCGCCGACCTCGACGCCCGCGTCCCGTCCGGCGGCCTCCAGTTCGGTGACGCCCTGGCCGCTGCCGCCGAAGGTGCCGTCCGCGACGGGGATGCTGACGCCCTTGCCCTTGCAGGCCTCCTCGTAGCGGGCTGCGGCCTCCCGTACGGCGGGGCCGAAGGCGCTGGAGCCGTGCAGGTGGAGGGTGCCGCCGACGCAGTCCAGCGGGGCACGGTCGTCGGGGACGATCAGGGTGATGCTCTGGGCGAGCACCGCGAGGGCGAGCAGGGTGATGCCGACCCAGGCCGGGCGGGAGGCGAAGACATGGCTCTCGGTGCGGACGGTCTTGAAGCGGAAGAAGCGGGCCAGCGGGTCGAACCAGCGCCGCCGGCGGCCGACCGCGCCGCGGAAGACGGGTTCCGGGAAGGGTTCGCTGCCGGTGTCGCCGGGCCAGCGCTCCAGGACCACCAGCACCTTGTACTCGGCGCGCTGCGGGAGCTTCACCTTCGGCAGGCGGATGACGCCGGTGCGCTGGGCGACATGGTTGTCGTAGCCGAAGCCGGGCACGGCCTCGCCGTCGCGCAGGAAGGAGTCGTGCAGGTCGTCCTGGCTGAGCTCGGTGACGACGAGGCTGGCCACCTGACGGTCCTGGAACGTCACCCGGATACCGCAGGGGTCGCTGTCCGGGGTCAGGTAGTCGCTCTCCCCGATGGGCGCGGAGCCGGCGTTCTCGATGCGCAGCAGGACGAAGGAAGGGTCCTTCAGCAGATGGCCGTCCTGCCGCATGTCCCGCAGCACGCCCGCGTACGGGGACTGGGAGGCGTCGGTGGCCAGGGTGTCCATCTGCACCCGGTAGCCGAGCCGTTTGCGGCCGACGACGGTGAACTCCCACAGGAACGCGCCCAAGGGGAGCGCGATACTGACGACCGCGACCCATCTGTCGAAGTCGAAGGTCCCGTTCATCACCGGATCCCCCGTTCCCGTGCCGCTGTGAAGTTGACAGGGAGCCAGGGTTACGAGGGTGGGTGGCCGGTCGCCAGCCCTGCCGCGAACGTACGGACGAAGTTCACGCGGGCGCCATCTCGGTAACGTCCCGTTCCCCGACACGAGGGCCGCGGGGTGCGCCCGTCAGTCCGGCAGGCGCTCTGCGCGCTCCGGAACGCCGCGGATGTGCCGGCCGCCGGCGACCACGGCGAGCAGGAGGCGATGCCTTTCGGTGCGGTGGATCTGCCCGGACACAGCGGCCGGTCGGGAGTGCTCGGTCCGTGTTCGTCCCGGCTCACTCAACCTGCGCAAGCGCCGGGCGGTCCTACCGGGTGCGGAGATCGGTACAACGGTCTTGCCGATGTGCGGGCGCACCGGCAGAGAACAGGCATCCGAGCGCTTGACCGAGGAGAGGGATGGCGAATCTGGACACCCAGGTGACCTGGGTCGACGCACGTGAGGAACTGCCGCGCGACGGTGTACCGGTGGCAGCGGCGATCACGGGCCGGTACCCAGCCGGCGGCGCTGAGTCCGAGAACGCGTCGGAGGAGGCGTTCTGGCTGGTGAGGCCGATGTGTTTCACGACTCGGCACTTCAGTGAGGACGGAACGGAACACAGGAACTGCTTCGTCGACTCCGACGGATACGTCCGCCTGCCCTACGGTCTTGCCGACGATGACACGGTGACTCACTGGGCTGAGCTGCCCACCCTGCCGGGCAGGACAACACACCTCGTTCTCGGGGAAGACGTGCAGCCGGCGCTCCAGAACGCGTGGCATGCTCGCCCTGGCACCTGACACGTCCCGTCCTGCCTGGAACTCGTAGGCGATCGCGTCGATCACCTGGCGGTGATCCCGCCAGGTGGCCGTCCCGCTCCGGTGGTCAGTCCTCGGCCGGTGTCAGGCGCAGCGAGATGCTGTTGATGCAGTAGCGCTGGTCCGTCGGGGTCGGGTACCCCTCGCCCTCGAAGACGTGCCCGAGGTGGGAGCCGCAGCGGGCGCACCGTACCTCGGTGCGCACCATCCCGTGCGAGCGGTCCTCGACGAGCTCCACCGCGTCGCTGTCCTTGGGGTCGTAGAACGACGGCCAGCCGCAGTGGGACTCGAACTTGGTGTCCGACGTGAACAGTTCGGCCCCGCAGGCGCGGCAGGAGTAGACGCCCTTCACCTTGGTGTCGGTGTACTCCCCGACGAAGGCGGGCTCGGTGCCGGCCTGGCGCAGCACCGCGTACTCGGCCGGCGTCAGCTCCGCTCGCCACTGCTCGTCCGGCTTCTCGACGTCGTACGACATGAGCCTCAGCCCCTCACTGTGAAAGTCGGTCCAGGATGCGCGGGCCGAGGTCGGTGACGTCGCCCGCGCCCATGGTCAGAACGAGATCGCCGGGCTTCACCATTCCCGCGATCACCGACGGCACCTCGTCCTTGTCGTGGACCGCGGTCACGTCCGCGCCCGCGGCCCGCGCCGCCTCGATGATCAGCTCGCTGGTCACCCCGGGCAGCGGGTCCTCGCGGGCGGGGTAGATGTCGAGGACGACGGAGGCGTCGGCGAGGGTGAGGGCGCGGCCCATCTCCGTGCCGAGCTCCTGCGTCCGGGAGAACAGGTGCGGCTGGAAGACCACGAGGATGCGGGCGCCGTCGGCGGCGGCGCGCATGGCCTCCAGGTCGGCCGTCATCTCCGTCGGGTGATGGGCGTAGGAGTCGACGACCTGCACGCCGGCCGCCTCGCCCTTGAGCTGCAGGCGGCGCTTGACGCCGGTGTACGCGGCCAGAGCGGGGGCCAGCCCGTCGGCAGGGATGCCGAGGGCGGCGCCCGCGGCGAGCGCGGCGACGGCGTTGTGGGCGTAGTGGCGGCCGGGGACGGAGACGGCGAAGGTGAGTTCCCGGCCGTCCAGCAGGACGGTGACCTCGCTCTTGAGACCCTGGGCGACGACGGACAGGACGCGCACGTCGGCGTCCTCCGCCTCCCCGTACGTCACCGTGCGCACCGAGCCGGCCAGCCGCCGCGTCAGTTCCCGCGCGCCCTCGTGGTCGGCGGAGATCACCAGCGTGCCGCCGGGGACGATACGGCCGGCGAAGGTCTCGAAGGACTCGTAGATCTCGTCCATGGAGGCGTAGTTGGCGTGGTGGTCGAGCTCCACGTTGAGGACGATCGCGACCTCGGGGGCGTACTTGTGGAAGCTGCGGTCCGATTCGTCCGCCTCGGCGACGAAGATGTCGCCGTCGCCGTGCAGGGCGTTGGAGCCGGGCGCGTCCAGGTCACCGCCGATCGCGTACGACGGGTTCAGGCCCAGCTCGGTCAGGGACACCGCCAGCATCGACGTGGTGGTGGTCTTGCCGTGGGTGCCGGCGACGGCGATCGCGCGCCGGCCCTCCATCAGGGCGGCCAGCGCGTCGGAGCGGTGCACCACCGGGATGCCGAGTTCGGCGGCGCGGACCAGCTCGGGGTTGTCCTCGCGGATCGCCGAGGAGACCACGACGCAGCTCGCGTCGTCGGCGAGGTGCTCGGCGGCGTGCCCGATGTGCACGGTCGCGCCCAGCGCGCGCAGCGCCTCGGCGGTCGCGGACTCCTTCGCGTCGCTGCCCGCGACCTTCGCCCCGCGCTGCGCGAGGATCTTGGCGATGCCCGACATCCCGGCGCCGCCGATGCCGATGAAGTGCGGTCGGTCCATGGCGGTAGGAAGGCCGGGTGCCATGCGTTGTCTCCCCAAGATCCGGATGCGAGGCGTGAACGGCCCCAGCCTAAGCGCTGCCGGCCCGGCCGCCGGACGCGGACGCCCGCCCCCGCGCCGACGACGCCGGCACGGACCCGCCCCGCGGCCCGCTCACACCGGTACCACGGGCAACGGCGCCACGCCTGCGCGGGTTCGCCCCGCGCACGCTCGCGCCGGGGCCGCGAGCGGCGTGCCCGCCTGTGCGGGCACGCCCCATGGACGGCTCACGCCTGGGCCACGGACGGCTCACGCCTGGGCCACGGACAGCCGCGCCACGCCCGGAACAACACGGCCACGGCCGCAGGCAACCGCGCCACGCCTGTGCGGACGCGCCCCGCAGACGGCTCACGCCCGTGCCGCTGGCGCCCACGCACCGCCGGGAAGAGCGCATCATCGCGCCACTCACGCCCGTGTCAGGGACAGCCACGCCACACCTGAAACAGCACGGCCACGGCCGCGGACAGCCCCGCCACGACTATGGGCGGACGCGTCCCGCGGACGGCTCACGTCCGAGTCACGGGCGGACGCGTCAGGCCGGGGAGAGCGGCGTCCCCCGCGCCACTCGCGCCCGCGCCACTCGCGCCCGGGCCGCGGGCGCCCGGGCCGCGGGCGACCCCGCGACCGGCTCCCGTGCACCCCGTGCACCCCGTGCACCCCGTGCACCCCGCGCACCCCGCGCACCCCGCGCACCCCGCAGGGGCTACGCCTTGCTGTGCGAGAACAGCTTCAGCACCGGCACCCCCACCTTGTGGCGGGCCCGCGACGCCCAGTCGCGATGGAAGAACTCCTCCACGTAGTGGGGGTCGGTCAGCACGATCACCTCGTCGGCGCCGATCTCCTCGACCAGGGACTTCAGCGCGTCCAGCGGGTGGTCCTCGACGAGTCTGCCCTCCGCCTCGCACCCGGCCGCGTGCAGCGCCTGGAGCGACACCTCCAGCGCGCGCTCACCGAACCCCTTCGCCTCCTCGCCCTCGGGGGTCTCGCCCTCCCGGGCCGCCTCGTCGAGCTCACCGAGGGCGACGTCGTCGATGGCCCGCAGCAGGCGGTCCGCCTGGTCGCCGCGGGGCTGGAGCAGCACGTGGAAGGAGACCGGCTCGTCCCCGTGCAGCGAGGTCACGAACTCCACGTCCGCGGACGTCAGTGCTTTCTCGATCATCAGTACGCTTGTGAACACCGGGCGCCCCTTCTGCGGAAACCATCCTGCCCCGCGAATCCGACGGGGCTGCGATCTTCAGTGTGCCCGCCCGGAGCCGGCCGGAACGATAGCCCCCCGTCCGCCGCGGCCCGCGGGCGGCACGCAACGATTGTCACGTGCGCGCGTAACGGCTGAAGAGGAACCCCTCCTCCTCCAGCAGGGACACCAGCGAGAACCGTCGCGGCACCGCGACCGACGGCCCGCCCGCGATGCGCTGCGCGTCGCCGGCGGTGAGCATCGGGGACACCGTCAGGCACAGCTCGTCGAGCACGCCGGAAGCCACCATCTGGCCCAGCAGCCGCGGCCCGCCCTCGGTCAGCAGCCGGGTGTGGCCGAGTTCGCCGAGGGCGGCGACGGCCCGGACGGGATCCACGCCGACGCCGTCGCCGGCGATCACCACCTGGGCGCCCGCCCGCTCGGCGGCGGTCCGGCGGTCGGGGTCGGCCGCGGCTCCGGTGAGGACCAGGGTGGGCACCAGGGGCGAGGTGAACAGCGGGAGCGAGAAGTCGAGGTCCAGGCTCGCGCTGACCACCGCGATCGCAGGCACCGGTCGCTGCCCGGCCGCCTCGCGCCGCCGGGCGAACTCCGCACGCGCGCGAGCCGGGCGGTAGCCCTCCCGGCGTACCGTTTCCGCGCCGACCACCACCACGTCCGCCAGCGCCCGCAGCGTGCCGAAGATCCGCATGTCGGCCGCGCAGGAGATGGGCTGCGAGCGGCCGTCGTGCTGAGCGGCCCCGTCGAGCGTGGACACCATGTTGGCGCGCAGCCAGGGCACCCGCCGTCCGCCGGCCGTCGGCTCGGGATACGCGTAGGCGCCGGCGAGTTCGTCGAGGCTCCACTCGCGGTCGAGGGTCCACTCGCGGTCGAGGGTCCACTCGTGGTCGAGGTTCCACTCGCGCTCGCCCGGGTCGCCCGGGACACCGGCGCCGTCGGCCGCGCCCTTCTCGCCGGGGGCTCGCGCCACTGTCTGGTCGGTCACAGGGAACAGGCGTCGCATGCCGTGCAGTGTGGCACGGCCCTTAGCATGGGTAATCGTGTCCTCCTTCCCTGCCGCCCCTGGTCTGAGCCCCATGGCCGAAACGGCTCCGCTGTCCCTGTGCGCCCGCGAGCCGCACGTCCCCGCCGACCGGCTGGTCGCCGAGATGGTGCCGCCGCCGCGTTTCGACGCGGTCCGCTTCGCCACCTACCTCCCGGACCCGGACCAGCCCAGCCAGACCGAGGCCGTCCGCGTCCTCGAGGGCTTCGCGGGCGGGCTCGGCGGGGCGCACGCGCTCGGCGGCGGCAGGCGCGGGTTCTTCGGCCTCGGCCGGGCCAAGGCCCCCAAGTCCCCGGCCGGACCCCGGGGCGTCTACCTCGACGGCGGCTACGGCGTGGGCAAGACCCACCTGCTCGCCTCCCTCTGGCACGCCACCCCGGCCGAGCCCGCCCTGAAGGCGTTCGGCACGTTCGTGGAACTGACGAACCTGGTCGGGGCGCTCGGCTTCCAGCAGACGGTGCAGACGCTGTCCGGCCACCGCCTGCTGTGCATCGACGAGTTCGAGCTGGACGACCCGGGCGACACCGTCCTGGTCTCGACGCTGCTCGGCAAGCTCGTCGACGCGGGCGTCGCCCTCGCCGCCACCTCGAACACCCTGCCGGGCAAGCTCGGCGAGGGCCGGTTCGCGGCGGCCGACTTCCTGCGCGAGATCCAGGGCCTGTCCGCCCACTTCCGCACCCTGCGCATCGACGGCGAGGACTACCGCCACCGCGGGCTGCCCGAGGCGCCGGAGCCGTACTCCGAGGAGCAGGTGACGAAGACGGCGTACGCCACCGAGGGCGCCTCGCTGGACGACTTCCCGCACCTGCTGGACCACCTCGCCAAGGTCCACCCCAGCCGGTACGGCGCCCTGACCGACGGCCTGAAGGCGGTCTGCCTCACCGACGTGCGGCCCGTGCCCGACCAGTCGACGGCGCTGCGGCTCGTCGTGCTGGCCGACCGGCTCTACGACCGCGAGGTCCCCGTCGTGGCCTCGGGGCTGCCCTTCGACCGGCTGTTCAGCGAGGAGATGCTGAACGGCGGCTACCGCAAGAAGTACTTCCGGGCGATCTCCCGGCTCACCGCGCTGGCCCGGGACGGCAAGGCCCTGGCCGAGACCCGCTAGCGGAACGGCAAGGCCCCGGCCGGGACCCACTGGGGCCCGGCCATCCCGGGAGCGCTGCCCGCACCGCCGTCGGCCCAAGGCCCGGTGCGGGGCCGTCCGTGGCCCCGGGGCGGACACGGGCCTATGGTGGCAGGAGCAGACGTACGAGACCTCTGACGGAGGAGGTCGTCATGCTCCCAGAGCTGGTGACGGCGGTTGCCGTGGTGGGTTCCGCCGGTCTCGTCTACCTCGCCGCGGCGGCGCGGGTCGTCAAGCAGTACGAGCGCGGGGTGGTGTTCCGGCTCGGGCGGCTGGCCGGCGCCGCACGGCCGCCCGGTTTCACGCTGATCGTCCCGTTCGTCGACCGGCTGAACAAAGTCAACATGCAGATCGTCACGCTGCCGATCCCGGCCCAGGAGGGCATCACCCGGGACAACGTGACCGTACGCGTCGACGCGGTCGTCTACTTCAAGGTCGTCGACGCGGCGGCGGCGCTGATCAACGTCGAGGACTACAAGTTCGCCGTCTCCCAGATGGCGCAGACCTCGCTCAGGTCCATCATCGGCAAGAGCGAGCTGGACGACCTGCTGTCCAACCGGGAGAAGCTCAACCAGGGACTGGAGCTGATGATCGACAGCCCGGCCGTCGGCTGGGGCGTGCAGATCGACCGGGTGGAGATCAAGGACGTGTCGCTGCCGGACACGATGAAGCGCTCCATGGCCCGCCAGGCCGAGGCCGACCGGGAGCGCCGGGCGCGGATCATCAACGCGGACGCGGAACTGCAGGCGTCCAAGAAGCTGGCCGAGGCCGCCAAGCAGATGTCCGAGCAGCCCGCCGCGCTCCAGCTGCGGCTGCTGCAGACGGTGGTCGCGGTGGCCGCCGAGAAGAACTCCACGCTCGTCCTCCCCTTCCCGGTGGAGCTGCTGCGGTTCCTGGAGAAGGCCCGGGAGCAGCGCCCGCTCGAGCCGTGACACGTGCGCCGCGCGTGGTTCCCGGGCCGCGCGCCGGGTGATAGACACAGCGGGGTCACAGTTCCTGTCCGCCAGCAGGAAGGTTGCTGCCGCATGTCCGCGACACGACGTCAGATCCTCGCCCGCACCGGTGCCTTAGGTGCGGGCATCGCCTTTTCCGGGGCCCTCTCGGAACTGTTCGCCGGCACCGCCGCCGCCCAGGGCCTCGGCCACGCCGGCCACGGCCCCCTCGTCCCCGACCCGAACGGCCTGCTCGACCTGCCGAAGGGATTCAGCTACCGGGTGCTCTCCCGTGAGGGCGAGCCGCTCCGGTCCGGTGAGGGCGCCGTCCCCTCCCACCACGACGGCATGACCGCCCTGCCGGGCGGACACGGGCGCGTCCACCTGGTCCGCAACCACGAGAACCGCCCCACCGCGGCCCACCCCGTGCCGGCCGTCGAGGGCCTCACCTACGACCCGGCGGGCAAGGGCGGCTGCACGGCACTGACGCTGGACGCCCACGGCAGGGTGCTCGACGAGCGCGTCGCCGTCGCCGGCACCGCCGTCAACTGCGCCGGCGGTCCCACTCCCTGGGGCACCTGGCTGACCTGCGAGGAGACCGAGGACAGGGCGGGCGCCAACGGCTACACCAAGGACCACGGCTTCGTCTTCGAGGTCGATCCGGCCGACCCGCACCGCACCGGCGCCGTGCCGCTGACCGCGCTGGGCCGCTTCCAGCACGAGGCGGTCGCGATCGACCCGCGCAACGGCATCGTGTACGAGACCGAGGACGCCTTCCTCGAGCCCTTCGGCCTCTTCTACCGCTTTCTGCCGCACCGGCCCCTCGGCGGGGCCGGCTCGCTGCGCGCGGGCGGCCGGCTTCAGGCGATGCGCGTGCCCGGCGTGCCCGACCTCTCCCCCGTCCAGGAGACGGGCGCATCCTTCGACGGCGTCGAGTGGGTCGACGTACCGGACCCGCTGGCCGCTCAGACCCCCGTCCGGCTGCAGGACTTCGGCCCGCGGGGCGTCACGCACGCGCAGAAGCTGGAGGGCTGCTACTGGGGCGGGCGGTGCGTGTACTTCGTGTCGTCGTTCGCGCGCAGCACCGACGGCTCGGCCGCCGACCACTACGGGCAGATCTGGCGCTACGACCCCGCGGCGCGCCGGCTGACCCTGGTGATCGTCTTCGGCCCGGACACCGACGTGCGGCTGCCGGGCGAGTCCCCCGACAACATCTGCCTGGCCCCCGGCGGCGGTCTGATGGTCTGCGAGGACGGCAACGGCGCCCAGTACGTCTTCGGGGTCACCCGGCAGGGCGAGGTGTACCCGGTGGCCCGCGGCCGGCAGAACATCGGCACGCCCGAGGCCCCCGAGTGGGGCGAGTTCGCCGGCGTCACCTTCTCCCCGGACCGCCGGACGATGTACGTCAACTGCTACACGCCCGGCACAACCTTCGCGGTGACCGGGCCGTGGGGCGGATAGCGGCGTCCGGGCCGCGCGACTGGCGTCTCTGACATGCGCCGCAGGCTCGGTCACTGAACCTGCGGTGGCGGGGTACCCGGCGGCCATGAACGACAACCGGCAGGTCAGCGGCTCGTACTGGCTTCAGACCGCTCCCGGCCGCGCCCACGCGCCCCTTCGGGAGGACATCGGCGTGGACGTGGCCGTGATCGGCGCCGGCATGGCCGGGCTGTCCACGGCCCGGGAGCTGGCGCGGGCGGGCAGGAGCGTCGCGGTGCTGGAGGCGGACCGGGTGGCGGCGGGCGTCACCGGGCACACCACCGCCAAGCTCACGGCGCTGCACACGCTCGTCTACGACCGGCTGCGGCGCACCCGCGGCCCGGAGGGCGCCCGGCTGTATGCGCGGTCGCAGAGCGAGGCGATCGAGCACGCCGCCGCGGTCGTGGACGAGCTGGGCATCGACTGCGAGTGGGAGACGCGCGACGCGTACACGTACGTCCGTGACAAGGGCCGGGTGGACGAGCTGCGGGCGGAGGCGCGGGCCGCCCGGGAGGCCGGGCTGCCGGCGTCGTTCACCACGGAGACCGGGCTGCCGTTCCCGGTCGCGGGGGCGGTGCGGGTGACCGGCCAGGCGCAGTTCCATCCGCGCAAGTACCTGCTGGCCCTCACCGACGACCTGATCGCCCACGGCGGCCGGGTGTACGAGCACACCACCGTGCACGGCCTGGACGAGGGTTCCCCGTGCCGGCTGTCCACCGGGACGGGTGCCACGGTGACCGCCGGGGACGTGGTGGTCGCCACGCACTATCCGGTCTTCGACCGGGCGCTGCTGTTCGCCCGGCTCTCCCCGCGCCGCGAACTGGTCGTCGCCGGGCCGCTCCCCGCCCGCCAGGACCCCGACGGCATGTACATCACCCCGGACGAGGGCACCCGCTCGGTGCGCACGGCGCCGCTCGGCGACGGGGAGCGCCTGCTCATCGTCACCGGGGAACACTTCACACCGGGCACCGGCGACACCCCCGCCCGCTTCGACCGGCTCGCCTCCTGGGCGACCGAGCACTTCCCCGACGTCTCCCTCACCCACTCCTGGGCCACCCAGGACATCGACCCCACCGACACGGTGGCCATGGCCGGCCCGCTGCACGCGGGCGCCCGGCACACCTACGTGGCCACCGGCTTCGGCGGCTGGGGCATGAGCGGCGGCATCATGGCGGGCCGGCTGCTGACCGCGCTGATCACCGGTACGCCGTGCGAGTGGAGCGGGCTGTACGATCCGCGCCGGCTGCTGACGGCGGTGCGCGAGGCGCCGTCGTTCCTGAGGACGCAGGCCGAGGTGGCCCTGCACTTCGTCGGCGACCGGCTGCGGCCCGCACCGCCGGTGGACGTCCTGCCGCCGGGCGAGGGCGCCGTCGTACGGGTCGACGGCGACCGTCTCGCGGTCTACCGCGACGACGACGGCCGCCTGCACGCCCTGTCCCCGCGCTGCACCCACCTCGGCTGCCTGGTGTCCTTCAACTCCGCCGAACGCGCGTGGGAGTGCCCCTGCCACGGCTCCCGTTTCGACACGGACGGCAAGGTCGTCGAGGGCCCGGCGACCCGGCCGCTGGAGCGGCGGGAACTGTGAGCGGGCCGGGGGCGGGTGACGCCGGGCGGGTGACGCCGGGTCGGTAACGCGGGGCGGGTGACCGGGTGACGGGAGCCGGATGACGGGAGCCGGATGACGGGAGCCGGGTGAGGCCGGGCCGGTGACGGGAGCCGGGTGACGCCGGACGGGTGGCCGGGTCACGCGAGCCGGGTGACGCCGGGCGAACCGGGGGCCCTGTGCCCGACCCCACCGCACCTGCGGTCCTATCGTCATACGATGATCGTTCCCGTACGGCGTCTCGCCGTCCTCGGCATGCTCGCCGCCGCCCTCACCGCCTGCGGCACGGCCCAGGCGCCCCCGGCCAGCCGCCCGGCCGCCCGCCCGGCCCCCGCGCGGCACACCGTCGCACCCGCGCAGCCGCAGTCGCAGCCGCAGTCGCAGCCGCCCAGCCTCGCCCCCGGCCCGGCCGGTCTCACGCCCGTCTTCAGCCACGGCCCCAGGACGCCGGACCGGACCGTGGCGCTCACCTTCGACGCCGACATGACCGCAGACCAGGGGGCACGGGCGGCCCGCGGGGAGCACTTCGACAACCCGGCCCTCATCGCGACCCTGCGGGCCCTGAAGGTGCCGGCGACCGTGTTCATGACGGGGCGGTGGGCCGAGCAGTACCCGGTCCAGGCGCGCGGCATCGGGCGGGACCCGCTGTTCGAGGTCGCCAACCACTCCTACAGCCACTACGCCTTCACCGGCGACTGCTACGGCCTGCCGACCGTGTCCCCGGACCGCATGCTCGCGGACGTGGAGCGGGCGTACACCGCGTTCCGCAAGGCCGGGGTGGAGCACCCGATGCCGTACTTCCGCTTCCCCGGCGGGTGTCACGACAAGCGGGCCCTGGAGGCGCTGAGCCCGGCCGGCGTCACCGCCGTGCAGTGGGACGTGATCAGCGGGGACGCGTTCGCCACGGACGCCGACGCGGTCGCCCGGCAGGTGCTGGACGGCGTGCGGCCGGGGTCGGTCGTGGTCATGCACTGCACCCGCAGCGCGGCCCCGGCGACCGAGCGGGCCGTGCGCACGATCGTGCCCGAGCTGCGCCGCAGGGGCTTCCGATTCGTGAAGGTGTCCGAGCTGATCGGGGCCGCCACCGCCCGGCGCTGACCGGCCTACGCTGGACGCATGAGCGACGACTACTGCCTTACCAGCGCGGCGAGGCCGCCCAAGGCCGACGGCCCGCCCTACGCCGAGTGCGTGCTGTGCCGGGAGCCCACCGAGTACCCGCGGTCGTACAAGGGGATCACGCTCTGTCCGGTGTGCGAGTGGCAGGAGGCGCAGCGCACCGCCTGCTCGGGGTGAGCGCGGCCCATTTAGGGTGGGCCGGTGTGAGCGTTGATTCCATGCCCCCGAGCGAGAGCCCCTTCCGTGCCGAGCGCACCGCGCGGGACGAGGCTCCGCAGTTCGTGCTGCCCCTGGTCGTGCGGATCGAGAAGGCGGCCCCGCCCGCGCGCACCGACGCGCTGGAGACGGCCGCCCGCGCCGTGCTCGTCATGCTGAGCGACGCGCGTTCGGTGGGCGACGGCGAGTGGGCGCAGGCGGTGCGGGACTGGCAGGACGCCCGGATCCGCAAGGTGGTGCGGCGGGCCCGCGGCGCCGAGTGGCGGCGGGCCGAGGCGTTGGCCGGGATCACCGTGACGGGCGAGTCGGCGCAGGTGCGGGTGTTCCCGCCGGTGCCGCTCGACGGGTGGCCGAAGGACCTGGCCCGGCTCCAGGTGTCCGGCACCGACCTCGACGACCCGGAGCCGCCCGCGGCGGCGGACCCGTCCGGGCCCGTGCTGTGGCTGAACCCCGGCCTCGGCATGTCCGCCGGGAAGGCGATGGCGCAGGCGGGGCACGGCGCCCAACTGGCCTGGTGGGAGCTGCCGGACCAGGAACGGGCCGCCTGGCGTGACGCGGGGTTCCCGCTCGCCGTGCGCACCGCCGACCCGGGCCGGTGGGACGAACTGACCACGAGCGGGCTGCCGTTGGTGCGCGACGCCGGGTTCACGGAGATCGCGCCCGGCTCGTGCACGGTGGTCGCCGACCATCCGGCGCTGCGCTGAGCCGCCCGGCCGGCGAGCGCCGGTCCCAACCTCAAATGTTGCTCTGAAGGTGCCGGGTGCGGGGTTGGTTTCCGGTCGCCGGGGCCATACCCCCGTCACGCCGCGCGCCGGGCAGCCGGCCCGCGGATCGGGAGGAAGCCGAGGAGGGGGACCATGCGGCGACTGGGGACGGGCATCGGATGGCGGCCGGAGATCGCCGACGCCGTGGAGCGCATGCCGGGCATCGACTGGGTCGAGACCGTGGCCGAGAACGTCTGCCCCGGCCACCTCCCCGAGTCGCTGCGGCGGCTGCGGGCCCGCGGGGTGACGGTGGTCCCGCACGGCGTCTCCCTCGGTCTCGGCGGTGCCGACCGCCCCGACGAGGGCCGGCTGGCCGCGCTCGCGGAGCGGGCCGAGGCGCTGGGGTCGCCGCTGGTCACCGAGCACATCGCGTTCGTGCGGGCGGGCGGGGCGCTGACCGCGTCCCCGCTGCTGGAGGCCGGGCACCTGCTGCCCGTGCCGCGCACCCGGGACGCCCTGGACGTGCTGTGCGAGAACGTCCGGATCGCGCAGCAGGCGCTGCCGGTGCCGCTCGCCGTCGAGAACATCGCCGCGCTGATCGCCTGGCCCGGCGATGAGATGACGGAGGGCCAGTTCCTGTACGAGCTCGCCGACCGCACCGGTGTCCGGCTGCTGATCGATGTGGCCAACCTGCACACCAACCACGTCAACCGGGGCGAGAACCCGGCCGAGGCGCTCGCCGAACTCCCCCTGGAGGCCATCGCGTACGTCCATGTCGCGGGCGGCTTCGAACGGGACGGCGTCTGGCACGACAGCCACGCCCATCCGGTGCCGGAGCCGGTCCTCGACATCCTGACCGACCTCGCCTCACGCGTATTGCCGCCGGGCGTCCTGCTGGAGAGGGACGACGACTTCCCCGAACCGGCGGTGCTGGAGGCGGAGCTGACGGCGATCCGCGGGGCCGTGGAGAAGGGCAGGGCGGAGGCGACGGCCACCATCGGAGCCATACGGCCGGGCAGCGGGACGGAGGCGACGGCGACCACCGGAGCCGCACGGCCGGGCAGCGGGACGGAGGCGACGGCCGGCCCGGGTGCGCGGCAGCGGGTCGGGCTGGCGCAGGCCGCTCTGCTGTCCGCGCTCGTCGCCGGGACGCCCGTGCCGGAGGGGTTCGACCGGATGCGGCTGGACGTGCAGGCGCGGGCGCTGGCCGGGAAGCGGGCGGACGTCGTGGGCAAGGTCGCGCCCGAACTGCCCGTGATCCTCGGCGAGCGCTACCGTGCCGCCTTCCTCACCTACGCCCACGGCCATCCGATGACCGGCGGGTACCGGCGTGACGCGCTGGACTTCGCCGCGCATCTGCTGCTCACCGGCGGTGTCGAAGCCGGGCCCGCCCGGCGGGAGTTGCGGAGTTGGTGGCTGGAGCGGTCGGGACCCGCGCCGCGGTCCCGGCGGCCGGCCGTGCGGATGGCCCGGGCGGCGCGCCGGGTGCTGCTGGGCCGCTGAGCCTGCCACCTCCCCCATTCGCCCCGTTGACGATCATCTGACCTGGTACGGAAGGTGATACGGCCTCCGCAGTACGATGCCGGTCCGCATCCGGAGCGCACCAGCTGCGGTGGGGCAAGCAGGAGGCACCATGCGACCGCGGCCGTCGGCCAGAGGCAGAGGCAGGAACAGAGGCACAGTCGGAGTCCGAGGCATCGTCAGCGGCACCGGGATCATCATCACGGGCCTGGCGGCGACCCTGGTGGCGCTGATCTTCCCGATCTGGTCCTACGCCGACCGGTCCGGTACCGGCGTCGACGTACTGAACGCCCAGACCATGTCGACGGCGTACGGCCCGCTGTCCGGTACCGACCGCGAGTTCGTCACCAAGGTCCGCCTCGCCGGCCTGTGGGAGCTGCCCGCCGGGCAGCAGGCCCAGCAGAAGGGCACCACCGAGGCCGTACGGACGGCGGGGCGGCACCTCGTCGAGGGGCACACCTTCCTCGACCGGCGGGTCCGGGAGGCGGCGGCCAAGCTCGGACTGCGGCTGCCCGACGAGCCCAACGCCCAGCAGCAGGGGTGGCTGGCCACGCTGGACGCGGCGCAGGGAACCGACTTCGACCGGCAGTTCGCCAACATCCTGCGGCTCGCGCACGGCAAGGTCTTCTCCCTCGTCGCCCAGGTGCGCGCCGGCACCCGCAACTCGCTGGTGCGGGCGCTCGCCGACGACGCCAACACGGTGGTCCTGGACCACATCAAGGTCCTGGAGGCCACGGGGTACGTCGACTGGGACGCCCTGGCCCGTGACCTGACCGCGGACAGCACCCCGCCGCTCACCCCGTCCCCGGCCCCGCCCGGTCCCGTCTCCGCCCCCGCCGTACCGGTCACGGCCGTACCGGTCACGCCGTCGGCCTCGCCGGACTACCCGCTCCCGCCGGCCGCCTCCAGCCCGCCCCCGCCGAGCCCGTAGCCACGCCTCGTCACGTCGCACGCCTACTCACGTCACGTCACCTCACGTCGCACGCCTACTCACGTTACGTCACCTCACGTCGCCACCGGCGGAACGTCACATATCCACGACTCCGCGTCCGGATGGTGAACAGACCATGGCGTCGCCCGGGGGCTTTGGCATAGAAACGCGGCATGTTCTGGGTTCTTCTCCTCCTGTCGGCCTGGGCCGTGGCCGGCACGGCGTGCACGCGGCTGTGCCTGGCGGCGGCGCGCGCGGCGGCCGTGGACACCGACGCCGCGGTGGATACCCGGGAACACGAACTGACGCTGTACGAGGCCGCGTTCCTCTCCGGCGGGCCGAGCCGGGTGGCCGACGTGGCCATGGTCGCCATGGCGCGTCAGCGGCGGCTGCTGCTCGCCCACACCGGCTGGGTGACGGTCGTCGACCCCCACGGGCGGGACGACCTGGAACGCTCGGTCATCGGCGCCGTCGGCCCGGAGGGGCAGAGCCGCATAGCGCCGGTCCGGGCGGCCGTCGCCGCGTCGGACGCGGTGGGCCGCCTTGCCGACCGGCTGGTCCGCGCCGGGCTTGCCGAGCCCGACGGCGGACGGGGCGGCGTCGCGGCGGGCGTCCACCGGGTGCGCCTCGCCGCGGCGGCCGTGTCCGTCCTGTGCGTGGCCGCGCTGCTGACGCCCGTTCAGGAGGGCCTGCCCCGCCATCTGGTCGCCCTCTGGTTCGCGCTGCCGCTGACGATGACGCTGAGCTGCCTGGTCATCGCCCGGTTCGAGGTCCATCCGTGCTCGCGCTGGGCCGCCCCGGCCGGGCAGCGGCTGCTGTGCGCCCTGGCCCGGCGGGCGACCGGCGCCGACGACCGTACGTTCCTCACCTGCGTCGCCGTGCGCGGCGTCCGGGCCGTCGGCGAACCGGAACTGCGCGCCGCCTTCACGCACCGCGACCAGCCCGGCCGGGACTGACACCCGCCGGGGGCGCACAGGGGCATTGGCGGCGACACCGGCTGGCCGGTGCTTGCCTTCCTCGACACGCGGACGAAACATCCCTTTTGTCGCAGCCGCGCACCGAAGGGACACCGATGACACCGATGAGAGCTCCTGCCCTCTACACGGCCGCCGGATCCTTGCTCCTGACCGCCCTGACCGCCCTGGCCGCCGCCCCGGCCGGCGGCTCGCCGGGGACGCCGGGCGCGGCGCGCGGTACGGCGGTCGCCGCCGCCCGTGCCGCGGCCGCCGGCATCCGCTGGGGCACCTGCGCGGACGGCCAGGACGTGCCGGGCCGTCTGCAGTGCGGCACGGTGTCCGTACCGCTCGACTACGCCCGTCCCGACGGCCGGCAGATCCGGCTGACCGTCAGCCGGGTGCGGGCCACGCGCAAGGACCCGCGCGACAGCGGGCGCCGGGTGCCCCGCCAGGGCGCCCTGGTCTTCAACCCGGGCGGGCCGGGCGGCGACGGCCGGTACTTCCCGCTGATGGGCCTGATGCCGGAGTGGAAGCGCATCGCGGCGGCCTACGACCTGGTCGGCTACTCCCCGCGCGGGGTGGGCCGTTCCGCCCCGCTGTCCTGCCAGGACCCGGGGACGTTCTTCAAGGGGCCCTCGCAGGCGCCCGCGCATCCCTCGGAGTCGTACAAGCGGGAGCGCGTCGCCGAGGCCAAGGCGTACGCGCGCGGCTGCGCCCGGCGGGCGGGCAGCGCGCTGCGGCACTACACCTCGCTCGACAACGCCCGCGACCTGGACGTCCTGCGCGCCGCGCTGGGCGAGCGGCGGCTGACGTTCGTGGGGGCGTCGTACGGCACCTACTTCGGGGCGCTGTACGCGACGATGTTCCCCTCGCACGTGCGGCGGATGGTGTTCGACGCGGCGGTGAACCCGGACCCCGAGCAGATCTGGTACCGCAACAACCTCGCCCAGTCGGCCGCGTTCGAGGACCGCTGGGCCGACTTCCGGGAGTGGATGGCCCGGCACGATGACGTGTACGGGCTGGGCGCGACGGCCGACGCGGTGCAGCGCAGCTACGACCGGGCGAGCACGCGGCTCGCGACCCGGCCGGCGGGCGGCACGGTGGGACCGGGGCAGTTGCGGAGCGCGTTCCTGACGGCCGGTTACTACGACGACTTCTGGCCGCTGCGCGCCGAGGCGCTGTCGCAGTACCTCAAAGGCAACCCGAAGCCGCTGATCGAGCAGGCGGCGCCGCCCCGGGAGGCGGCGGCCGAGGCGGAGAACGCGAGCGCGGTCTACACGGCCGTCGAGTGCAACGACGCGCCCTGGCCGACGGACTTCCGCGTCTGGGACCGGGACAACACGCGGCTCGCGCGCGTGGCGCCGTTCGAGACCTGGGACAACGCGTGGACGAACCTGCCGTGCGCGTACTGGCCCGTGCCGCGTCAGCGGCCGCTCGACGTGCGGACCGGCCCCGGCGAGCTGCCGCCGACGCTGATCCTGGCGGCCGAGCGGGACGCCGCCGCCCCCTACGAGGGCGCCCTGGAACTGCGCCGACGCCTGTCGGGGTCGGTGCTGGTGACGGAGCGGGACGCCGGCACGCACGGCGTGGCGGGCGGAGCGAACCGCTGCGTCAACGGCTACCTGGAGGCGTACCTGCTGGACGGGCGGCCTTGGCGCTGTGGTCGGGGCCGCGCAGCAGGGCGAGGTCGCTGTGCGCGTGCATGTCGATGAAGCCGGGGGAGAGAACCAGGCCCTCC
>NZ_JBFADM010000101.1:0-19794 GCF_040641355.1 Streptomyces sp. NPDC020996
GACCGGCCAGGGACAGCAGCGCACCGGCGGCCGGCTCACGTTCGACCTCCCCGGCTGGGGCGACTCCGGGCCCGACCACACCGGCCTCGGCGCACCGCGGTGCGTCGAGGGGCGGAAGCTGGACCGCCGTTCGCGGCCCAGGGTCGGGCCGACGGGCGTCGGTGGGGTCCCCGGGACGCAGGGCTGGCGACTGCGGGCCGGGCGGCAGCACGGCCCGCAGTCGGGCCGCCCGTCGAGCCCGCCTGACAGGCCGGCGGCAGGCCCACGCCCGACGCTCCGGCGCGCCCGGCCCGCGGGCATCGGCAGGGTCACCGGGGCGCCGTCCGGGGCGCCGGACCGGACGGCTGCGGGCCGGACACAGCACGACCCGCAGTCGGGCCGCCCGTCGAGCCCGCCTGACAGGCCGACGGCAGGCCCACGCCCGACGCTCCGGCGCGCCCGGCCCGCGGGCGTCGGTGGGGTGCCGTCCGGGGTGCCGGGTCGGTGGGTGTGGGCGGGCGGCGGCGCGCCCGGGGCTCCTTCTGACGCCGTGCGTCGTCAGCGGGCCGCGTCGGACAGGCGGAGCGGGTCGCCGGGCTGACGGCCGGGGGCCGGCCGGTGACCTAGGCCGGCGGGTGGCGCGGGCGGGCGGTCCGGCAGGAAGGCATGGGCCCGGCGGGCCAGGAAGTCGGGCTTGTAACGGTCTACGGAGCGGTGCCAGTTGAGGATGCCCGCCATCCAGTTCCGCAGGTCGGCCACATAGCCCTCCATCGCCTCGCGCCCCTCCTTCGACAGCGCGAAGTCGTCGTAGACGACCGGCAGTTCGTGCTGGACGACGTGCTGGAACTGCTGCATCCGCCGGGTCATCAGGTCGTGCACGACGCCGAGCGCGGTGGGGTAGTCGATGCCGAAGAAGTTCTGCACGACGAGGATCGCGTTGTGGATCTCACCCTCGTACTCGATCTCCTTCTGGTACGAGAAGACGTCGTTGAGCAGGCACGCGTAGTCGACGGCGGCGTTCTCCAGGGAGCGTACCGGTCCGCTGCGGTAGACCTCCGGCGCCACCGCGGGCCCGTGCCCGGCCCGGCACAGGCCGAGGGTCAGGTCGGCGCCGAAGGTGGCGCGGCGCATCTCCAGGTAGTCGACGGGGTCGGGGATGCGGTTCTGGAGCTGGTTGGACAGCTCCCACACCCAGCTCTCGGTCATCGTGTCGATGGCGTCCTTCAGGGAGCGCCGTGCGTCCGGGTCCATCCGGGCCGTGGTGCGGGCCCACAGGTCGAGGAGGCCGCGCTCCATGGCGTTGACGGGGACGACGGCCGCCTCGCCGTCGACGGGCATGCACGCCGACAGGCGCCGGGTGGTCAGCCGGGCGGCGGCCAGGTCGCGGCGGTGGCCGAAGACGAGGGGGTAGTAGTCGTCGCCGTAGGTTCCCCAGGCGAGCCACTGCGCGCTGAGGTCGAGGGCCTGCGGTGTGGCGTCCGGGTCGAGGCCGGCCGAGCACAGCGCCAGGTCGTAGGCGGCGAGCTTGTCCTCGTCCCAGACGCCTTCCTGGAGAATGCCCATGCGGCGCGTCCACTCCGTGAGGCGGGTGCGGGCGGCGGCCAGGTGCGGGCTGAGTTCGCACCGGAAGGGCATCGGGAAGTCGGGCAGCAGGGACGGGCCGACCTTCTGGAACGGCACGTACGTCCAGGCGCGCAGCCGTTCGGCGCCGGCCGCCGCGAGCAGGCCGCGGACATCGGCGGCCGAGGTGCCGGGGCCGGTGGGGGTCTGCCACGGGCGGGCGGTACGCGCGCGTTCGTTCATGTAGCGGCTGGAGCGCAGGTGCCATTCGTGGCCGCCGGACTGCCAGTCCTGGAGTCCGCGCGTGTACGCGGCGACGGCGGCGGTCTCGTCGGGGGTCAGGCCCCGGTCCAGGGCCAGCGCGGGCACTTCGGTCAGCGCCGTGTGCTCGAACTGCTGCATGCGGGAGGTGAGGATGTCGTTGACGATGTCGGCGGCCTGCTGGGTGGTGCAGCCGAAGAAGGTCTCCAGGACGAGCACGCCGTTGCTGTTCTCGCCCTCGTCCTCGACCTCGCGCTGGTAGGAGAACAGGTCGTTGCGCAGGTGCACGGCGTCGGCGAACGTCTCCGTCAGCACCCGCAGCGGCCGGGTGCCGGCCGCCGACGCGGGCACCTCGGCGGTCGCGTACTCCACGAGCCCCGCCGACCAGGGGGCGCCGCCGACCTTGCGGCGCATCTCGATGTACTCGACGGGGTTGGCGATCCGCCCCTCGTTGATGTTGGACAGCTCCCACAGCGATTCGTTGAGGAGGTGTTCGGTGGCCAGGGCGAAGCGCCGGCGCCAGTCCTCGGACATCGCCGGGACGGTACGGGCCCACAGGTCGGCGAGGCCCGCCTCGACCGGGTTCAGCGGTTCGGGAACCGGGGCGGACAGGTCCAGCGGCATGAACAGCGGCAGGCGGTCCAGGTAGGCCTTGCCGCCGGCGCGGTCCTGGGTGCGTTTGAAGGTCTCGAGGAAGTGGTCGTCGAAGAAGAAGACCCACACGTACCAATCGGTGATCAGGGACAGGGCGGGGCCGTCGCAGTCGGGATGGGTGCAGGCGCAGAGCAGGCCGTAGTCGTGGGCGTCGAGGTCGGACTGCTCCCAGATCCCGGAACCCTCCAGCATGCCCATCTCGCGCGCCCACGCGGTCGAGTGGGCGCGGGCCTCGTCGACGTGCGGGTTCAGCCGCGCGGGATACGGCATGTAGAAGTGCGGGAGTTCGAAGGGCTGCTGCGTCATGGCCGGGGCTCTACCCGTGGCCCTCCGGCGGCATCCGCGGGCCGGGGGACGACCACACCATCGCGTGAACCGGCACCGGAACCGCGGCGGAACGCGCGGACGCCTGGCCCGGCGCGGGACGCGCGGGACGCGCGGGACGTGCCGGGGGTTACGCGGGGGCGCGATGCGTCGGGGTCAGGGCCAGGTTCGGGGGCTGGGTCGGGGGCGGGGTCGGGGTCAGGCGCTTACCTGGATGAGGGCGTGCGTGCCGCCGGTGCGCCAGCGTTGTCCCTCGGCTCGCACCAGCGCGGTCTCCGTGGCGGCGTCGAGGCCGGTGATCACGTCCGACTTCAGGGTGCGCAGGGCGGCCACCGGGCCCGGGAACCCGGCGGTGACGTCACGGAAGGGCGTGGTCGGCGGCCACCGTCGGTCGCCCACCAGGCGGCGGTAGTTGAGGTCGCCCTTGACGACGGTGAGGTCGGCGCCGGAGAGTTCCGCGCGCAGGTCGGCGGGCATGTCGGCGAAGGGCAGGGGCGAGGCGGAGAAGGGGTGCGCGCGGACCGTGAGGCGGCCGTCTCCCATCGCCGACCACAGGGTGCGCCCGTAGGCGGCGGCCCGGCCCGTCGCCGCGGTCAGCCGGCGCAGGGCGTCCACCACGTCGGCGGGCGTGGCGTCGGAGACGTAGTACGGGTACGGCTTGACGTGCAGGACGGCCCGCTCGACGCGTCCCTGCCGCAGGAGGTGGGCGATCAGGAGCAGGTCGGGGACGAGTTCGCGGCCGGCGTTGTCGGCGACCAGGCACAGCGTGCCGCGCAGCAGCGGCCACAGCGACTCGCTGTCGTCGGCGACCAGGCCGGGCACGGGCTCCGCGGTGCCGTCGTGCGCGGAGAGGCGGAAGCCGAGGTCGGCGCGGTTGCCCCAGAGGGAACCGTGCAGCAGGGCCGCCTCCTGCTCCTCGGCGGACCGGCCGGCCAGGTCGTCCAGGGCGGCCAGTTCCTCGTCGGTCCGCGGGGAGTCGAGCTCGGCCCGCTTCAGCGGCCCGAAGGGGTCGATGCCCTGTCCGGGGCCGGGGCCGAAGTAGCCGACGGCTTCGAGGAGTTGACGGTAGAAGTAGCTCTCCGACCAGAGCCAGGGGATCTTGAACCAGGACCGGCCGGCGTACTCGCCCGCGCCCCAGGCCGTCCACAGGTCCCGGTCGTGGGCGTCGGCGGGCAGCGGTTCGAGCACGCCCTCGGTGCAGCTCGCGAGGAGCGCGTCCAGCGCGCGGAGTTGCGCGGGGCCGTACGGAGAGGCGTCCCGCACCTGCCGGATGATCGCGGGGTGCCGTTCGGCGAGCACGCTGTGCGGGAACGAGCCCGGCTCGTCGCCGAGGATCACGGGCGCGGACGGGGTGTCGGGCATGCGGCTCACCGTATCGCGCCGCTCACACCGGCCTGATCTCCCGCTCCAGCCGGGTGGCGAGGGTGAGGTACCGGGGCCGCCGCGGCACCGGGACCAGGCCGCGGATCATGACGTGCCACATCTCGGCCACCCGGCGCGGCTGGCGGGCGACCGGTTCGAGGGACCGGCCGACCACGCGCGCCCCGACGAACCAGCTGACGAGCGCGTGGGCGGCGGCCTCGACGTCGATGTCCTGGTGGACGTCGCCCTCCCTGGCGGCGCCGTTGAGCTTGCGGGCGGCGATGTCCCGCCACTCGGTGAAGGGGTGGGTCAGCGGAGGGCGGACCTCGACCTGTCCGGCGGCGAGCCGGAGGCCGGCCCGCGGGACCGGGTCCTCGACGGACAGGCGCGCGATGCCGAAGGTGATGCGGATCAGCGCCTCCAGCGAGGAGTGTCCACGGCCGTCCGTCTCGGCGACCACCTCACGCCAGGCCCTGGACTGCAGCTCCATGATGGCGTCGGCCAGGTCTTCCTTCGCCGCGAAGTGGAAGTACAGGGCGCCCTTGGTGACTTGGGCGTGCTCGACGATTTCGCTCAGACTGGTCGATTCGTAACCGTGACGGTCGAACAGGTCGGCGGCGGCCGTGATGATCGTCGCGCGGGTCTGCTCGGCGCGTAACTGCCTCGCCATCGACTGAACACTCCTGGGACGGAACTGAACACTCCTGGACGGGAAAGAACGGGTCATGCCGTTTGTTTCTCACTCGCCGTACACGATATCTCACGGTTCGGCGACTTCGACGGCGCACTCGAAGACCGTCGACTCCCCCTGTACCGCGCGGACCTGAAGGACCGTCCGCTCGTCGTCACGCACCTCCACCCATACGGGACGGTCCAGTTCAGCGTAGCGACGGAAGAACGCGTGGAACGACACGGGCGACCGGCGGCCCGCCGTGCACACCCGCGCGGCCTGACCGGCGGCCTCCAGGAGCAGCATGCCGGGAATGTGATCGAGGGGATGGTCGAAAAAAACAGGGTGGGCGGTATCTACGCGGAGCCGAAGCCGCCCGGCGGGGCCGGGCGGGGCGAGGACGACGTCCGCCGCCAGTGCGCGGCCCACCGCGGCCGGCGGCAGCGCGGGCGGCAGGGGCGCCGCGGGCACGGCGCCGGGGGTACGGCCGCCGCGCAGCCTGCGGTAGACGGACTCGCGGGTCCAGCTGACGTCCAGGTGCACGGTCGCGACACGCTCGTCGCCCAGCCGCACGTCCGCGACGCAGGTGAGCGCGGTGGGACGGCCGCCGCGATGCCGGAGCGGGGTGACGGTGACACCGATGACGGGTGCGGCGGGTGCGGCGGGTGCCGCCTCGACGGCCAGGCGTCCGGGGCGGGGGACGGCGACCCGCAGGCCGTGCAGCACGAAGCGGTCGTCGAGCGGGACGCCGTACTCGGCGTGGGCGAGCAGCGCTCCGCACTGGCGGACGGTCTCGGCGACGAGCAGCGGTTCGTACGCGGTCCGGTCGGGGGAGACGTACACCGGGTGGATTCGGGGCCACTGGGCGGACAGGGCGAACCGGTCGGCGCCGGTGCGCCGCCAGCCGGTGATCAGGGTCTCCGCGACGGCGGCGCGGTGAACCAGCCGGCACGGTACGGTCGTCGTCAACGGCCCTTCCAGACTCAGGAGTTGACCGGACTTCGGGGGGCTCGCCGGGTTCGGGTCGCCGGCATGCTGCCGCACTGGGGGCATGTCCCTCCCTCGGCTCTCCGCAAGGCATGACAGGCCGGACGGCCGGGGTCCGGCGTCCGTGGAACGCCAGAATACGAGCCGACCGGTTGGTTTTCAATGAGACGCAGGAGATCCACCGCTGCGTACGACCGCTCCTGTGCCTCCCGGGACGCCCGTCAACGGCTGAACGCGCCCGGCCGGTTGCCCGTACCTGACGGGAGCAGCCCGTTCCCGCGCCGCCGAGGAGACGTTCCGGATGCCCCGGATGACCGCCCACCGCACCGCCCTGGCAGCCGCCCTCCTGATCCCGTTCGCCCTGCCCCTGTGGGCGGCCGGACCCGCGCGGGCGCACGGCGCGCCGACCGACCCGGTCAGCCGGGCGTACGCCTGCTCCCCCGACGGCGGCGCCGATTCCCGCTCGGCGGCCTGCCGGGCCGCCGTCGCCGCGAACGGCGCCCCCTTCACCCTCTGGGACAACCTGCGCGTGGCGAACGTCGGCGGCCGGGACCGGCAGGTCATCCCGGACGGCCATCTGTGCAGCGGCGGCCTGGCCGCCTACAAGGGCCTCGACCTGGCCCGCTCCGACTGGCCGGCGACGAGCCTGACGCCCGGCGGGAGGCTGACGATGACGTACGCGTCCACGATCCCGCACACCGGCACCTTCAAGCTGTACCTCACCAGGCCGGGATACGACCCAGGCAAGCCGCTGACCTGGGCGGACCTGCCCGAGAAGCCGTTCGCCGAGGTGACGGACCCGGCCCTGACCAACGGGGCGTACCGCATCGGCGCGACGCTGCCGTCCGACCGGACGGGGCGCCATGTGCTGTACACGATCTGGCAGAACAGCAGCACGGCGGACACGTACTACTCGTGCTCGGACGTGGTGTTCCGGGCGGCGGGTACGGCCGCCGGCGGCGCGTCGCCCTCCCCGACGGGGCGGCGGGCAGCCGCGAGCGGCACGCCGACGCCGTCCGCGGACGGGCGCCGCGCGCAGGCGGAACCGGCACGGACGACGGCGGAGGCGGCGGTGACGCCGTCGGATCCCGACAGCGTTCCCGTCGCCTCCACCGCCACCGCCGCCGACTCGGGCCCGTCCGCGCCGATGATGGCGGGCGGCGCCGCCGCGGTGCTGGTGCTCACCGGCGGCGCCGCCCTGGCGCTGCGTCTGCGTCGACGCTGAAGTGCTACGCGCCGTCGACCGGTTGGGCTGGGTTGGACTGATCGAGCTGGTTGAGCCGCTTGAACTGGTCGAGCTGGGTGGTTGAGCTCGTTGAGCTGGTTGAGACGGCTGGGCTAGTTGACGAAGACCGCCGCGCCGTTGTCCGTCACCGGGGCGTACTTGGCGGTGAAGTAGCCGCTGCTGAAGCAGAGCGACGAGCCGGACGTCTTGGTGAACTGCTGGTTGGTGAAGGAGATGCTGTTGTCGGTGTTGCTCGCGGTGCCGGTGAGGCTCGGCGCCTGGTAGACGCAGGTGACGCTGCCCAGCAGGGTCCGCAGCTTGACCGTGGTCTGGATGGTGGAGCCGCTCGCCGGGCTGACCGTGACGACTCCGGCGGAGGTCACGGTGGCGTTGTAGGGCAGGTTGTCGACCGTGATGCTGTTGACCCCGAGCACACCGGTGACGTTGCTGGTGCAGCTGCTGCTGTCGAAGGTGTGCGCGGTGACCTTTTCGGTGGCCGTGCCCGGCGCGGCCGGGTTGGCGGTCACGGTCGCGGTGAACTGCGACGCCGTGCAGGTCACGCCGCTGGTGCCGCTGGCGCTGGAGTAGAGCGTGGCGGAGGTGCCGCTCGCCAGCGGCGCCGTCAGCACGTCGCCGACCGCGACGGCGGAGCCGCCGGCGGTGCCCGTGGTCAGGACGGAGCCGGCCGCCGAGGCGGGCACGGCCGCCGGGAGGGAGAGGGCCGCGACGGCTCCGACGAGGGTGAGGAGGGTGCGAGTGCGCATGGGTCAGTACCTCTTTCCGGTGGGGGCTGCGGGTTGGGGGTGCAGGCTTCCGGCGTGATGCGCGAGAGGGTGCGGGACGCGGATCGGCGCCCGCCGTTGCCGGCCCGTGACGCCTTCTCCGTACGTGACGGGCCGGGAACGGCGACCGGCCGGTGACCGGCCGGGGGCCTGGAAAGGGCCTCCGGCCGGGCCGGGCGGGAGAACCGGCCGGCACGGGACCAGGGGAAAGTGCGCCCGTGCTGAACCGTGATGGGGATCGGACGAAACTGCCCGTGCTGGACGGGTGGGGTCCGGGAGACGCGGACGATGCCGCGTGGCGGGATCCGGCGCCACGGATCCAGGGGAAGCCAGGGGAAGTTGTAGACCTGATGCTCAGTCAACGTCAATAGCTGGAACCGGAGTTGACCTTCTCTTAAGGTGTCTTAGAGGGGTCGCCCGACAGGCGCGGCGGGCGGGGAACGTCCAGGTGACACACAACCGACACCCTTTTTTTACAACTCCCTTGACCCTCGAATGTAACCGCGGGTAACTTCCTCGGAGGCTACTGCGGAGTACGTGAAAGCCCTTCCATCCACCGGGAGGTGGAGGAGCGGTGCGCCGCAGCCGCTGTCCGCGCCAGGACAACGCGCCGCTGATGCCCTACTCGCACTGACTATGCACACGGGAGCAGAAATGGCCTCGTCCTCGGACGTCACATCGTCCGCCGAGCACACCCCAGGGAACCCCGAGAGTTCCCTGCCCGATTCCGCGAGACGCGGGCGGGTCCGTCTGCGCCGCGCCGCGGTGATGGCGGTGCCTGCCGTCGCGGCCGTCGCCGGAATGGCGATCCTCACCGCCGAGGGAGCGCTCGGCGTGCAGTTCTCCATCTCCGGGATGCCCTTCACGGTGACCGCCACGGAGCTCGACGGCACCGGCTTCGAGCAGTTCGGCGCGCTCGACGAAATGGCCGAGGACAGCCCCAACGCGGGCGACACCGGCGGCCAGGTGCTGGTCGTCACGTCCGCGATCAAGAACGCGACGCTGACGAAGCTGTGCCAGAGCGTCGACCTCGGCGGCACCAACCTCCTCATCACCGCGGGCGGCGGGGCGTCGAAGGTGCAGGCGAGCGACCTCACCACCGACTCGACCGAGCTGTCCGGCGACGCCGCCTTCAACAACATCGAGATCGGCAACGACGCCAGCACGCTCACCAAGGCCGGGGTGAAGGGCCCGAAGGGCGTCTTCAGCCAGCAGGCCGACACCGTGCACATCGCGAACCTGCGGCAGACCAACTACGCGACCACAGCAGGCGTGTTCAAGCTTCCGGGCCTGAAAATGCGCTTCAGCGACACGGGTTGCTGATGTCGGCGGGCTCGGACGAAGGCATCGGCCCGGGGACGACGGCCGCCGACCTGGAGGCGGCCTTCGGCCCAAAGCGGCGTGCCCCTGCGAAGCCGGACACCGGACCGGAGCCGGCCGCGCGAGCGGAGTCGGCCGCCGGACCGGAGCCGACCGCGCGCCTGGAGCCGGTCGCCGGACCCGAGCCGGCCGCGGACCCAGGATCGGCGGCCGCCGGACCGGAGCAGGGTGTGCGGCGCGAACAGGACGCCGGACCGGTGTCCGGCGCCGGGGCGCGGCGGGGCGTGCGGGCGGCCTTCGGGCGCTGGCGGGCCGGCCGGCCGTTCTGGGGCGGACTGCTGCTCGCCCTGGGCGGGGCGGAGATCCTGCTCACCGAGAAGGCCTCGCTGAAGGTCGTCATGCACATCGGCATGCAGGGGCTGGCCGGCTACCTGCTGCCGGCCATGATGCTGCTGTGCGGTCTGCTGACCCTCTTCAGCCCCGCGCAGCGCCTGTTCTACTCGATCGTCGGTGTCCTCTGCTCGCTGGGCACCTGGGTGACCTCGAACCTGGGCGGCTTCTTCATCGGCCTGCTGCTCGGGCTCGTCGGCAGTTGCCTGGCCTTCGGCTGGCTGCCGGACCAGGAGCCGCGCCGCGTCAGCCGGCAGCGCCGGAGGGAGGCTCGGGCCGCGAAGGCCGTCCGGGTGTGAGCCCTCGGCGGCATCCCATCGGCGCACCGGCCGGTCCCCGTCACGGGGGCCGGCCGGTGCGCCGTAGCGGGGCCGGCCGGAGCGCCGTACCGGGAGCCGGCCGGAGCGCCGTAGCGGGGGCCGCAGCAGAGCCGTACCGGACGCCGTCACGACTGCCGTGGCGGAGGCCGTGGCGGAGGCCGTGGCGGAGGCCGTCGTGGGCCGCCACCCGGAGAGTTGATCACGATGCGGCAGCAACGACTCACTCCACGTGGCCGTTCACTTGACTACCGGCGGTCACACGCGATTGGCTCCGGGCCAGCGAGAATCACCCGGTCGGCGTACGGCGTTCGCATGCCGTCCGGGGGGTCTGTCGTCTCGCCGTTCCTCTTGCTCGGCCGCACAGCGAGGTGCCGCACCCTCATGAACACTGCTCCCCCGCCCGCCTCCCGCAGAACCGTCCGCGTCGTGGCCCTGGCCGCGGCCGTCCTCCTCGTGTCCGGCTGCTCCGCGTCGGGCGGGCGGTCGGACTCCGGCACGGACGCGGCCGGCCGGGCCGGCACCCGCCTCAAGGTCACCCTGATCACGCACGCGACCGACGGCGACACGTTCTGGGACCTGGTGCGCAAGGGCGCCGAGGCGGCGGCCGCCAAGGACGGCATCGAGCTGACGTACGCCAACGACCCGGACACGGCGGGACAGGCCGAACTGGTGCGGAACGCCGTCCGCGACAAGGCCGACGGCATCGCCGTGACCCTCGCCAAGCCGCAGGCGATGAAGGACCCGGTCGCCCGGGCCAGAAGCGCCGGCATCCCCGTGGTCGGCCTCAACTCCGGCATCGACGCCTGGCAGTCGGAGGGGCTGCTGGAGTACTTCGGGCAGGACGAGAGCGTCGCGGGCCGCGCCGTCGGCGACAAACTGGACGACCTGAAGGCCCGGCACGCCCTGTGCGTCATCCACGAGCGGGGCAACGTGGCCCTCGAGGCGCGCTGCGCCGGCGTGAAGAAGACCTTCGGCGGGCAGACCGAGATGCTCTACGTCGAGGGCGACGACCACAAGGCGGTCGCCGCCGCGATCACGACCCGGCTGCGGCAGGACCCGACCATCGACGAAGTGGTGGCCAACGGCGCGCAGTTCGCGCTGACCGCGGTCAAGTCGGTCGATCAGGCGGGCAGCAGGGCCCGCGTCGCCACCTTCGACCTGAACAAGGACCTGGTGAAGGCCGTCCAGGACGGTGACGTGCAGTTCGCCGTGGACCAGCAGCCCTACCTGCAGGGCTACCTCGCCGTGGACGCGCTGTGGCTGTACCGGACCAACGGCAACGTCAGCGGCGGCGGGGTCGCCCCCGTGCTCACCGGGCCGGCGTTCGTGACGAAGGCGAACGTGGCCTCCGTCGCGAGGTTCGCCGCGGGCGGGACCCGCTGACGGACGCTTCGTCCCCGGATGCCCGGATGCCGGGGAAGATTTCGGTGACGCGCGCCACGTCCGGTCAATTGTGCGGATAGCATCCTGCACACCCCTTGTGCCGTACCGGACACGCAGCCACCCCCGCGCTCGTCCCTTCCCTGATCCGCCCCCGATCCGCCCCCGATCCGCCTCCGATCCGCCTCCGATCCGTCCCCGCTCAGTCCCCGTTCCCTCCCCTCCACTCCCCGATCCGTCCGCGTTTCCCTCCCGCTCACCTCCTGCTGATCGCCTAGGACGACGATGTCTCCACGGACAGGTGCCCGGCGCCGTCTCGGCTCCATACGCCTCTCGCTGATCCTGTTGGCGCTGGTGCCCGGCGTCACGCTCGCCGCCGTGTGGGGCGTGACGACGACGCAGATGTTCGCCGAGGGGCTGCGGCTGCGCGGGCAGACCGAGCTGAGCCGCTCGACCGGCATCATGGGTACCGACGCGACGCTCGCGCTGCAGAAGGAACGCAGCCTGTCCGCCGCGTGGCTGGCCTCGCCGCACGGCTCGCGGGCCGCCCTGGACGCGCAGCGCGCGGAGACGGACCGGGCGGTCGCCAAGCTGGTCGGCCAGTCCGATGCCATCAACCGGGCCCCCGTACGCATCGCCGACCGGCTGTACTCGGTCGTCGGCTCGGTCGGCAGCCTCGAGTACTACCGGGGCCAGGTGGACAACCCGACCGACATCACCGCCCAGCAGGCGCTGGACCAGTACGGCTCGATCATCGACGAGCAGATCCACGCCTACCAGGAGCTCTCCCAGGTCGACGACGGCGACCTCACCTCCCAGGCCGGACCGCTGGTCGCCCTCGAACACGCGGCGGAACTCGTCTCGAGGGAGAACGCCCAACTCACCCTGGCCTGGCCGTCCGGGTACCTCGACGAGAAGGCCTGGAGCGACTTCTCCGAGCTGGTCGGCACGCGCCGCTGGCTCGTGAAGGACCAGATCGTCCCGCAGTTGCGCGGCAGCGCGAAGACGCAGACCGAGCGGGTCCTGCAGAGCCCCGAGTGGCAGGCACTCCAGGACATCGAGGACCAGGTGCTCGCGGCCGGACCCGTGGCCGACGGCGGCAGGGTCGCGCTGCCGGACGCGCGACGGCAGTGGGCCACCGCCCTGACGAAGGTCGGCGACGCGTACGCGCGGATGATCCGGTCCCAGACGTCCGGCCTGCTCGACCGCAGCACCGACAAGGCGCGCAGCCTGCTGCTGACCGCCGCCTCGCTGAGCGCGGGCGGACTGATCGCCCTGCTGCTGTGCGTCGGCATGTCCTGGCGGATCACCCGTTCCCTGTCCCGGCGGCTGCGGGGCCTGCGGGAGGCCACCCTGAGCCTCGCCGAACAGCGGCTGCCGGACGTGGTCGCCCGCCTCGACCGGGGCGAGAAGGTCGACGTCGATCTCGCGACCCCGCCGCTGGACTACGGCCGCGACGAACTCGGCCAGGTGGCACAGGCGTTCAACACCGCGCAGCGCACGGCGGTGCACACCGCCGTGGAACTCGCCGACATCCGGCGCGGCTTCCAGAAGGTGATCCTGGGCATCGCCCGGCAGAGCCAGAACCTGGTCAACCTGCAGCTCACCAAGCTGGACGCGCTGGAGCGCGAGCACACCGACCCGGACGTCCTCAAGGGCCTGTACGAACTTGACTCCACCGCCAGCCAGTTGCGCCGGTACGAGGAGAACCTGGTCATCATCAGCGGCGAGCAGCCGCGCCGCAGCTGGCAGGAGCCGGTCGCGCTGATCGACATCCTGCGCAGCGCCGTCGGCGAGGTCGCCGAGTACCGGCGGGTGGAGGTGCACACCGACGAGGACGTGTACCTGGCGCCGCCCGCGGTGGCCGACGTGATCCACCTGCTGGCCGAACTGATCGAGAACGCGACCCTCTACTCGCCCGCGCCGAGCCCGGTCGGGGTGCGGGCCGCGATGGTGGCCAAGGGTCTCGCCGTGGAGATCGAGGACCGCGGGCTCGGCATGTCGCAGGAGGAATACGTCGCGCTCAACGCCCAGTTGGGCGTGGAGCCGCAGTTCGACGTGGTCGCCCTGGCCGACGACCTCAGACTCGGCATGTTCGTGATCGCGCGGCTGGCCACCCGGCACGGCATCGCCGTCACGCTGCGCCCGTCGCCGTACGGCGGGACGACGGCGATCGTGCTGCTGCCGCACGAGATCGTCGTACGGGAGACCGCGCGGGACGCGGAGTCGGCGGATGCCACGGTTGCCGCGGGTGTCATGGATGCAGCGGGTGTCACGGAGGCAGCGGCTGCCATGGATGCCGCGGGTGGCACGGATGCCGCGGATGGCGTGAGTTCCGCCGGGCCGGAGCAGGCGGCGCGGCCCGCTGGACCTGCCCCGGCGGACCGGCACGCGGCCGCGGCCGTGGAGGCCCGGCCTCGGCCGGCGCTCGCGACCCGGCTGCGGGGCTCCGCCGACGACGGCGAGCACTCCCGCGCGAGGGAGAACGGGCGCGTGGGCCGGGCCGGTCACACCGAACCCGCCGACGCCGGACACCCGCAGCCGGAGGACGCCGGCCGTCCGGGACGTGACCGTCGGCGCGGCCGTCCGGCCCCGCTGCCCCGCCGTATCCCGCAGACCAGCCTCGCCGCCGAGCTCCGCGAGGACGTCGTGCCGTCCCCGGAAGTCGACGACGACGAGGACGAGTTCACCGCGGAACGTGCCGCCTCCTCGCTCGCCGGGTTCCAGCGCGGCACGCTGCGGGCCCGCGACGACGGCGCCGAGCCGCCGAGCGACCCGGAGCCGCACACCGCCTCCCCTGCCGCCGACGGCTCTCCCGCCGACCCCGAGCCCTCGACCCCGCCCGCCGACAGCTGACGAAGGACATCGCCATGACACGCCCCACGCCCGCCACCCACACCCAGCTCGACCAGCTGCTGACCGGACTCGTGGACCGGGTCGCCGAGGTGAACCACGCCGTCGTGCTCTCCGAGGACGGCCTGGTCGTCAGCAAGTCGACCGGGTTCCTGCGGGACGACGCCGAACGCCTGGCGGCGACGGCATCCGGTCTGATGAGCCTCAGCAAGGGCGTCAGCATGGACTTCCGCGGCGGCCCGGTGCGCCAGGCGCTGATCGAGATGGCCAACAGCTACCTGATCCTGACCTCCGCCGGGCCGGGCGCCCACCTCGTCGTGCTCACCAGCGCGGGCGCGGACGTCGGCGTGGTCGCGTACCAGATGAACATGCTGGTGAAGAAGATCGGCGAGCACCTCAGTGCCGCGCCGCGGGCCGGTATCGGCCCCGCCGCCGGCTCCGGCGCGTGAGGTGGGCGGAGGCGATACGGCGGGCCGGCTCGTACGGCCGTTCGCCCTGACGGGCGGACGGACCCGGCCCAGCCGCGCCGACTTCACGCTCATCACGACGGTGACCGCGGTGGACCCGCCGCCGACCTGGGCCACCCGGCCGCAGCCCGAGCACCAGCGCATCCTGCGCCTGTGCGCCGAGCCGGTCGCCGTAGCGGAGATCGCCGCCCTGCTGGACCTCCCGGTGAGCGTGATCGTCATCATGCTCGACGATCTGCTGGAGGCAGGCTGGATCACCGTCCGCCCGCCGCGTTCCGTCACCCGTACACCACCCGACCTGGACCTGTTGCAGAAAGTGAGGGAGGGCCTTGGCCGACTCTGACACCGTCACCCGGGCGGCACCCGACACGGTCAAGATCCTGATCGCCGGTGGCTTCGGCGTCGGCAAGACCACCATGGTCGGGTCGGTCAGCGAGATCGCCCCGCTGCGCACCGAGGAACCGCTGACCGCGGCCGGGCTGGGCGTCGACGACCTCGACGGCATCGAACGGAAGAAGGCCACCACGGTGGCCCTGGACTTCGGCCGGATCACCATCGGCGACGACCTCGTGCTGTACCTGTTCGGGACGCCCGGCCAGCAGCGGTTCTGGTTCATGTGGAACGACCTCGCCGTGGGCGCCCTCGGCGGCGTCGTCCTGATCGACGTGCGCCGCCCGCAGACGAGCTTCGCCGCGCTGGACTTCTTCGAACGCCGGGGCATCCCCTTCGTCGTCGGCGTCAACGGCTTCTACGGCGACCACCCCTACGCGCCCGAGGAGATCCGCGAGGCGCTGGCGCTGCCGGCTCACGTCCAGGTGGTGCTGTGCGACGCCCGCGACCGGGCGTCGAGCCGGGACGTCCTGATCGCCCTGCTCGACCAGCTGATCGCCGCGGCGTCCGGCCCGGACGGCGACGGACGGCTGGCCCACCCGGTGGGCTGACCCGGCAGCCCGGCCGGCCCCGCCCGGAGCGGGCGGCGGGCGCGCCGGCCGCCCGCGCGGCCGGCTCACCACCCGAACGCCCGCACGAGTCCGCCGCGCGGTCGCGGTGCGGTCGCGGTGCGGTGGGCTCAGAGGCGGGCGAGGGCCGGGAGGAGGGCCGTCGCCGTCGTCACGTCCGCGGTCAGGGGGCGGTCGTCGGCGCCGGACGGCAGGGCCCGGGCCGCCACGGTGAAGGCGTCGGCCGGCGGCGGAGCGGGGTGCATCCGCAACGCCCGCACGGCGACGACGAGTTCGCAGGCCAGGACGGTGGCGTAGGCGTCCACCGCGCGCAGCGCCCGGCGGGCGGCCTGGGAGGCGAAGCCCGCGGCCTCCTCAAGCCTGTACGACAGCACGGCGTGCCCCGCCGACGCGGGCATGGCGCAGGAACGCAGCTCCGCCGGCGCCGAGTCGGCGGTGTACTCCAGGATCACCGTGCCGGAGCTGCCCACCGGGCCGGAGGCGAGACAGGCGGTCAGGCCGGTCAGGCCCCTCAGGCCGGTCAGGCCGGTCGGCGTCAGTCCAGGCCGACCGACTTCAGCCAGGCCTTGGCGACGTCCAGCGGGTCCTTGTTGTCGAGCTGGACCTGGGAGTCGAGGTCCAGCAGGGCCTTGGTGTCGAGCTTGGCCGAGACCGCGTTGAGCGCGTCCACGCCCTTCTGGGGAAGCCCGCTCCTGTAGACGAGCGGCTGCACGTTCTCGAACCCGAAGAGGTTCTCCGGGTCCTGGAGGACCACGAACTTCTCCTTCTGGATGGTCGGGTCCGTGGTGAACACGTCCGCCGCCTGCACGGTGTTCTTCTTCAGCGCCGCCTGCGTCAGCGGGCCGCCCGCGTCCAGCGCCTTGAAGGACTTGAACTCCAGGCCGTACACCGACTTCAGGCCGACCAGGCCCTGCTGGCGGGTCTGGAACTCGGGCGAGCCGCCGAGGGTCAGGTCCTTCGCGACGTCCTTGAGGTCCGCGATGCTGGACTCGGAGGTCAGCTTGTACTTGTCCGCGGTGGCCTTGTTGATGGTGACCGAGTCCTTGTCCTGGGCGGACGCCGGCTCCAGCAGCGTCAGCTTGGGGTCGAGCTTGGTCTCGATGGCGGCGGTGGTGGCCTCGACGGTCTTCGGTGCGGCCTTGGGGTCGAGGTAGGCGAGGAGGGCGCCGTTGTACTCCGGCAGCACCGTGACGGAGCCGTTCTTGAGCAGTCCGTACGTCGTCTCGCGGCTGCCGATGTTGGCCTTGTAGGTGACCTTGATGCCCTTGGCCTTCAGGGCCTCGCCGTAGATGTCGGCGATCAGGATGCTCTCGGCGAAGTTGTTGGAGCCGACGACGACGGTCTTGCCGTCCGAGGCGCCTTCCTTCAGCGGGTCGGACTTGTCTTCGGAGGACGAGGAACATCCAGCCAGCAGGACCGAGGTGGCGGCGAGTGCGACGGCGGTCGCGGGATGCATCCTGAAGGACCTGCTGCGATGGGCGTTGGAAGTCACGATTCCCGTTCCGGACTTGGGGGTTGGGTGGGAAGAACGAGCTGTGGTACTGATCCAATCCAGCCCGTTCTCTCCCAGTCAAGTGCCGCACGGTCACCAATCGGCGTCGATGAGTGAGCGGTTGTGAAGGCCGGGTGAACGGGCTCACACGGAAGCGGAGGCGCGTTGTAACTGATTTTTGACGCAGTGCGACGCCCGTGATCGTCCGAAGAGAGTAGTCTCACCGCCGTCGGCGTCGGTCACGGTGGTTTACGTGGGCCGCTTCCGTGCCTTCACGCACCATTCGCATCATCAGAATCGGTCACGCGCCGCTCCTCGCGCGAGTGAGTTCTTCCCTGAAGGAGGCCAGGTGTCCACGAACGAGGTGGACGCGACCGCCCGGCCCGCCCCGTTACCGCGCACCGGCGGCTCACGGAGGTTCGCCGACCGGTGGCCGTTCCGGCGCAAGCTCAACCTCTTGGTCGGCATTCCGCTCGCCATGGTCGCCGCGCTGCTCGCCCACCTCTTCGCCGAACAGGTGGACACGTCGCAGGACGCCGCGGACGCCGCCCGCCTGGTGCGGGACAGCGCGCAAGTGGCCGAGCTGGTCGACCGGGTGGAGGCCGAGCACCAGCAGGCCATCCTGCTCTCCGTCCGCTTCGAGGCCACCGGCGCGGGCCGTACGCCGTCCACGGCCGGCTACCGCGCGGCGCAGAAGGCCGTCGACGCCCAGGTCGAGAAGGTGTCCGACACCTTCGGCGACCGGCTGCCGGAGACCGAGGCGCAGGCCCTGCGGGAGGTCCTGGGCCTGGGCAGCCTGCGGGCCACCGTGGAGCAGGGCTACCTGCCCGCCAACAACATCGACCCGGCGTACACCAACGCCGCCAAGGGGCTGATCGACGGCCTCGGGCTGGACCGCAACGCGGCGCTGGCGGCCACCTTCACCGGCAACCTGCTCGACTCGCTGCTGCGCGCCGCCGGCGCCCACAGCGCCTTCGAGACGAGCGTGCTCTCCGCCCGTACCGGGGACACCAACGCGCTCATCGAGTACAACAGCGCGGTCGCCTCCTACGCCCTGTACACCGCCCAGGCCGACCGCTTCGCCCGGTTCGCCACCGATGCGCAGGCCGACGAGCTGGGCGGCATCGAGCACAACACCGCCCAGGCGTCGATCATCCAGCACTACGCGGAACTGCAGCTGGACCCGGGCGGCCTGCAGGCGACGACGCCCGCGCAGGTACGCCGGGCCTTCAGCGCGGCGCTCGCCGCCTACCCCGTCTACCACGAGCAGTCCCGGACCCGGCTGAAGATCACCGCCTCCCTGATCGACCAGATAGCCGACCGTGCGGAGGACGCCTCCGACGACGCCTCGTGGCGCGCGGGCCTGCTGCTGAACCTCGGTTTCCTCGGCTTCACCGTCTGGATCGCCTTCTCCGTCCTGGTGCGCCGCTCGGTGGTCCGGCCGGTGCTGGCGCTGACCGGCGCCGCCCGGGAGGTCGCCGACGTGGCCGGGCGCGAACTGGCCCGGGTGGCCGACGACGACGCCGAGGACGCGGGCCCGCCGAAGCTGCGCGAGATGCCGGTCACCGCTCGCGACGAGATCGGCGAACTGGCCGAGGTGTTCAACCGCGTGCAGACCACCGCCGTCGCGCTGCTGGAACGTCAGGTGCTCAGCCGCCGCAACGTCGCCGAGATGTTCGGCAACGTCGGCCGCCGCGTGAGCAACCTGACCACCCGTCAGCTGGCGCTGATCGACGCGGTGGAGCGCGGCGAGACCGACCCCGCCCTGCTCGAACGCCTGTACTCCATCGACCACATCGCCGTGCGTCTGCGCCGCAACGCCGACAGTCTGATGCTGCTCGCCGGCATCCGGGAGACGGTCCTGGACTCCGGGCCCACCGAGCTCACCAACGTGGTGCGGGCCGCGCTCGGCCAGATCGAGGGCTTCCAGCGGGTGCGGCTGCGGGCCCGGACCGAGGCCATGGTGGAGCCCGACCTCATCGGCGACCTGACGCTGATGCTGGCCGAACTCCTGGAGAACGCCGTGTCGTTCTCGCCCGCCGGCCGCCCGGTGGAGGTGCACGTGCGGGATTCCTCCGGCGAGGATCCGGCCGGCGCGTCGATCGTGATCTCCGACCACGGCCTCGGCATGAGCGCCGAGCGGCTCGCCGAGGAGAACGCCCGGCTCGTCCGCCGCGAACGCCTGGACGTGATGCCGACCAAGGTGCTCGGCCTGTTCGTGGTCGGCACGCTGGCCCGCCGCTGGGGCGTCGGAGTGCTGCTGTCCCGCACGCCGGGCGGCGGCGTCACGGCCGAGGTCACGGTCCCCTCGTCGCTGCTGCTGACGATGAGCCCGTTGGCGGCGGATGCCTCCGGCGGCCGCACCGGACCGGCACTGCCGCCGACCGGGGGGCAGCCCGCCCCGTCGGCGGAGACCTCCGGGCCGCGGCACACCCCGTCGGCGGAGACCTCCGGCACGCACACCCCGTCGGCAGAGGCGTCCGGCACGCACACCCCGTCGGCAGAGGCGTCCGGCACGCACACCCCGTCGGCAGAGGCGTCCGGCACGCACACCCCGTCGGCGGAGGCGTCCGGGCACCGGCCCGCCGCCGTCGAGAGTGTCCGGCCGGCCGCCGCCTCGGCGGAAACCGACAACGCCGGGCAACCCGAACCGCTCCCACGCCGCCTGCCCCGTCGCGAGCCGGCCGATGCAGCCGGGACGGCAGGACCGGCCAGGACGGCCGGGACGGCCGGGACGGCCGGGACGGCCGGGACGGCCGGGACGGCCGGGACGGCCGGGACGGCCGGGACGGCCGGGACGGCCGGGACG
>NZ_JBFADM010000102.1:0-19226 GCF_040641355.1 Streptomyces sp. NPDC020996
GATCGACCGGGAAGGGGTAGCCGGACCGAGCCCCAGAACGCCTCGCCCCTGCTCTGGCCGTCGTGGTGCGGTCGCCCCGGCTCACTCGTACAGCAGGTAGTGCCGGCGCGTCCGGCGGAACGCGGCCAGCTCCGCCTGCCAGTCGGCCACCACCTCGTCGGTGTCCGCGCCCGCGTCGATCAGCGTCCGCACCCGCGCCGAGCCGGTGAGCTTGTCGATCCAGCCGTCGGAGCGCCAGGCGAAGCCGTCGAAGACCCGCTTCGCGGTCACCAGCAGGGCGATCCCGGTGCGCACCGGGTCGAAGACCGCGCGGTCGTGCACATGGACCTGCACACCCCCGACGGTCTTCCCCTGGTACTTGGAGAAGGCCGGCGCGAAGTACGCCTCCCTGAAACGCACACCGGGCAGGCCCAGTTCGTTCACGGCGGCGGCCCACCCGCCGTCCACGCCGTCGGCGCCCAGCAGTTCGAACGGCCGGGTCGTCCCGCGCCCCTCCGACAGGTTCGTCCCCTCCAGCAGGCACGTCCCCGAGTAGACCAGGGCCGTGTCGGGGGTCGGCATGTTGGGGCTCGGCGGCACCCACGGCAGCCCGCAGGCGTCGTAGAACCACGACCGCCGCCACCCCGTCATCGTGACGGTCTCCAGCTCCACCGGAGCCGTCAGGAACTCCCCGTTGAACAGCCGCGCCAGCTCGGCGACGGTCATCCCGTGCGCCTGCGCGACCGGCTGCCGCCCGACGAACGTCGCGAACTCCTTGTGCAGCACCGGGCCGAGGGCCGCCCGCCCGGTCACCGGGTTCGGCCGGTCCAGCACCACGAACCGCTTGCCCGCGAGCGCCGCCGCCTCCATGCAGTCGTACAGCGTCCAGATGTACGTGTAGAAGCGCGCGCCGACGTCCTGGATGTCGAAGACGACGGTGTCCACGCCGGAGGCCGTGAAGACGTCGGCGAGCGGCTGACCGCTCTTCAGGTACGTGTCGTAGACGGGCAGTCCGGTCGCCGGGTCGTCGTAGCGGCCCTCGGAGCCGCCCGCCTGCGCGGTACCGCGGAAGCCGTGCTCGGGGCCGAAGACGGCGACCAGGTTCACCCGCCCGTCGGCGTGCATGACGTCGACGACGTGCCGGACGTCGCGGGTGACGCCGGTGGGGTTGGTGACGATGCCCACCGGCCGTCCGTCGAGGAGCGCGTAGCCGTCCGCGGCCAGCCGCTCGAATCCGGTGCGCAGGGGTGCCCGGTGGGGGGCCGCGGCGGCGGGGGACGCCGCCGGGAGGGAGGTTGCCGCCGTTGCCGCTGCTAAAAGAGCTCGTCTGGAAAGGCGCATGGGAGGCACGGTAGGGGCCGGCGCCGGTCGCGGGAACCCCTTCCCTGCCACATACCGACCGGTTAGTCTGGCGTGGCCGCAGAGCCGCAGTCGAAGGAGACCGATGGTGGAAGCCGTTCAGGGTGCCGGTGTGGTCGTCACGGGGGCCGGGGGAGGCATCGGCGCGGCGCTCGCCCGCCGGTTCGCCGCCGAAGGGGCCCGGGTCGTCGTCAACGACCTGGACGCCGGCCGGGCCGAGGCGGTCGCCGGGGAGATCGGCGGCATCGCGGTGCCGGGCGACGCCTCCGCGATCGTGGCCGACGCCCGCGACGCGCTCGGCGGCACGGTGGACGTCTACTGCGCCAACGCCGGCGTCGCCCTGGAGGACGGCGACCTCGAACGGCCCGTCGACGAGAAGTCCTGGGGACTGGCCTGGGACGTGAACGTCATGGCGCATGTGCGGGCGGCGCACGCGCTGCTGCCGGCCTGGCTGGAGCGCGGCAGCGGACGTTTCGTGTCCACCGTCTCCGCCGCCGGCCTGCTGACGATGATCGGCGCCCCCTCCTACAGCGTCACCAAGCACGGCGCCTACGCCTTCGCCGAGTGGCTGTCGCTGACGTACCGCCACCGCGGCCTGAAGGTGCACGCCATCTGTCCCCAGGGCGTCCGCACCGACATGCTGTCCGCCACCGGCAGCGCGGGCGACCTGGTGCTCAGGCCCACCGCGATCGACCCGGCGGACGTCGCCGACGCCCTGTTCAAGGGGATCGAGGAGGACCGCTTCCTGATCCTGCCGCACCCCGAGGTCGCCGCGTTCTACCAGGCCAGGGCCGCCGAGCCGGACCACTGGCTGACGAACATGAACCGCATCCAGCAGAAGTGGGAGGAGCTGCGGTGACCGGCTCCCGCTACGCGGCCAAGCCCTGGCTCGCCCTGCTGAACGACGCCCAGCGCGCCCCGGTCGACCCCGCCGACTCCCTCGTGCACGCCCTCGCCCGGTCCGTCGCCGAGGCCCCCGACCGCACCTTCCTGACCTACTTCGACGGGCGCCTCACCTACCGCGAGACCGACGAGCTGAGCGACTCCGTCGCCGGTCACCTCGCCGCCCGCGGGCTGCGGCGCGGCGACCGCGTGGCGATCCTGCTGCAGAACTCCCCGCACTTCGTGATCGCGCTGCTCGGCGCGTGGAAGGCGGGCGCGATCGTCGTGCCGGTGAACCCCATGTACAAGTCGGGAGAGGTCGCGCACGTCCTGCGGGACGGCGAGGTGGCCGCGCTGGTCTGCTCCGACCGGGCGTGGGAGTCGTACCTGCGCGAGACGGCGGCCGGCTCGCCGGTGCGGATCGTGCTCACCGCCTGCGAGCTGGACTTCCAGACCCGCGGCGACGCGCGCGTGCTGGCCTTCGAACGGTTGCCGCAGGCCGCGGACGCCGACGACCTGACCGCCGTCGCCCGGGCCGGTCACCCGGCCCCCGGAGTCCGCGCCGCCGGCCCGGCCGACATCGCGCTGATCAGCTACACCTCGGGCACCAGCGGCACCCCCAAGGGCGCCACCAACACGCACGGCAACATCATGTACAACGCCGAGCGGCAGCGGACCGGCCTCGCCCTGCCCGAGGCGCCCGTCTACTACGCCCTGGCGCCCCTGTTCCACATCACCGGCATGGTCTGCCAGCTCGGCGCCTGCCTCGTCAGCGCGGGCACGCTCGTGCTGACGTACCGCTTCGAGGCGGGCGTCGTCCTGGACGCGTTCGCCGAGCACCGGCCGCACTTCACGGTCGGCCCGTCGACCGCCTTCATGGCGCTGGCCGCCCACCCGGCCGTCACCCCGGACCACTTCTCCTCCTTCGCCGTCATCTCCTCCGGCGGCGCCCCCGTGCCGCCCGCGCTGGTGGAGAAGTTCCGGGCCGGTTTCGGGCCGTACATCCGCAACGGCTACGGGCTCACCGAGTGCACCGCGCCGTGCGCCTCCGTGCCGCCGCACCTCGAGGCGCCGGTGGACCCGGCTTCGGGCACGCTGGCGGTGGGGCTGCCCGGCCCCGAGACGGTGGTCAGGATCGTCGACGACGAGGGGCGGGAGGTGCCCTTCGGGGAGCAGGGCGAGATCGTGGTGAGCGGGCCGCAGGTGGTGCCCGGCTACTGGCGGCGCCCGGACGCCACCGCCGAGACCTTCCCCGCGGGCGAACTGCGCACCGGCGACATCGGCTTCATGGACCCGCGGGGCTGGCTGTACGTCGTCGACCGCAAGAAGGACATGATCAACGCGTCCGGCTTCAAGGTGTGGCCGCGCGAGGTCGAGGACGTCCTCTACACGCACCCGGCGGTGCGCGAGGCCGCCGTCGTCGGGGTGCCCGACGGCTACCGCGGCGAGACCGTCAAGGCGTACGTCAGCCTGCGTCCGGGCGCCGGGACGGACCCGGACGAACTCGCGGTGTACTGCAAGGAGAGACTGGCCGCCTACAAGTACCCGCGGCAGGTGGAGATCCTGCCCGACTTGCCGAAGACGGCAAGTGGGAAGATCCTCCGGCGGGAACTGCGTTCTCGCAGGCAGAGCAGCCGGTAGAACCACGGAAAGGCAGGTGGCGGCAGTGCCCAGGACGACGGACGGTGACGGAGCACCCGTTCCACAGCGGCTTCTGGCCGCCGCCACCCGGCTTTTCGCCGACCGGGGGTACGACCGTACCTCCGTGCAGGAGATCGTCGAGGCGGCCGGCGTCACCAAGGGGGCGCTGTACCACTACTTCGGCTCCAAGGACGACCTCCTGCACGAGGTGTACGCGCGCGTGCTGCGCCTCCAGCAGGAGCGCCTCGACGCCTTCGCGGACTCCGGCGAACCGGTCGAGAAGCGGCTGCGGGCCGCGGCGGCGGACGTCGTCGTCACGACGATCGAGAACCTGGACGACGCGTCGATCTTCTTCCGCTCCATGCACCACCTGAGCCCCGAGAAGAACAAGCAGGTGCGTGCCGAGCGCCGGCGCTACCACGAACGCTTCCGCGCGCTCGTCGAGGAGGGCCAGGAGGCGGGCGTCTTCTCCCGGGCGACCCCGGCCGATCTCGTGGTGGACTACCACTTCGGCTCCGTCCACCACCTGTCGACCTGGTACCGCCCCGACGGCCCGCTCACCCCGCAGGAGGTCGCCGACCACCTGGCCGACCTGCTGCTGCGGGCCCTGCGCCCCTGAGGCCCCGGGCTCGCCCGTCGGAGCCGGTCAGGCGGCGGTCCACTGGTCGAGGAGACGCCGGGTGGAGACGGTGTTCGGGTGCGCGGCGCCGAGCACCCGTTCCATGTCGCGTACGACCGCGGTCAGCTCCTCCAGTGCGGCGCTGCGGTCGGCGCCCGGCCTTTTGTGCCGCATGACGGCCAGCGAACCGCGGGCGATCAGGGCCATCTGGTGGTCCGCCCCCAGCTGCTGGGTGCCGACGGTGACGGCCTGCCGGTACACCTCCCGGGCGGCTTCGGTGTCGCCGTCCTCCTTCAGTCACTCGGCGAGGACGATGCGGGCCGCCAGGGCCTCCGGGTCGCCGGGGCCGAGCGCCGCGTTCATCTCCTCGCTCAGGTCCTCCATGGCCGCGACGCGGTCGGGCACGCGGCTGTGCTCGCTCCGCAGTTGCGGCGCGATGAAACGCGCCTGAAGCGTCAACGTGTGGTCGTCCCCCAGGGCCGCGGCGAGGTCCGGCACCAGGGCCTCCAGCTGCTCCACCGCGGGACCGGTGCTGCCCTGCTGGGCGCATTGCACGGCCGACGCCAGACGGGCCCGGAGGAGCGACTCGTCGTCCGGCCCGAGCCGCCACTGCGCCGGCGCCAGCCCGAACGGCACCTCTCGGTGGGCGATCCTGACCAGCAGGGTGAGCGTCACGGCGCACCCCAGCAGATACCACAGGAGGTCGTCGATCGGCAGCACCACCGAGCCGGCCATGGCCACGAGCAGACCGGCCACGGGCCAGCGCCAGGCCTTCGGCGGGGAATGCGAAAGGGGCGGCCGCCCAGTGGCGGCCGCCCCAACTCCCTTGCGGTCAGGGGTACTTCCGCAATCAGAGGTACTTCTTCAGCTCCCGCCGGGCCAGCGACCGCTGGTGCACCTCGTCCGGGCCGTCGGCGATCATCAGGGTCCGCGCGGCGGCGTACAGCTCCGCCACCGGGAAGTCCTGGCTGACGCCGCCCGCGCCGTGCAGCTGGATCGCCCGGTCGAGGATGTCGACGACCGCGCGCGGGGTGGCGATCTTGATGGCCTGGATCTCGGTGTGCGCGCCCCGGTTGCCGACGGTGTCCATCAGCCAGGCCGTCTTCAGCACCAGCAGCCGCAGCTGCTCGACGGTGACCCGGGCGTCCGCGATCCAGTTGTGCACCACGCCCTGCTGGGCCAGCGCCTTGCCGAAGGCCTGACGGGACACCGCCCGGCGGCACATCAGCTCGATCGCCCGCTCGGCCATGCCGATCAGCCGCATGCAGTGGTGGATGCGGCCGGGGCCGAGCCGGGCCTGCGCGATGGCGAAGCCGCCGCCCTCCTCGCCGACCAGGTTGGACACCGGCACGCGCACGTGGTCGAAGACCACCTCCGCATGGCCGCCGTGGTAGTGGTCCTCGTAGCCGAAGACCTTCATCGCGCGGGTGACGGTGACGCCCGGGGTGTCCCGCGGGACCAGCACCATCGACTGCTGGCGGCGGATGTCGGGGCCGTCCGGGTCTGTCTTGCCCATCACGATGAAGATCTTGCAGTGCGGGTCCATCGCGCCGGAGATGTACCACTTGCGCCCGGTGATGACGTAGTCGTCGCCGTCCCGCTCGATCAGCGTGGTGATGTTCGTCGCGTCCGACGAGGCCACCTCCGGCTCGGTCATCGCGAACGCCGAGCGGATCTCGCCCGCCAGCAGCGGCTCCAGCCACTGCTTCTTCTGCCGCTCGTCACCGAACTGCGCGAGCACCTCCATGTTGCCGGTGTCCGGCGCCGCGCAGTTCGTCACCGTCGGCGCGAGCTGCGGCGAGCGGCCGGTGATCTCGGCGAGCGGGGCGTACTGGAGGTTGGTCAGGCCGGCGCCGTACTCGGCGTCGGGCAGGAAGAGGTTCCACAGCCCCTGCCGGCGTGCCTCGGCCTTCAACTCCTCGACCACGGCGGGGGTGTCCCAGGGGGAGGCCAGCGCGGCGCGCTGCTCCTGCGCCACCGCCTCGGCCGGATAGACGTACTCGTCCATGAAGGCGAGCAGTTTGGCGCGCAGCTCCTCGGTGCGTGCGTCGAACGCGAAGTCCATGGCCAGTCAGCCTTCCTGGAGTCCTGCTTGAAGAGTCGTCAGACCGTGCTCGATGAAGACCGGGACCAGATCGCCGATGCGGTCGAAGCCGCGGCCGACCGTCTGGCCCAGGGTGTAGCGGTAGTGGATGCCCTCGAGGATCACGGCGAGCTTGAACCAGGCGAACGCCGTGTACCAGGAGACCGCGGAGACGTCCCGCCCGGAGTGGGCGGCGTAGCGCTCGATCAGCTCGGCCGGGGACGGGTGGCCGGGGGCCTCGGCCGTGGTGGAGACGGGGGAGTCGGGCATGCCCAGGGGCGTGCTGTACATCACCAGCAGGCCCAGGTCGGTGAGCGGGTCGCCGAGCGTCGACATCTCCCAGTCGAGGATCGCCTTGATGACGTCGTCGTCGCCGATCAGGACGTTGTCCAGCCGGTAGTCGCCGTGCACGACGGTCGGCGCCGGGGAGACGGGCAGCCGCCGGCCGAGCGCCGCGTGCAGCTCGTCGATGCCGGGCAGCGCGCGGTTGCGGGAGGCGTCCAGCTGCTTCCCCCACCGACGCAACTGCCGGTCCAGGAAGCCCTCCGGGCGCCCGAAGTCCGCCAGGCCGACCTCGGCCGGGTCCACGCCGTGCAGCTCGACCAGCGTGTCCACCAGCGACAGCACCGCCTGCCGGGTGCGCTCCTCGCCCAGCGGGGCGAGCTGGTCGGCGGTGCGGTACGGGGTGCCCTGGACGAACTCCATGACGTAGAACGGCGCCCCGAGCACCTCCTCGTCCTCGCACAGCAGCACCGGGGCCGGCACCGGTACGTCCGTCGGGTGCAGCGCGCTGATCACCCGGTGCTCGCGCTTCATGTCGTGGGCGGTGGCGAGGACGTGCCCGAGCGGCGGCCGTCGGACGACCCACTTCGAGACGCCGTCTTCGACCGCGTACGTGAGGTTCGACCGGCCGCCTTCGATCAGCCGGCCGGTCAGGGGGGCCTGCACCAGGCCGGGCCGCTCGCGGTCGAGCAGGCCGCGCAGCCGGTCGAGATCGAGACCTGGCGGATGGTCGGGGCTCATCGGTGCTCCTTACGCGCGCGTGAACATGACTGACGCGACCATCATGCCGACTGGTCGGTATGCCGTCCAGTGCGGGCGCCCAACGTGATCGGAACCACGGCAGGCCGGTCCCGGGAAGGCATTAAGTCCTGAGTCCTTAAGTCCTTAAGTCCTTAAGTCCTTGAGTCCTATAGGACGAGCGCCGCGCCGCACAGCGCCAGGGCCACGGTGCACAGGACCGCCGCCGCGGCGTGGCGCGGGCCGAGCGCGGACGGGCCGGGCGCCGCGGCGAGGGCGCGGATGCGGAGGTGGGCCAGCAGCAGGAACACCGCCCACAGCAGGCAGCACAGCGCGCCCACGGCGATGCCGGAGGCGGAGGGGCCTTCGTGCAGGGCCGTCTTCACGGCGAGGACGGCGACGGCCGCGCTGGACAGGGTCGTACGACGCCAGGCCAGCCGGGTGCGCTCGGGCTGCAGCCCGGGATCCCGCTCCCGGCCCGCGGGCGCGCTCACCCCTCCCACCCGACGAGCACGACGACGACCATCGCGACGGCGACGACGGCGACCACCACGCCCAGCACCGCCGGGAACCGCGACACCGGCAGATCCTCGCCCCGCCGCATGGCCCGCTCGCAGCGCACCCAGTGGTTGACCGCGCGCAGCGCGCACAGCACGCCCGCCCCCAGCAGTGCGAGCGCCAGCCCGACGCGCCAGCCCCAGCGCAGATCGGGCAGGAACTGGTCCACCGCGAAGCCGCCGCCGATCAGCGCGAGCCCGGTGCGCAGCCAGGCCAGGAAGGTGCGTTCGTTCGCCAGCGAGAACCGGTAGTCGGGGGTCCTGCCCTCGTCCCGGATCCGCTCGGGGGCGAACCACAGGCGGACGTTCCGTACCCATGCGTCGATCACGCCGCGACCTTATCGGGCTCCCCCGCAGACAGCGGGCTCCCCGGAAGCGCCGGGTGTCCCGGAGGCGCCGGGCTCCCCGCAGGCGCCGGGTCAGCCCATCGACCGGTACGCCTTCAGCCGCTCGTACGCCGCCAGGCCGTCCGGCGTCCACTCCCACTCCGTCAGCCGCCGCTCCACCTCGTCCTCCGTCAGGAACGCGTGCCAGGCCACCTCCTCGGCCTGCGGGCTGACCGGCATCTCGCAGCGCACCTCGTACACCGCCGACCACCAGCTGCGGCCCGCGCCGTCGTCGTAGAGGAACTTGAACAGGAACCGCGGGCTCGGCAGGCCGCTCACGCCCAGTTCCTCCTCCGCCTCGCGCAGCGCCGCCTCGTCGTAGGACTCGCCGGCCGCGACCACGCCGCCGACGAACATGTCGTGGAGGGAGGGGTAGACCAGCTTGGTCGGGGTGCGGCGGTGGACGAAGACCCGGCCCTCGGCGTCGCGGGCCAGGATGAAGGCGCAGCGGTGGCGCAGGCTCCTGGCGTACGCCTCGCCGCGCGGGGAACGGGCGACGACGCGGTCGTTCTCGTCGACGATGTCGATGATCTCGTCAGCAGCGCTCATGGGATCATCCAAGCAGCACGCCGCTCGCGGGGTCACCGGAGCGGCACCCAGTTGATGGGGTCACCGGAGCGGCACGCCCGGGGACCGGGTCGGTCACTGCGGTTGCAGGTCGCGGACCCGTTCCGGCTTCGCCGTGCCCGTGGGCATCGCCGGGTGCAGCCCGAGCAGCACGATGCCCGTGACGATCGCCGCGAGCCCGGCCGCCTCCCAGGCCAGCGCCCCGGTGTCGGTGCGCAGCCGGTCGCCGAGGAAACCCACCCCGCACAGGATGCCGGCCAGCGGCTGGGCCGCGGTCAGGGCCGGCAGGGACATCCGCAGGGGCGCGGTCTCGAAGGCGCTCTGCACCAGCACCAGGCCGGTGACGCCGAGCGCCAGCACGCCGTACGGCTGCCAGCCGGTGGCCAGCTCGGTGAGGCCGCCGGCGGAGAAGCGCTGGCCGCTGATCCGGGTGAGGGCGTCCTGGACGCCGTAGAGCAGGCCCGCCGCCAGGGACAGCAGGACCGGCGCCGAGCTCAGGCGCGAGCGCTTGGCGCAGGCGGTCAGCAGCAGCGCGAGCCCGACCACGGCGCCGATGATCAGCCAGTGGCGCAGCGGGTCGGCGACCGCGGTGCCGCCGCGCGGCTCGCCCGCCACGATGAAGGCGGTCACCCCGCCCGCCAGCAGGGCGAGGCCCGCCCAGCCCTGGCGGCCCAGCGGCTGCCCGGTCTGCCTGCGGGAGAGCGCGAGAGCGAACAGCAGGTTCGTGGCGAGGAGGGGCTCCACGAAGGAGACCTCACCCTGGCCGAGCGCGACCGCGCCCAGGGCCATGCCCGCCACCATGAGCCCCGTACCGCCCAGCCAGCGCGGCACCCTCATCAGGTCGAGGAGCAGCCGAGGCGAGAGGAAGTCGCTCAGCGGCGCCCGCTGGGCCGCGTTCTGCTGGAACACGAATCCGAGGCCCAGGCAGCAGGCAGCGCTCACGGCGAGAAGGAGAACCAGAACCGACACGCTGCGTACCTCGATCAGTTCGGCCGGGCTACGGGGCGGGTAGTGGCCGACTGTAGCGTCCCGGGGCACGGGCGTGCCCCGGGAGCCGGCGAAAACATCGACCCGGCCACGGCGCGCCGCCCGGTCGGGGCGCGGGGCGTGACCGTGCCGCCATGGTCCGACGCCCTGACCGGCCGCGCCATGGCGTACGCCACACGGCGGGACGGGGCGTACGCCACACGGCGGGTCGGGACGCACCGGCGTCACGGCCGGGCCGCCCGGCAAGTGCTCCCGCAGGCAGGGACGTTGACGCGAGTAACGGGAGTCCGGGCCTTGACGTGAGTCTTTGCTGAGGGTTTGCTGTGCGTGATCATTCGACGGCAAACCGGAACCCCGACGCGAGCCGCGTCGCGTGAGGAAGTCCCGCGGTGTCCCCACCCCCGCCATCCCTCGGCAGGGGCCGCAAAGGCGCGGCCCAGGCCCTTGACGCCGCCCTGGACGACGACGAACTCGTCGCGGCGAAGGCCTCGTTGGCGCAGGGACGGTGGCAGGCCGCCCGCTCCCTGCTGGCGCACACCGGCGACGACTGGGACCGCCGCGGCCACCGGGTGACCGTCCTCGCCCTGGAGCCCTACAGCTCCGCCTGGGCCCGGGACTGGATGTTCACCGAACCCGGCTGCGCCGACGCCGCCGTACTGCTCGCGATGTCCCTGGTGCAGCGGGCGCTGCGGGGCAAGGAGAGACCGGACCGTGCCCGCGAGGCCTGCCGGGCCGCCGCCGCGCGCCTGCCCGCCGACCCCACCCCGTGGCTGGGGATGCTGATGCTGGAACGCGCCTCGGGCGCCGACGACGAGGTCGGACGCCTCTTCGGCGAGATCCGCGGCCGGTACGCCGACCACCACCACGCCCACCACCTCATGGTCGCCCGCCTCGCCGAGCGCCACGCCGACGCCGGCCCCGACCCGCTGCACGAGGTCTACGACTTCGCCGACTGGGCCGCCGCGCAGGCCCCGGCCGACTCGCCGCTCGCCGTCCTGCCGGTCGTCGCGCACGCCGAGCGCTACCGCGCGCTGGCCACCGCCGGGCACGAGCCCGCCGACCCGGCCGCCTCGCGGCACTGGAGCGGGCATCGGGCCCGGCAGGTGCTGAAGGCCGCCTTCGACTGGTGGCTGGAGTGGGAGCACGAGGGCCACCCGCGCCGCCTGATCGACCTGAACTACCTCGCCCACGCCAAGGTCTGCGAGGGCAGCGGCGCGGAGGCCGCCGCCCTGTTCCACCGCATCGGCGAGCACGCCACCCCGGCGCCCTGGTCCTACCCCGGCCGCGACCCCTACCCCGCCTTCCGCGCCGCCCGCGCCGCCGTGCTCGGCCGGGGATGACCCGCGGGGCCCGGCCGGGGTGCCGACGGCCGGCGAAGAGATGACGGAACTCTGACGGGCACCCGCGTTCCCTGGCCCGGCCGGGGCCGCGGGTGCTCGAATGGAGGGGTGAACTCCGAACCGCCCGAAGAAGGCGGCGCACCGGTCGGCCGCCGCGTCTTCCTCGGCACCCTCGGCCTGGGCGCCCTCGGCGTCCTCGCGGCGCCCACCCTGCAGCGCGGCCTGGAGGCGTTCCTCGGCGGCGCCGCCGACAAGGACCCCACCGGCCTGACCGGGCTGCTGCCCAACGGCGGCGGCTTCCGCTACTACTCGGTCGCCTCCTCCGTACCGCACAAGAGCGCCGCCGACTACCGCCTCACCGTCGGCGGCCTGGTCGAACGCCCCGCCTCCTACACGCTCGCCGAACTGCGCGCCCTGCCGCAGACCCGGCTGGTCAGGGACGTCCAGTGCGTCACCGGCTGGCGGGTGCCCGACACGCCCTTCGAGGGGGTGCGGCTGTCCCGGCTGCTCGACGCCGCCGGAGTGCGGGCGGGGGCCGGGGCGGTGCGCTTCACCTGCTTCGACGGCGCCTACACCGAGAGCCTCACCCTCGACCAGGCCCGCCGCGCGGACGTCCTGGTCGCCCTGCGCATGCGGGACGAGGACATCGGCCACGCCCACGGCGGCCCCGTCCGCCTCTACGTGGCGCCCATGTACTTCTACAAGTCCGCCAAGTGGCTGTCCGGCATCACCGTCACCGAGGACGTGCGGCCCGGCTACTGGGAGGAACGCGGCTACGACGTCGACGCCTGGGTCGGCCGGTCGAACGGGCGGGACGATGACCCCACGAGCTGAGGCGAGGACGCCGCCGGTCGCCGAGGTCCGCCGGTTCGGCCCGGTCCAGCGGTGGGTGCACCGCACCACGGCCGCCCTGATGGGCGTGTGCGTGGTGACCGCGGCCTTCCTCTACGTCCCCGAACTCGCCGAACTCGTCGGCCGCCGCGAGCTGGTCGTCCGCGTCCACGAGTGGGCCGGGCTCGCCCTGCCCGTGCCCGTCCTGGCGGGCCTGTTGTCCCGCGGCTTCCGGGCCGACCTGGGCCGGCTCAACCGCTTCGGCCCCCACGACCGGCTCTGGCTGCGCGCGGCCCTGCGCCGCGACAAGCGCCGCTCCGCCCGCCCGGCGGCCAAGTTCAACGCCGGGCAGAAGGTCTACGCCGCCTGGATCGCCGGGGCGACGCTGGTGATGCTGGGCACCGGCCTCATGATGTGGTTCACGCATCTCACGCCGATCCGGTGGCGCACCGGCGCGACCTTCGTCCACGACTGGCTGGCCCTCACCGTCGGCGTCGTCCTCGCCGGCCACATCGGCATGGCGCTCGGCGACCCGGAGGCCCGGCGCGGGCTGCGGACCGGGACGGTCAGCCGCGAGTGGGCCGACCGGGAGCACTCCCTGTGGCGCTACTGACGGCGGGCAGAAAGGAGAGGGGCCGGAGCCGCGGCGGGGGGCCCCCCCCCCCCGGCCCCGGTGCATGACGGTCCGTCAGCCCATGTGCGGGTAGGTGTAGTCGGTCGGCGGGACCAGCGTCTCCTTGATGGCGCGGGTCAGCGTCCAGCGCAGCAGGTTCTGCGGGGCGCCGGCCTTGTCGTTCGTGCCGGAGGCACGGCCGCCGCCGAAGGGCTGCTGGCCGACGACGGCGCCGGTGGACTTGTCGTTGATGTAGAAGTTGCCGGCCGCGAAGCGCAGCTTCTCCATCGTGTACGCCGCCGCCGCGCGGTCGTTCGCGATCACCGAGCCGGTCAGCGCGTAGTCGGACACCGACTCCATCTGGGTCAGCATCTCGTCGTACTTGTCGTCCTCGTAGACGTACACGGCGAGGAACGGGCCGAAGTACTCGGTGCGGAAGACCTCGTTGTCCGGGTCGGTGCACTCGACGACGGTCGGGCGGACGAACCAGCCGACCGAGTCGTCGTAGCTGCCGCCCGCGACGATCGTGCAGCTGGGGTCCTGCTTCGCGCGGTCGATGGCCGCCTTGTTCTTGGCGAAGGCCCGCTCGTCGATCACCGCGCCCATGAAGTGGGACAGGTCGGTCACGTCGCCCATCGTCAGGCCGTCGACCTCGGCCGCGAACTCCTCCTTGAAGCCGGAGTTCCAGATCGACGCCGGGAGGTAGGCGCGCGAGGTGGCGCTGCACTTCTGGCCCTGGTACTCGAAGGCGCCGCGGGTCAGCGCGGTCTTCAGCACCGCGCGGTCGGCGCTCGGGTGGGCGACGAGGAAGTCCTTGCCGCCGGTCTCGCCGACCAGGCGCGGGTAGGAGCGGTACTTCTCGATGTTGTTGCCGACCGTCTTCCACAGGTACTGGAAGGTCTTGGTCGAGCCGGTGAAGTGGATGCCCGCGAGGTCACGGTGGTTCAGGGCGACCTGGGAGACCTCGACGCCGTCGCCGGTGAGGAGGTTGATGACGCCCTTGGGCAGGCCCGCCTCCTCCAGCAACTGCATGAGCAGCACGGCCGCGTGGGTCTGGGTGGGGGACGGCTTCCAGATCACCACGTTGCCCATGAGGGCGGGGGCGGTGGGCAGGTTGGCCGCGATCGCGCTGAAGTTGAACGGCGTGATCGCGTAGACGAAGCCCTCCAGCGGGCGGTGGTCCAGGCGGTTCCAGACGCCCGGGGAGTTGGCCGGGGGCTGCTCGGCGAGGATCTGGCGGGCGTAGTGGACGTTGAACCGCCAGAAGTCGACCAGCTCGCACGGGGAGTCGATCTCCGCCTGCTGCGCGGTCTTCGACTGGCCCAGCATGGTGGAGGCGGCGATGGTCTCCCGCCAGGGCCCGGCGAGCAGTTCCGCGGCACGCAGGATGATCGCCGCGCGGTCGTCGAACGACATCGCGCGCCAGGCGGGCGCGGCGGCGAGGGCCGCGTCGATCGCGTCGCGCGCGTCCTGCTCGGTGGCGTGGCGGAGGGTGCCGAGGACGGCCTTGTGGTTGTGCGGCTGGACGACCTGGAAGGGCTCGCCGCCGCCCATCCGCTTCTCGCCGCCGATGGTCATCGGCAGGTCGACCGGGTTCTCGGCCAGTTCCTTGAGCTTGGCCTCCAGGCGCTGACGCTCGGGCGAGCCGGGGGCGTAGCCGTGCACCGGCTCGTTGACTGGGGTGGGGACCTGGGTCACAGCGTCCATGAGATCCGTAACTCCTTGTACGTGAGCGGGTGTTCGGGTTCAGCCCGTGGTGAGCGTGGAGCGCAGGAAGAAGCGCAGGTTGGCCGGCTTCTCCGCGAGGCGGCGCATGAAGTAGCCGTACCAGTCGGTGCCGTAGGCGGTGTAGACGCGCATGCGGTGGCCCTCGGCGGCCAGCCGCAGGTGCTCCTCGCCGCGGATGCCGTACAGCATCTGGAACTCGTACTCGTCGAGCTTGCGCCCGGCGCGCCGGGCGAGTTCCTGGGCGATGGAGATCAGGCGCGGGTCGTGGGAGCCGATCATCGGGTATCCCTCGCCCTCCATCAGGATCCGCAGGATCCGGACGTACGCCCGGTCGATCTCGTGCCTGCGCTGGTGCGCGACCGAGGCGGGCTCCTTGTACGCCCCCTTCACCAGCCGCACCCGGCTGCCGTTCGCGGCGAGCCGGCGGGCGTCGTCCTCGGTGCGGAAGAGGTAGGCCTGGATCACGCAGCCGGTCTGCGGGAAGTCCTCGCGCAGCGCGTCGTGGACGGCGAACATCGAGTCGAGGGTGGTGTGGTCCTCCGCGTCGAGCGTCACGGTCGTGCCGATCGCGGCGGCGGCCTCGACGACGGGCCGGACGTTGCTCAGCGCCAGTTCGTGGCCGTCCGCCAGCGCTTGGCCGAACATGGACAGCTTGACGGACAGCTCGACCCGGGGACCGAGTTCCAGGTCCTTCAGACGGTCGACGAGCTCCAGGTACGCGTCCCGGGCCGCGGCGGCCTGCCCGGGCGTGGTGATGTCCTCGCCGACGACGTCCATGGTCAGCTCCAGGCCCTTGCCGGTGAGGTCCTGGATGACCGGCACGATGTCGTCGACGGTCTCGCCGGGGATGAAGCGGTCGACGACCTGCCTGGTCCCCGGGGCCGCCGAGATCAGGCGTCGCATCCGGTCGCTGCGCGACGCGGCGAGAATCACGGGACCCAGCACGGGGCACCTCCACAACAAGGCCAGAAGGGGGCCGGACCCGGCGAGCGGGCACGGCACGGAGTACCACCGTGAAACCTAAGGATCCCTCCGATCGTCGGCCATCGACAGCTGTCACGCATCCGTGCCGCAGATCTCAGACAGATGTATGAAAGGTTCGCCCGGCATGCGGGACAATGCCCGGGTGACCTCGGACTACAAGGGCGACTACCAGGAGCTGGTCGACGAGATCTCCGAGCTGCTGGGCGCGCCCGCGACGCTGGAGAACCGGGACTTCGAGCTGATCGCCTTCGGCGCCTACGACAGCGAGCGCGACCTCGACGCGTCGGCCCTGGACCCGGTGCGCACCCGCTCGATCCTGTCCCGGCGCTCCACCCCGGCGGTGCGCACCTGGTTCGAGGGCTTCGGCATCACCCGCGCGACCGGCCCGGTGCGCATCCCGCCCAGTCCGGAGGCCGGGGTCTACCGCGGGCGCATCTGCCTGCCGGTACGCCACCGGGGGGTGGTGCTCGGCTACGTCTGGCTGCTGGACGACGATCCGGGGCCGACCGAGCGGCAGCTGGACGCGGCCATGGCGGTGACGGCCCGGATCGGCGCGCTGCTCGCGGACGAGGCGCAGCACGGCGCCGACCTCACCCGGGAGCTGCGGGCGGTGCTGACCGCCGAGCGGGGCTGGCAGCGGGAGATGGCGGTGGCGGAGCTGCGCACCGCCCTCGGCGCCCGCGCGGACGGCCCGCATACGGTGGTGTGCGTGGCCCCCTGGCCCTCGGCCGACCCGGAGGACGCGCCCTCGGTGCGGACGGTGCCGGGCGCGACGGCGCTGTGCACGGTCCCCTGGGGGACGGCGTCCCGGTGCCTCGCCCTGCTGGTCCGGCTGCGCTCCGCCGACGCCCTGACCGCGGCGACGTCGGCGGCGGCACGGCTGCTGGAGCGGGCGGGGCGGCCGGCCGGGGCGGACTCCGGCCCGGCGGCCGGGGTCGCCGCCGCGCGCACCGGGCTCGCGGACCTGGGCGCGGCCTGGCGGGAGGCCGCGGCGGCGGCCCGGGCGGCGCTCGCCGAGCCGCGGCTGGGCCCGGTCGCCGAGTGGGCGCGCATCGGGCCGTTCCGTCTGCTGACGTCGCTGCCCCCGGACGTGGCCCGCGACCCCGCCGTGCACGCCCTGCTCTCCCCCGCGCACCGGGAGCTGGCCCGCACCGCCGAGGTCTACCTGGACCGCGCGGGCCAGGCCGGCCGCACCGCCGCCGAGCTGGGCATCCACCGCCAGACCCTCTACTACCGCCTCTCCCGCGTGGAGCAGCTCACCGGCCTCGACCTGGACGACGGCGAGGACCGCCTGCTGCTGCACATGACCCTGAAAGCAGCCCGGCTCTGACCGCCCGCCCGGCCCCGACTCCCCTCGGCCGGATCGCCACGGCCGCCCCGCTCAGGGCGCCTTCCCTGCGCCCTCGATCACCCGGCGCAGGCCCTCCGTCAGGCGGTCGGCGTCGGTGGCGGAGCCGGGGTCGAAGAGCCACTGGACCATGAGGCCCTGCAGCAGGGTCTGGTAGAAGCGGCCCTCGGTGTCGACGGTCTCCGGGTCGAGTTCGTCCTCGGGGACGCCCGTGAAGAGCGGCACGATGCCGGAGCGGCCCTGCTCCTGGGCCTCGACCAGCAGCTTGCGCACCTCCGGGAGCCGGTCGCCCTGGAGGATCAGTTCGAAGGTGAGCAGCCAGATCGGGCGGGACTCCGGAAGCGTGCGGATGACGTTGCCCCACACCTCCCGGAACCGCTCCAGCGACCCCGGCGGAGCCGTCGTCGTACCGCCGGCGCCCCAGCCCGGGTCGAAGCGGTCGCCCATCTCCTCGATCAGGGAGACGTACGCCGCCACCAGCAGCGCGTCCTTCGACCCGTAGTGGTACCCGATCGAGGCCAGGTTGGTCCCCGACTCCTTCACGATGTCCCGCGCCGTCGTGCGCAGGAACCCCTTGTCGAGCAGGCAGCGCTTGGCGCCCTCGAGCAGATCCTCACGGTGTCCCATGCCCACACCCTAGCGCCGTTCCATACATCCGTCCTAGACGACTGATTTATACGCTCGTACTAGACAAGCGTTTTATACGTCCGTACAGTCACCGGCATGACGAACTCGACGAGCACCGCCACCACTTCGGCCGGCCGGCGCGCCGGCCGCCGCGAATGGACCGCGCTGGGCGTGCTGATGCTCCCGTTGCTGCTGGTCTCGATGGACGTCTCCGTCCTGTACTTCGCCATCCCGGCGATCAGCGCCGATCTGCGGCCGAGCGGCACCCAGCAGCTGTGGATCTTCGACATCTACGCCTTCGTCCTGGCCGGCCTGCTGATGACGATGGGGTCGCTCGGCGACCGCATCGGCCGCCGCAGGCTCCTGCTGGTGGGCGCGGCCGCCTTCGGCGCCGCCTCCCTGGTCGCGGCGTACGCCGACAGCGCCGGGACGCTGATCGCGGCGCGCGCGGTCCTCGGCGTCGGCGGCGCGACCCTGATGCCGTCGACGATGGCGCTGATCCGCACGATGTTCACCGACCCCGCCCAGCGCGCGAAGGCGATCGGGCTGTGGTCCGGCGTGATGACGGCCGGGGTCGCGCTCGGCTCGGTGCTCAGCGGCGTGCTGGTCCAGTTCTTCTGGTGGGGTTCGGTCTTCCTGGTGAACCTGCCCGCGATGGCGCTGCTGCTGGTCCTCGGTCCCCTGCTGCTGCCGGAGTCGCGCGACCCCGCCCCCGGCCGCTTCGACTGGCCGGGCGTCCCGCTGTCGATGGCCGCCGTGCTCCCGGTGATCTACGGCCTGAAGGAGATCCCGTCCGAGGGCTGGAACGTCCGGTACGTCGTCTCGATCACCGTCGGCCTGCTCTTCGCGGCCGCCTTCGTCCACCGCCAGCGCACCGCGGCCTCACCGCTGATCGACCCGGTCCTGTTCCGCGGCCGCGGCTTCGCCCCGTCCGTGGTCCTCAACCTGGTCGCCTCGTTCGCGATGATGGGCTCGGCGTTCTTCACCACGCAGTACCTGCAGTCGGTGCTCGGCAAGAGCGCGATGGAGGCGGCCCTGTGGGCGCTGCTGCCCTCGGTGCCGATCGGCATGGCGGCCCCGGCGGCGACCGCGCTCGTCCAGAAGGGCGTCGACCGCGCCCACGTCGTCGCCGCGGGCTTCGCGATCGCCGCGGCCGGTTACGCGATGCTGGTCCTCACCGGCACGGACTCCATGTGGCTGCTGCTGGCCGCGTGCGGTGTCCTGGCCTCCGGGATCGTCATGGTGATCTCGCAGATCACGGACCTGGCGATGGGCAGCGCCCCGGTGGAGCGGGCGGGTTCGGCGTCCTCCCTGATGGAGACCGGCGCGGAGTTCGGCGGCGCGCTCGGCATGGCGGTCCTCGGCTCCATCGGCACGGCGGTCTACCGCCACGACATCCCGGCCTCGGCTCCGGACGCGGCCCGCGAGACGCTGGGCGGCGCGCTGGCGGTCGCGGACGGCGTCCCGGGGCTGGCGACGGCGGCCCGCGAGGCGTTCACCGCCGGGATGCACGGGGCGGCGATCGCGGGGGCGGTCCTGCTGGCCGGGGCGATGGCGCTGGCGACGACGACCCTGCGGAAGACCGGGGCCGCGGCCGGAGCAGAGGCCGGAGTCGGGGAGAGCTGAGGGTCCGGGAAAACGCCGGACGGGCCGAGGAGAATGCTCCTCGGCCCGT
>NZ_JBFADM010000103.1:0-19159 GCF_040641355.1 Streptomyces sp. NPDC020996
GTTGCGCGACACCCCCGCACAGACCACAGAAGAAAGGCCAGTCCGCCATGAAGTTTCTCCGCGTCGGTCCCCCCGGAGCCGAACGGCCCGTGCTGTCGGACGGCGCCGGAGGCCACGTCGACCTCCGGACGCTGACGGACGACATCGACGGCGCGTTCCTGGCCTCCGGCGGCCCGGCCCGGGCCGCCGAGGCGCTCGCCATGGGCACCCTGCCGCCGGCCGACATCTCCGGCGAGCGGGTCGGCGCGCCGATCGCGCGGCCCGGGAAGGTCGTCTGCATCGGCCTGAACTACTCCGACCACGCCGACGAGACCGACGCCGCCCACCCGGACGAGCCCGTCGTCTTCATGAAGGCCGCCAACACGGTCGTCGGCCCGCACGACACCGTGCTCATCCCGCACGGCGGCGTGAAGACCGACTACGAGATCGAACTCGGCGTCGTCATCGGCCAGCAGGCACGCTACCTCCCCTCCCCCGAGGCCGCCGCGGACGTCATCGCCGGGTACGTGCTCTCCAACGACGTCACCGAACGCGCCTTCCAGCACGAACGCGGCGGCACCTGGGACAAGGGCAAGTCCTGCGAGACCTTCAACCCGCTCGGACCCTGGCTGGTCACCCCGGACGAGACCGGCGACCCGCAGGCGCTCGGCATGCGGCTGTGGGTGAACGGCGAGCAGCGGCAGAACGGCACGACGGCCAAGATGCTCTTCGGCGTCCACCACGTGGTCTGGTACCTGAGCCAGTTCATGGTCCTGGAGCCGGGCGACCTGGTGAACACCGGCACGCCCGCGGGGGTGGCCTTCGGAGCCAACGACTACCCCTACCTCGTCGACGGAGACGTGATCGAACTGGAGATCGACGGCCTGGGGCGGCAACGGCAGGTCGTCGGCACGGCCTGACCGCGCTCCACCGCAGCCTTCCCCGTCCCCAGGACACTCCCAGCCGCTTCGCCCCAGTCCCCAGTAAAGGAACACGCACATGACCCGCCCCGTGCCGAGCCCCGAACAGCCGCCCCCGCCGCCCGCCACGCCCGCCGACCTGGCCGACCTGGCCGGGCTGGCGGCCGTCGTCACCGGCGGCGCGTCCGGCATCGGACTCGCCACCGCCCGCCTGCTGTCCCGGCGCGGCGCCCGGGTGGCCGTTCTGGACCGCGCCCCCGAGACGCTGCCCGCCGAGGACCGGGCCGCCCTGACGGCGCTCAGCTGCGACGTCGCCGACGACGCCGCGGTCCGCGCCGCCGTCGCCGAGGCGGTCGAGCGTCTGGGCGGGCTGGACATCCTGGTCAACAACGCGGGCATCGGCGCCCAGGGGACCGTCGCCGACAACGACGACGCCGAGTGGACGCGGATCCTGGACATCAACGTCCTGGGCATCGTACGGACCACCCGCGCCGCCCTCCCCCACCTGCGCCGCTCGCCGGCGGCGGCCGTGGTCAACATGTGCTCCGTGGCCGCCACGGCCGGACTGCCCCAGCGCGCCGCCTACTCGGCGTCCAAGGGGGCGGTGCTGTCGCTGACCCTGGCCATGGCCGCCGACCACGTACGGGAGGGCATCCGCGTCAACTGCGTCAACCCCGGTACCGCGGCGACCCCGTGGGTCGACCGGTTGCTGGCCGCGGCCGAGGACCCGGAGGCCGAGCGTGCGGCGCTCGACGCCCGCCAGCCGCTGGGCCGGCTGGTGACGGCCGAGGAGGTCGCGGCCGCCGTCGTCTACCTCGCGAGCCCGGCCGCCGCCTCCACCACCGGCACCGCACTGCCGGTGGACGGCGGCATGGCCGGCCTGCGGCTGCGCCCCGCGGCCGCTCCGGCCCCGGCGGGAGCCGCCCGGTGACCGGCGGCCTCGCGGCGTCCCCCGCCACCCGCCCGGACGTGCTGCACCGGCGCACCGGACTGCGTCTGGGGCCGCTCGCGCTGGGGACCGCGCCGCTGGCCGGGCTGTTCAGCCCGGTCGGTGAGCGGGCCGCGTACGACGCGCTCCGCGCCGCCTGGGACGCGGGGATACGGGCCTACGACACCGCACCGCACTACGGCGCCGGGCTCGCCGAGCAGCGGCTGGGCGCCTTCCTGCGCGGCCTGCCGGAGGCCGAGCGGGCCCACGCGGTGGTCTCCACCAAGGTCGGCCGGCTGCTGGTGCCGGCCGGTGACGCACCGCACGGCGCCCGGGGCGCGGAGTTCGCCGACGAGGACGGCGGCCTGGTGCGCATCCGTGACTACAGCCGGTCCGGCGTACGGCGCAGCATCGAGGACAGCCTGCGGCGCACCGGCCTGGACCAGGTGGCGATCGCGCTGGTGCACGACCCGGACGACCACCTCGACCAGGCGGTGTCCGAAACGGTCCCCGAACTGGTCCGGATGCGCGAGGAGGGCCTGGTGCGGGCGGTGGGCGCCGGGATGAACGACGCGGCCCCGCTCGCCCGGCTGGTCCGGGAGACCGACGTCGACTGCGTTCTGCCGGCCGGCCGCTGGTCGCTGCTGGACCGGACCGCGGCCCGGGAACTGCTGCCGCTGTGCGCCCGCCGCGAGGTGGCGGTGCTCGTGGGCGGCGTGTTCAACAGCGGGATCCTCGCCGATCCGCGTCCCGGCGCCATGTTCGACTACCAGCCGGCGCCCGAGCCGGTGCTGTCCGCGGCGCTCGAGATGCGGCGGCTGTGCGAGGAGGCAGGGGTCGAGCCGGCCGCGGCGGCGCTGCAGTTCCCCTTCCGTCACCCGGCGGTCGGCACCGTCGTCGTCGGCGCCCGCAGCGCCGAGGAGGTCCGGCAGAACGCCGGACACCTCACGGCGCACGTGCCGGAGCAGCTGTGGGAACGGCTCGAGGCGCTGGCGGTGTTCCGGTGAGCGCGGCCGCGACGGACACGCCCGTCCGGCCGGCCTGGCGGATCGACGCCCATCACCATCTGTGGGACCTGTCGGCGCGGCCCCAGCCGTGGATCGACCCGGCGACCATGGCGCCGCTGGCCCGCAGCTTCACCCTGGACGACCTGCGGCCGCTGCTGGCCGCCGCGGGCGTCGCCTCGACCGTCCTGGTCCAGTCCTCGGCCTCGCACGAGGAGACCGTCGACCTGCTGGCGATCGCGGCCGCCGACGGTTCTCCGGTCGCCGCGGTCGTCGGCTGGACCGACCTGACCGCCCCGGACGTCGCCGACCGGATCGCGGCGCTGCGTGCCGCACCCGGCGGTGAGCGGCTCGCCGGCATCCGCCATGTGGTGCAGGCGGAGCCCGACCCCGACTGGCTGAACCGGGCCGACGTACTCCGCGGCCTGCGGGCCGTCGCCGACGCCGGCCTCGTCTACGACCTGCTGACCGCCCCGCACCAGTTGCCGGCCGCCCTGCGCGCCGCGCGCGCTCTGCCCGGGCTGCGGCTGGTCCTGGACCACCTGTCCAAACCGCCGCTGACCGGCGGGGACCTCAGTGGCTGGGAGCGGGACGTGCGCGCGCTGGCCGCCCTGCCGGACGCCTACTGCAAGCTGTCCGGCATGGTCACCGAGGCGCACTGGGACAGCTGGACGGTCGACGACCTGCGGCACTGCGCCGACACCGTCCTGGACGCCTTCGGTCCGGAGCGGGTGATGTTCGGCTCCGACTGGCCGGTCTGCCTGCTCGCCGCCTCCTACGCCCAGGTGGCCGAGGCAGCGGACCGGCTGACGGCGTCCTTGACCGCGTCGGAGCGGACGGCGGTGTGGGCCGGGACGGCGGCGTCCGCCTACCGGCTGCCCGCCGCCCGCGGGCTGACGGCCGGCTGATGAGTGCCGGCCTCCGCCGACGCCGCCGCAGGGCCGGCGGGCGGACGGCCGGCCCGGCCGGAACCCCCGGGCACGTGCAGCGACGGCGCCACGCCGGTCGCGGCCGCCGCGGCCCGCGGGGCCGGGGCCCGGACTCGGCCCCGGCCCCGGCCCCGGCCCCGCCAGCGTCCTCACGGCTCCCTGGTCGCCGGTGCCCGGCCTCCGGTGAACGGGCTTCACCGGTGACTCGTCCCCGATCGCCGGGTGTCAGCCGCCCGCCCGGTGCTCGACGGCCTCTGCTGCTGGGCCGGGGCCCGGGGGAGGGCGAGCCGCGGCGAGGCCTGGGCGCGGGCACCGGCCCGGCTCCCGCAGCCGGGCGCGGATCCGTCCACGGCCGCGGTGGTAGGGGGCCGGGCGCGCGCTCGGCGTCGTACCGCCGCGGCCGCTGTGTCGTCGTTCCGGCAGGTTCCGGCGCGTCATGCCCGTGGTCCGGCGCGTGCGCGTGCTTGCGTGCCCGCCCGGGCGGAGGCACCGCTCTTCAGCGGCGCGGGCCCGGTTCCTGCGGGACTGCCGCTGGAAGGCGCCGATGGCGGCGCCGGAGCGGGCCGGGACAGCGGGCGGGATCTGGGAGGTTGCGGGGTCCCGCGGGGTCGGCCCGCCCAGCTCGGCCACCAGGCCGGCCTGACCCGTCCGGCGAGGCAGCGGGGCGGACCCGGCCTGCACGTCCGGCGGGGCCGACGTGTCCGCGGGGACCGGGGCGGGGGCCCGGGCGGGAACCGGCGCGGGGCCAGGGCGGGCGCCTGTCCCCGCGTCCGCACCGGCAGGCCGGGGCAGCACCCGTCCTGGCCATGCCCGGGCCGCGCCGCCCGCGCCGGGGGTGGTCCCGGGGTCATGCCCGTACGAGCCGACGTCGGCGCCGGCTCGTACGGGCCGCGGATCTGCGGGTGCGGGGCCGGGTGATTCGTCCTCGTCGAGGCGGACGCCGTGCCGGCCGGTCTCGGCGGCGTCGGCGTCGGCTCGTGCAGGGCGCGGATCTGCGGGTGCGGGGCCGAGTGGCTTGTGCTTCGTCAAGACGGACGCCGTACCGGCCGGTCTCGGCGGCGTCGGCGACGTCCTCTCGGGTGGCCCGGCTCCGGGCCGTCCCCACCGAGTGAGGCAGGTGAGACACATGAAGCGCGTGAAGCAGGTGAAGCGGGCGCCGCTGAGGCGGATCGGGCATCCGACGGCGCCCGGGGCCGCCGGCCCTGCCGGGCCCGCCCGGCCAGCCCGGCCCGCCCGGTCAGCCCGGTCAGCCCGCCGCCGCGTACGCCGCACCGGTGAGGGTGTCCTTGCCGATCACCACCGGGTTGGCGAGTTCGCCGACCTCCCCGATCCGGATCCGCACCTCGTCGCCGGCCAGCAAGGTGAACGGCAGCTCGGGAACCAGGCAGGTGCCGGTCGCCAGTACGGCACCGGCGGGGAAGACGTCGGCCCTGAAGAGGTGCTCGACGAGTGTGTCGTAGCGGCGGTTGAGCTGGGCGGTGTTCGCCTCGCCGTGCCAGACCGGCGTGCCGCCGCGGTGGATGTCCAGGGTGATCGGGAGGTCGTAGGCGTCGGCGACCTCCCAGGCCGGGCGGATCGCCGGCCCCAGCGCGCACCCGCCCAGGTACACCTTGGCCTGCGGCAGGTACAGCGGGTTCTCGCCCTCGATGGAGCGGGAGCTGACGTCGTTGCAGACGGTGTAGCCGACGATCTCGGCGTGCCGGTTGAGCACCAGGGCCAGTTCCGGCTCGGGGACGTTGACGGCGGAGTCGGCGCGGACGGCGATCGGCGCGCCGGGACCCGCGACGCGCCAGGCGGTGGACTTGAAGAACAGCTCCGGCCGCACCGCCCCGTACACGCGGTCGTAGACGTCGCCGGAGTGCAGGCTCTCCTGGACCCGGGCGCGCTGCGAGCTGCGGTAGGTGACGCCCGCGGCCCACACCTCGGTGAGGCCGTCCACGGGGGCGAGGATCTCCGCGGAGCCGGCGGCGCAGACGGTGGTGACCGCCTCGGCGCACAGCTCGCGGATCTGCTCCAGGGGCAGGGAGAGCAGATCGGCGACGGACGCGGCGGTGGTGATCTCGGCGATTTCGCCCGATCTGACCACGCCGGTCCTCGGGTGCGCCTGGCCGGGGAGGCGGAAGCGGACGATCTCCATGGGCGGTCTCCTGTGCTGCGGGTGTCCGAGGGACCTCGACAGCCGGGGAGCCTAGGAAGCCGGGCCCGACATGTCAACGTCTTCATCAGATGAAGCTCCATCTTCATCTGATGAAGTTCTTGACGGGAGAGGATGTCGTCATTAGCGTCGGCAGCCAAGTCCAGGAGGCATCCCATGGCAGGAACGAGCGCGTACCCCGACGGCGTACGGCACGGCCGCGTCGTCCACGCACTCGGAGAGCGCATCGTGCGGGGCGAACTGGCGCCCGGCACGGTCCTCCCCACGGAGGACCAGCTGGTCGAGGAGTTCGCCGTCGGCCGTTCGGCGCTGCGCGAGGGAGTGAAGGTCCTCGCCGGCAAGGGACTGCTGGAGAGCCGGACCAGCGCGGGCACCCGGGTACGCGAGCGTTCCTCGTGGAACCTGCTGGACACCGACGTCCTGCGGTGGCGCTTCTCCGGGGACGTCAGCGACACGGACGTCGCGACCCTGGCCGATCTGCGCGTCGCCCTGGAACCCGGCGCCGCCCGGCTGGCCGCCGAATCGGCGGACCAGGCCGCGCGCCACCGGGTGGAGGCGGCCATGGCCCACCTGTGGGCGACCGTCGACGACCCCGAGGCGTTCGTCGAGGCCGACCTGGCCTTCCACCGCGCGGTCTTCGAGGCCGCCGGCAACGACCTGCTGCTCTACCTGCACGACGTCGTCAGCGTGGCCCTGAGCTGCGTGCGCCCCCTGCACACCCACTCGGTGGGCCACAACAAGGAGACCCTGCCCAACCACGAACGCGTGGCCACCGCCATCCGCCGCGGCCACCACCGCCGCGCCGAGGAGGCGATGCGGGCCGTGGTCGAGACGGCCCGGGAGGACGCCGTGCACCACCGGAACGGAGACAGACACCCATGACACCCGCACCCGGACCGACCCCGACGCCGGCCGCAGCGCCGGCCGGCGCCGGAAGCGTCCGCAGTGAGCGCGACGGCCACGTCCTCGTGCTCACCCTCGACCGTCCCGCGAAGCTGAACGCCCTCACCCCCCGGATGACGGCCGAACTCGCCGACGCCGTACGCACCGCCAACGCCGACGACGACGTCCGGGCCGTGGTCCTGACCGGTGAGGGCCGTGCCTTCTGCGCCGGCAGCGACATCGCCGGCCTCGACGACTACAGCAGCCCCTGGGAGTTCGGCGAACGCACCGACTACGGCGACATCCTGCGCGGTCTGCACAAGCCCGCCGTCGCCGCCGTCAACGGCCACGCGCTCGGCGGCGGCCTGGAACTGGCCCTCGCCTGCGACATCCGGCTCGCCGCCGCCGAGGCCACGTTCGCCGCCCCCGAGATCAAGCTCGGCTGGATCGGCGGCAGCGGCCAGTCGGCGCTGCTCGCCCACAACATCGGCGCCGGCAACGCCGCCTGGATGGTCCTCACCGGCGACCCGGTCGACGCAGCGACCGCGCTGGCGTGGGGCCTGGTGAGCAAGGTGACGCCCCGTCAGGAGCTCACGCGGGAGGCGGTGGAACTGGCCCGGCGCATCGCCGCACGCGCCCCGCTGGCCGCCCGCACCGCCAAGCGGACCCTCCGCGCCGCCCACACCATGCCGATCGACGACGCCATCGCCCTCGAACGGCACCTGCAGACCATCTGCTTCGCCACCCAGGACGCCGCCGAGGGCCGGGCGGCCTTCGCCGAACGGCGCACCCCGAACTTCAAGGGACGGTAGACACCTCATGGGAGCCCTCGACGGATACCGGGTCATCGACCTGTCGATCGCCATGGCCGGGCCCCTGGCCGCGATGCGCCTGGGCGACCTGGGCGCCGACGTCGTCAAGGTCGAACCGGTCACCGGGGAATGGCAGCGCCACGCACCCGCCGGAGGCGCCACCGGCAACCGGGTCAACGCCTCGTTCCTGTCCCTCAACCGCAACAAGCGCAGCCTCGCGGTGGACCTGAAGTCCCCCGAGGGCCGCGAGATCGTGCTCGAACTCGTGCGCACCGCCGACGTGTTCATCCAGAACTACCGCGCGGGAGTCGCCCAGCGCCTCGGTCTGGACTACGCCGCCGTCGCCGCGGTCAACCCGGCGATCGTCTACGTCTCCATCTCCGGATACGGCGACGACGGCCCCTACGCCACCCGGCCCGGCCAGGACCTGCTGCTGCAGGCCATGAGCGGCGCCATGGCCAACACCGGCCGCGACGGCGACCCGCCCTCGCCCTCGGGCACCTACGCGGTGGACGCCATCACCGGCCACAACGCCTTCGAGGCCGCCCTCGCCGGCCTGCTGCACCGCGAACGCACCGGCGAGGGCCAGCAGATCACCGTCAACATGCTGGACTCCGCGATCGCCGTCCAGGCGCAGGAACTGTCCATCTACAGCGTCGGCGGCGTCCCCCAGCGCCGGGGCAGCGAGCCGCACGGCCACACCTACATCCGTGCCCCCTACGGCGCCTTCGCCACCAAGGACGGTCATCTGGCCCTGGCGATGCCGCCGTTGGCCCTCCTCGGCCGTCTGCTGGGCAGCCCCGAACTCGCCGCCATGGACGAGCACACCGACGGCCACACCCGCCGGGACGAGATCACCGCCATCGTCCGGGAGAAACTGCCCGCCAGGACCACCCGGGAATGGCTGGACCTCCTCCAGGAGAACGGCATCTGGGCCGGCCCGGTGTACTCCTACGCCGATGTCATGGCCGACCCGCAGGTCCGGCACAACGGCTCCTTCGTCACCTACGAACATCCCACCGAGGGCACCGTCACCACCCCCGGGTTCCCGTTCCGCTTCAGCCGCAGCCCCGCCGAGGTCCGGCGGCCCGCGCCGCTCGTCGGCGAGCAGAGCAGGGAGGTGCTCGCCGAACTCGGCCACACCGCCGAGGACATCGACGCGCTGCTCACCGCGGGCGTCATCGCCGCCGAAACCGCCGGAACCGCCGAAACCGCCGAAACCGCCGAGTCGGCCGGTACCGCCGCCCCTGCGGCCCCGGACCACGAAGGAGCGGTACGGCCATGACCGCCCCGCTCACCGGAATGACCTGGGACCACCCCCGCGGATACCGGGTGCTCGACGCGCTCGCCGACCACGACCGCCGGGAGGCCGCCGCGGGCCGCCCCGGACCGCGGCCCGTGGTGTGGAAGCGGCACTCGCTGGAGGACTTCGAGGCGCGACCGCTGCGCGCCTTCTGCGACGACACCGACCTCGTCGTGCTGGATCACCCCGGTCTGGGCGAGGCGGTCGCCGACGGCTGCCTGCGCCCGCTGGAGACCCTCTTCACCGCCGGGGAACTCGCCGCCCTGCGCCGAAGCTGCGTCGGCCCCAGCCACGACAGCTACCACCTCGACGGCAGCCAGTGGGCGCTGGCGGTCGACGCCGCCACCCAGGTCTCCGTCGCCCGCCAGGACACCGCGGGCGGGCGGCCCGGCAGCTGGGAGGACGCCTGCGCCGAAGTCCGGCGCACCCCCAGCGCCCTGTGCCTGGGCGGCCCGCACGCCTTCCTGATGTTCGCCGCGCTGTGCGTGGCCCTCGGCGCCGCTCCCTTCCCGGACGGGGACCCGGACCGGGTGGCGGACCTCGCCACCGGCACGGCCGCCCTGGAGGTGATGGCCGAACTGCTCGCCCACAGCGACCCGGACCTGTCCTGGCGCAATCCGATCGCCGTACTGGACGCCATGTCCGGCGACGGCGGCCCCCAATACTGCCCGCTGGTCTACGGCTACGTCACCTATCAGGCGCCCGGCCCCGGCCGGACGGGGCTGCGGGCCTTCGACGCACCGCGCGGGCCGGGCGGCGTGCGCGGCAGCGTCCTCGGGGGCGTGGGCCTGGCCGTCACCAGGTCCTGCCAGGACCTGCCGGCCGCCCGGGCGCAGCTGCTCAGACTGCTGAGCCCCGGCGTCCAGACCGACGACTACCGCCGGTTCGGCGGCCAGAGCTCACTCGCCGAGGCATGGGACGACGAGACGGTCCACCGTGCCGTCCACGGCTTCTACCGGGACACCCGCCGCACCATGGACGCCGCCTGGACCAGGCCGCGCTTCCCCGGATACATCGGTTTCCAGCAGCAGGCATCGGCGGCGGTCCGGGACGGACTGTCGCACCGCACACCGCCCGCCCGGGTCCTGGCGCAGCTCGACACGCTGCTGCGTACGGCCCGCGCGGGCACCCGCACAGGAGGCATGTCATGAGAACAGCCGTGGTCACCGGAGCCGGCGGCTCCCTGGGCCGCGCCATCGCCGCGCGGCTCGGCGCGGACGGTTTCGCGGTCGTCGTCACGGACGTCGTCGAGCCGGATCTGCACGCCACCCGCGACCTGCTCCTGGAGCGCGGTGTCACCGCCGGCGCCCACCTCGTCGACCTGCGGGACCCGGGCGCCGTCGCGGCCCTGTTCACCGCCGTCGCGGACGAGTTCGGCGGCACGGACGTGCTGGTCAACAACGCCGCCGTCTATCCGGCCGCGCCGTTCCTCGACGTCAGCGTCGACACCTACGACGAGGTGCACGCCGTCAACCAGCGCGGGTACTGGCTCGCCGCCCAGCACGCGGCCCGCCAGATGACCGGGCGGGGCGGCGGCGCCATCGTGAACATCGCCTCGATCACCATGCACGGCGGCTGGTCCGACCTGGCCGCCTACGTGGCCACCAAGGGCGCCGCCACAGCGCTGACCCGGGCGCTGGCCCGGGAACTCGGACCGTACGAGATCCGCGTCAACACCGTCTCGCCCGGCGCGTTCCCCACCGCCGCCGAGAGCATCCACGACGATCCGCGGGCGTACCAGGAACACGTACTGGCCAACCAGGCGCTCAAGCGGCGCGGCACACCCGAGGAGCTGGCCGCCGCGGTGGCGTTCCTCAGCGGTCCGGACGCCTCGTTCGTGACCGGGCAGACGCTGGAGGTCAACGGAGGGTGGGTGATGGCATGAGGATCAACGGCCGCGACTACACCAGGCGGCAACTGGCCGAACGGGCCGGCGACCTCGCCGCCGTCGGCGGGGTGCGGGCCGTCGTGCTCGACGACGGCACCGAGCGCGGCATCCGCGCGCTGGAGTTCCGCACCGGCGGCGGGCTGCGTTTCGAGGTCCTGGTCGACCGGGCCATGGACATCGGGGTCGTCGAGTTCGACGACCTCACCGTCGGCTGGCGTTCGTCCACCGGGTTCCGCCACCCCGGGCTGCACGAGCACCACGACGAGTCCGGGCTGTCCTGGCTGCGCAGCCTGTCCGGGTTCATCGTGACCGGCGGCCTGGACCACACCCTCTTCGGCGACACCGTCGACGCCGCCGACTACCACTACCCGCCCAAGACGTCGGTCCGGCACGGTCTGCACGGCCGCATCGCCAACATCCCCGCCCGGCTCACCGGTTACGGCGAGCAGTGGACCGGCGACAGGTGCGTGCTGTGGGCCGAGGGCGAGGTGCGGCAGGCGGCGGTCTTCGGCGAGCACCTGGTGCTGCGCCGGCGCATCGAGGCGGACCTGGGCGGCACCGAGATCCGGTTGCACGACACCGTGGTGAACGCGGGCTTCGAACGCACCCCGCACATGTTCCTGTACCACATCAACGTCGGCTGGCCGCTGCTCGACGAGGGCGCGCGGGTGGAGGCGGACGTCGAGCGCACCGCCTGGACCTCGGACAGCGTGCGTGAGCAGGGCGTCTCCCACGAGGTGATGCCGGCGCCCGTGCCGCACTTCGTGGAGCAGGTCTACGAGCACGTCCTCAGGCCCGCGCAGGACGGACGCAACCGTGTCCGGGTGGTCAACGACGCCCTGGGGCGCAGCCTGGAGGTCGACTTCGGCCAGGAGGAGTTCCCGCACTTCTTCGAGTGGCTCAACCTGCGCTCCGGCGGCTACGCCGTGGGCCTGGAACCGTCGACCCACGCCGTGGCCGGCGACGCCGCGGCGCGCCGGGACGGGACCATGACCTGGCTGGAGCACGGCGACGAACGCGCCTACCGCACCGTCTTCCGTTTCCGCCGCGCCCAGCCGCCGGCCTGACCGGTGCGGCCCGCGGGGCCCGGTTCCACGCCTGCGCCCGCGCAGGAGTGGAACCGGGCCCACGCGCGCGTGTCAGTGGCCGCCGACGAGGAGTTCGTAGTCGCCGATCAGGTCGCCGAGCAGGGTGCCGGCCGTGAGGTCACTGGGGACGTGGCCGGCCATGTAGAGGCGGGAGTAGAGCACTTCGTCCTGCATCCACCGGTACTCCGCCGCGCGGTGCGGGGAGAGGGCGCCGAGGAAGGTGACGGCCGCCGCGGCGCGGGTGGCGTGGCGGGAGGGGTAGGAGTAGGGGCCCTTGGCACCGGGCTTGATGTGCTTGTCCGGGCGCAGGCTGGGGTCCAGGACGAAGGGGGCCGGCTGCCCGTCACGGGCGGCGACCCGGTCGCTGATCGTCTTGGCAAGTTTCAGGGCCGCCTTCAGTTCGGCCTTCTCCGCCGCACCGCGGCGGGCGGGGATCAGTTCGCGCTGGTCGTGGAGGTAGAGCTTCCAGATGTCCTTCTTGCCGTGGAGTTCCAGCCAGGTGGCGGCCTTCTCCCCGGCGGCGGTGCGGGTCTTGGCGAGTCGCTGCACCTGGTGGAGTTCGGCGGTGCGCTCGGCCGCCGCGGGCGGTGCGGGGACCTGCCGGGCGGCCCAGACGGCGAACGCCCGGTCGTCGCGGGCGGTGCCGTGCGCCTTCTTCCACCGGGCGAACAGGGCGTCGGCCCTGCCGCGCTGGGCCGCGGCCTGCTTGCCGATCTCCGCGGTCTCGGCGTCGGTGAAGAGCGTGGGCGGCGGGTTCTGCCTGATCCGTTCGGTGGCTCCGGGCTTCTTCTTCCCGGAGGTCGAGGCGGCGGCCGGGTACAGCAGGCCGAAGGCGGCGGCGACGACGGCGAGCAGCGCGATCACGGCGTACGGCCAGGTGATGCCGCGCGGGGCTTTCATGCGGCGGGGGTCCTTTCGAAGAGCGGTTCCGTACGCGTCCGCACGGTGAAGTGGGTGCGGGCGAGGCGGCGTACGTCGTTGTCGGGCAGGCCGGGGGTGAGCAGGGACCGGCCGACGACGTACTTGCTGAGCGACACGGGGCGGACCGCCAGGCGCAGCAGCAGGCGGTCGGCGAAGGCCGGTCGCGCGCCTCCCTTGGTCTCCACGAGCACCTGCCCGGGGTCGAGGGCGGCGCTGCGGTCGCCGTGGTGGCAGCTGAGGGCGCCGTCGAGGGTGACGCGGGTGCCGTGGTCCAGATCGGCGAGGGCGGCACGGACGTAGCGGATCTCGGCGGAGGGAGACAGGTCCGCGGCCGTGACGGGGATGCCGGACCGTTCCAGCACCTCGTCGACGAAGGCCGCGGCCTCCCCGCCCAGTTCGCCGTACGCGGCGGCCGGGACGCGCAGCGCGTGCTTGACGGTGGCGCCGCGGCCGTCCTTGGTCTTCACCTCCACCCGGCACAGTCCGTCCTCCGCGTACAGGCGGGTGCGGACCTTCCAGCGGCGGCGCCGGCCCTGGACGTGGGCGCGCCAGGCGGTCAGCCGCTCGGTGTCGAAATAGGTGCTGAGGTAGCTCGTCGTACGGCGTCCGGCGAGGTCGAGGACGTGGTGGCGGTCGGCGAGCAGGCGGACGGCGTCGCGGGCGCGGTCCAGGGGGACCAGGTACTTGCGGTCGGTGCGGTGCTGCAGCGCGGCGGCCGCGTCGACCTCGGCGAGCGCGGCGCCCCGCAGGGCGGACAGACCGAGCGCGGCCGTGAGCGCGGATGCCTGCGTCACGACGCCGTCACCCGCTCACGCGGCTCGGTCTCCGGGACGGTGGCGGGCTCGTCCGGTGGAGCCGGGTAGCGGGCGGAGACCCGGGTGGTCTCCCGTACGTAGTCGACCTCGTCGACGACCACGGACAGCGGCGCCCGCCCGAAGCGGAACGCGACGTCCTGCGCGATCAGGGAGGGGTCGTCGTAGATCCGGTCCAGCGTGAGCCTCACGCTGCGGGTCGGCGGCCGGTACGACCTGGGGTCGTCGACAACCAGGACGGCGACCAGCACCACCACGGCCAGCGCGACGACCAGCCAGCTGTCGCGCTGCGGCAGCCCGGTGCACAGGGCGATGACCAGCGTGACGAAGGTGTAGGCGACGTCGCGCAGGGGGAACGCCGCGCTGCGCAGCCGGACCAGGGAGAGGATGCCGAACAGCCCGAACCCGACCCCGGCCGGGAACTTCCCGGCGCTGATCGTGCTCATCGCGGCGAACAGGCCGACGTTCAGTGCGACCAGGACCAGCGGCATCGCCGGTACGCTGGGCCGGCGCCGGTAGAGCCACCCGACCAGGACGAGCAGGGCGACGACGTCGAGGCCGCCGCGGGTCGTCAGGTCCAGGGGGGCGATGTGGGCGGTGATGCCCTTGGCGGCGAGCATCGAGACCGCTGCGTGCATGGCTGTCCCTTCCGTCACGGCACGTCGGACGGCGGGCCGGTCGCGGCCCGCGGAGCACCGCGACGCGAACGACGGTAGGGATGGCACATGAACAGACCATGAAGCCTTCCCGCCTGACGGCGAAGGCTCCCCTCCGCGCCGTGAAGCCTCGCCTCCGCCCGGAGCCGGTGCCGGACAGCCCGTTCCGCGGGCGGGTTAGCCTGGCCGGCATGCACTACCTGGTCGTCGACGACGAGACGCGCCTCACCGATCTGGTCGTCCGCTACCTCGGCGAGTCCGGCCACAGCGCCGAAGGACGCTACGACGGCCCGTCCGGACTGGCCGCCGCCCGCGAACCCCGCGTCGACGCGGTCGTCCTGGACGTCATGCTGCCCGGCATGGACGGGGTCGAGGTGTGCCGCACGCTGCGCGCCGAGGGCATCGACGTGCCCGTGATCCTGCTGACCGCACGCGGCGCGATCAGCGAGCGGGTCGCGGGGCTGGACGCCGGCGCCGACGACTACGTGGTCAAGCCCTTCGCCATGGAGGAGCTGATGGCCCGGCTGCGGGCCCTCTCCCGGCGCCGCCCGGACAGCTCCGGCCGCCTCCGGGTCGGCGATCTGGTCCTGGACCCGGAGCAGCAGCGGGCCTGGCGCGCGGACACCGAACTCGACCTGTCCCGCCGGGAGTTCGACGTCCTGCGGGTGCTGATGGAGAACGCCGGCCGGGTCGTGACCCGGCTCCGGCTGCTCGACGAGGTCTGGGACGGCGAGACCGACCTGCGCAGCAACGCCATCGACGTCCACGTCTCCAAGGTGCGCGCCAAGGTCGACCGCGCCTTCGGCCGTACGACGATCACGACCCTGCGCGGGCGCGGCTACCGCCTGGAGACCACGCCGTGAGGCCGCACGGTCGGCTGCGGGCCCGGCTACCGCCTGGAGACCGCACCGTGAGGCCGCACGGCCGGCCGCGGGCCCGGCTGCGGCGGCTGCCCGTCGTCACCCGCCTGGTGCTGGCCGTCGCCGTCACCATGTCCCTGGTCCTGACCGGGACCGCCGGACTGGTCTACTGGCGGGTCAAGACCGCTCTGGACCAGCAGCTCAACGACGACCTCACCACCTACCGGAGCAGTCTCGACCGGGCCGTGGGCGCCGGAGCGCAGCTCCCGCCCGGCCCCAGCGGCAGCCTCCGGCAGGTCCTCGACGGACAGGGACGCGTCCTGCGGTCCAGCGACGCCCTGCGTCACCAGCCGCTGCTCACCCCCGCCGAGCTGAACGCCGTCGTACGCGGTGCCACCGTCCGGCGTGACGTCGGCTCGCTGCTGCCCATCACCGCGGACACGCTGCGGCTGCAGGCCAGGCGCGTCACGGCGGACGGCCGGACCCGGATCGTGGTCGCCGCCGTCCGGCGCGGCCACCGCGACGAGGCGCTGCGCGAACTCCTCGCCCAGCTCGCCTTCGCCTCCGCGCTGACCCTGATCGCCGCTTCGTACGTCGGCTACCGCACCGCCCGCGCCGCGCTGCGCCCGGTGGAGCGCTACCGCGGCGGGGCCGCCGCCCTCGCCGACGGCTCCCCGAACACACGGCTCGACGTGCCCGCCGACCGGGACGACGAGATAACCCGGCTCGGGCACACCCTCAACCACATGCTCGACCGGCTGGCGGCGTCCGCCGAACGCGAGCGCCGGTTCGTCGCGGACGCCAGCCACGAACTGCGCACCCCGCTGACCCTGATGCGCGCCGAGCTCGACGTCGCCCTGCGCCGCCCCCGCTCCGCCGGGGAGCTCACCGAGACCCTGCGTTCCGTGGACACCGAGGTGCAGCGGCTGATCGGCCTCTCCAACGCCCTCCTCGACCTGGAGGAACTCGGCAGCAGCGGCCACCTCACCCGTTCCTCCGTACGCCTGCCCGACCTCGTCGAGGCCGCCGTCGCCCCGCACCGGCGCACCGCCGAACGGGCCGGGCGGGCCGTGCGCGTCGAGGCGGCCGACACGGACATCGACGCCGACGCCCGCTGGCTGCGGCCCGCCATCGGCAACCTGCTCGACAACGCCCTGCGCCACGGCACCGGGACCGTCCGCCTGACGGCCGCCGTCCACGACGGCCGGCTGCGGCTGCGGGTCACGGACGAGGGGCCCGGCTTCCCGCCCGGGTTCCTGCCCCGGGCGTTCGACCGGTTCGCCCGCGCCGAGGCGAGCCGCACCGGCGAGGGCTCCGGCCTGGGGCTCGCCTTCGTCCAGGCGGTGGCCGTCGCCCACGGCGGCACCGCGCACGCCGAGAACACCGGGCACGGCAGCGCCGTCACCCTCGACCTGCCCTGCTGAGCGGCACACGGGCCGGCCGACGCGCGGACCCGACGACGGGCGGGCCGGCCGACGCGCGGGCCCGGCGGCGGGCGGGCGTCAGCTCGCGGGTCCGCCGTCGACGAGCCGTCTCAGCGAGGGAAGCAGCGCGTCGAGGTCCTGCGCGGTGCGGAAGGCGACGATCGTGGTGCCGCCGGCGTCGGCGGCGCCCTCGCGCGTCGAGGGCGCCGGGAAGAGCGCGAGGACCTCGCTCATCGCCTCGTCGATCTCCGCCACCGGTTCCCGGGACTCTCCCCGCAGCCAGCGACGCAGCACGTGGTTGTGGGCCGCGACCACGGAGGCGGCCATGAGTTCGGCCTTCAGGGAGGCCGAGGTCGTCGGATCCCCCATCCACTCCGCGATGAACTCCCGGAACAGCCGCTGGTAGCGGGCGACGCTGGCGATCTCCCGGTCGCGCAGGGCCGGCACCTTGCTGGTGAGGCCGTAGCGCCGCCGCGCGAGGTCGCCCTCCTCGATGTAGTGCAGCAGGACCAGGCGGACCGCGTCGGACACGGCGACCAGGGCGGTGCTGTGGCTGGAGGTCGCCAGCCGGTCCCTGATCAGTTCCAGCAGCCGGTCGTGATCGGGGAAGATCACCGCTTCCTTGGACCGGTAGTGCCGGAAGAACGTCGTCCGTCCCACTCCGGCCCGTTCTGCGATGTCGTCGACGGTCGTCTGCTCGTATCCGCGCTCGTCGAAGAGCGCGAAGGCGGCGTTCGCCAGCCGGATCCGCGCGGGTTCCTTGCTCATGACCGCCCATCCTTCCCTGACCCGAAACCCGATGCCCACTTGCCCACCGCAATGGTACTGAGTACCGTCTAGGAAGTATTCAGTACCGAAGGAGGTCGGGGCGTGAGTTCCGCTGCAGAGAGCGAGTCCGGACTGCCGATCCGACCGGTGTACGACGGCTGGTCGCCGGCGGGCTTCGACGCGGACACCGAACTGGGCGCGCCGGGGCGGTTCCCGTTCACCCGGGGCGTGTATCCGTCCATGTACACCGGCCGTCCCTGGACGATGCGGCAGTACGCCGGCTTCGGCACGGCGAAGGAGTCCAACGAGCGCTACCACGAGCTGGTGAACGCGGGCACCGGCGGTCTGAGCGTGGCCTTCGACCTGCCGACGCAGATGGGCTACGACTCCGACGAGCCCATCGCGCGGGGCGAGGTCGGCAAGGTCGGCGTGGCCGTCGACTCGATCGAGGACATGCGGACCCTGTTCCAGGGGCTGCCGCTGGACAAGGTGTCGACGTCGATGACGATCAACGCCCCCGCCTCGACGCTGCTCCTGCTGTACCAACTGGTCGCCGCCGAACAGGGCGTCGCCGGCGATCAGCTGACCGGCACGATCCAGAACGACGTGCTCAAGGAGTACATCGCCCGCGGCACCTACATCTTCCCGCCCCAGCAGTCCCTGCGGCTGATCAGCGACATCTTCGCCTACTGCCACCGGGAGCTGCCGCGCTGGAACACGATCTCCATCTCCGGCTACCACATGGCCGAGGCGGGCGCGACGCCCGTGCAGGAGATCGCCTTCACCCTGGCCAACGCCAAGGAATACGTGCGCACCGCGATCGCCGCCGGCCTGGACGTCGACGACTTCGCCCCGCGGCTGTCGTTCTTCTTCGTCGCCCGGACCACCCTGCTGGAGGAGATCGCGAAGTTCCGCGCCGCGCGCCGCATCTGGGCCCGCGTCATGCGCGACGAGTTCGGCGCGAAGAACCCCAAGTCGCAGATGCTGCGCTTCCACACGCAGACCGCGGGCGTGCAGCTGACCGCGCAGCAGCCCGAGGTCAACCTCGTCCGGGTCGCGCTGCAGGGCCTGGGCGCGGTACTCGGCGGGACGCAGTCCCTGCACACCAACTCCTACGACGAGGCCATCGCCCTGCCCACCCAGAAGGCGGCCCGGCTCGCCCTGCGCACCCAGCAGGTCATCGCCTACGAGACCGACGTGACCAAGACCGTCGATCCGTTCGCCGGGTCCTACGTCATGGAGTCGATGACCGACGACATCGAAGCCGCGGTGGTGGAGCTGATCCGGGCCGTCGAGGACCGCGGCGGCGCCGTGGCCGCGATCGAGCAGGGCTTCCAGAAGTCCGAGATCGAGAAGTCCGCGTACCGCATCGCCCAGGAGATCGACCACGGGGAGCGCACCGTCGTCGGGGTCAACAAGTACGTGCTCGACGAGGAGGAGCCCTACGAGCCGCTCCGGGTCGACCCGCAGATCGAGATCGACCAGTGCGAACGCCTCGCGAAGCTCCGCGAGGACCGCGACAAGGACGCCGTCGAGCGTGCCCTCGACGCCGTGCGGGAGGCCGCCCGGGGCACGGACAACGTGCTGCCCCCGATGCGCGAGGCGCTGCGGCAGCGCGCCACCGTCGGCGAGGTGTCCCACGCCCTGCGCGACATCTGGGGCGTGCACGTCCCCCACGACACTTTCTGACCATCAAGGCTCGGGTGAGACAACCAGTGAACGACATCGACATCCGCACGACCGCGGGCAAGCTCGCGGATCTGCAGCGCCGTATCGACGAAGCGACGCACGCCGGCTCCGCACGCGCCGTGGAGAAGCAGCACGCCAAGG
>NZ_JBFADM010000104.1:0-18993 GCF_040641355.1 Streptomyces sp. NPDC020996
ACGGTCGTCACGAGGGAACGACGGACGGTCACCGCGGTCGCCGCGGTCGTCACGGCGGTAGGAAGGACGCTCACCGCGGTCGTCACGACGCGGCACGGTCCGCGGGGTGCCCGCCGCGCCGGTCGCCCGGATCGGTGCGGACCACCCTCCCGGGGAACCGGTGCGACAATCCCCCCATGGCGGAAATCCTGCAGAAGGACGGCACCTGGGCGTTCGACGGCGACGCCCTCCGGCTGACTCCGGGACGCGACAAGAGCGTCAGCCTGCTGCGCCAGGCGCTCGGTGAACTCGTCGTACCGCTGGGCGCGTTGGCCGGGATCTCGTTCGAGCAGGGCAAGCGTGCGGGCCGGCTGCGACTGCGCCTGCGGGACGGCGCCGACCCGCTGCTGCACGCGACCGGCGGCCGGCTGACCGAACCCCACGACCCCTACCAGCTGATCGTCGAGCCCGACCGTCACGGCGTCGCCGAGTACTTCACGGACGAGGTCCGCGGCGCGCTGCTGCTGGACCAGGTTCCGGCCGGCCCGGTGACCGAGTTCCTGCTGTCCGGACCGTCGGTCCCGCTGTCGGTCTCCGCCGGGGACGGCACCGCGAGCTTCGACGGCGAGCGGGTCCGCCTGGAGTGGAACTGGAAGACGGAGGACGCCAAGGCCGCCGCCGGCGCCCGCACCCTGGCCGTGACCGACATCGCCGCCGTGGAGTGGCAGCCGGCCGTCGGCCTGGAGAACGGGCATCTGCGCTTCACCGTGAAGGACGCGGCGACCGAGGCGCCGCCCAAGTACGACCCCAACGCCGTCGAGCTGTGGGGTTTCAAGAAGGACCCGCTGATGGCGCTGGTCGCGGCGGCCGTGCAGGCCCGGCTGCCGCACCCGTCGAAGGCGGCCGCGCCGGAGCCGGAACCGCCGCGCCCGCAGCTCCCCGAGCCGCCCGGACCGGCCGGGCCGGCCCGCGAGGACGACCACGACGCGCTGCTGCGGCGGCTGCGCGAGCTGGGCGACCTGCACCGCGCGGGGGTCCTCACGGACGAGGAGTTCGCCCTGGCCAAGCAGGCGGTCCTCAAGCGCATGTGAGAACCGCCCGCCGCCCGCGCCCCGCCCGGGGCGCACACGGATTCCTACTTGGCCTTGCGCGCCACCGTGAAGTGGTCGACGCGGTCGCCGGTCTCGGCGATGCCCTGGACCTTCAGCGTGGTCCAGTGGCCCTTCGGCGCGGGCTGTACGTCCACGCGCAGGAAGGAGTAGTTGAGGTAACGCACCCGGGACCAGGCGACGGTCTCGTTGACCTTGCCGTCCTTGGTGTTGACGAAAGAGGCCACCGAGTCGACCTCGTTCAGGTGCCCCTCGTAGGAGTCGGGCGCGCTGAACGCGTACAGGCTGCGGCCCGCCGCACCCGCGGTGACGTAGACGACGCCCTCGGTCTCCGGGTAGGCCGTCTCGCCGATCGGCAGCTTCTTGACGACCTTGTCGCCCTTGATGACGTCGGTGCGCTCGTACTGGTGGTTGTGGCCGTTGATGACCAGGTCCACCGTGTACTTCTCGAACAGCGGCACCCACTCCTGCCGTACGCCGCCCTCGGAGGCGTGCGCGGTGGACGTGCAGTACGCACAGTGGTGGAAGAAGACGATGACGAAGTCGATGTCGTCCCTGGCCCGGAGCTTCTTCAGCTGCGCCTCGAACCACGTGGTCTGGGTGCCGCCGGAGATGCCGAGGTTGGCCGGGATCTCGTAGGAGACGTCGTTGGGGTCCAGCGAGATGACCGCCGTGTTGCCGTAGACGAAGGAGTACACGCCCGGCAGGCGGGTCTTGTCCGGCCCGTTGTCGGGCAGGGTGAAGCGGGCCTCCTCGCCGCCGTAGCCGTTGGGCGAGTACCAGGCCTCCATGTCGTGGTTGCCGTAACTGACCATCCACGGGACGGACTTGGCGACCGACTCGGTCTGGTACAGGAACTGGTCCCAGGTGCGCGAGTCGAAGCCGGTGTCGGTGGTCTTGCCCTGGCCGGCCGGGTCGCCGTAGGCGATGTCGCCGGCGTGCAGGTGGAAGACCGGGTTCTGGCCGAGGATCAGGCTGTCGTTGGCCAGGGCGTGGTAGCTGACGCCCTGGTCGCCGAAGGCGGTGAAGGTGAACGGCGTCTTGTGGGCGGGGGCGGTGGTGAACGTGCCGAGGGTGCCGGTCAGGTGCGGCTCGGCCGGCTCGAAGCCCTGGTGGCCGACGCCGTAGTAGTACGTGCGGCCGGGGCGCAGGCGGGTGAGCCTGGCGTGCAGGTAGTACTGCGTGCGGTCGCCGCTCGCGCCGACGCCGGCCGGGGTGTAGAGGGTGCGGACCTCGGCCTCGATCTTCCGGGAGAGGTCCCAGGGGTGGGCGCCGATCCGGATGAACGGGTTCTTCACTGCGACCGGCACCTGCCAGGAGACCGTCATCTCCGTGCGTGGGTCGTTGCCGTAGGCGAGGTGGCGGCCGAAGGGGGCGACGAGGGCGCCGTCGACCGTCTCGGTGGCGGAGGCGGTGCCCTGCGTGGGCACCGCGGCCTGCGCGACGGCACCCGGCACGAACGCGCCGCCCACGACGGCGCCCAGGGTCACGGCGCCGCCTCTCACCAGGGTGCGCCGCGAGAACCGTGCGCGCAGGTATTCGTGCTGTTCGGCCATGCTCATGCGGGCGGCGAGCCGCTCCGGTACTCCCATGCGAGGAATGTCCATGGCGACTGAAACTCGTCGCCCCGGGCGACGAGCGACGGGCCAGGGGATGGACGAAGCGCGAACAGCCTCCCATAAGTGTTTCAACAGCCCGTTGCCCGAAATCGGGCAGGATTCTTGCGAAACCGCCTCCGGTGCTCCATGATCTACCGGTGCACGACGAACTCGTAGATCACCTGACGCGGACCACGCCCCTGAGCCGGGGCGAGGCACTGCGAGTGATCCAGGACGTGCTCGCCTACTTCGACGAGACGACCGAGCAGTACGTCCGTCGCCGCCACCGCGAGCTGCAGGCCCAGGGCCTGGTGAACTCGACGATCTTCGAACGGATCGAGGCGGACCTGAAATACCGGGCGGTGGCACCTCCGGAGCTCACGCTCCGGCAGCTGCGCCGCATCGTCTACGGCTGAGGGACACATCTTCCATGTGCGGAATTGTCGGATACATCGGGAAGCGTGACGTCGCCCCGCTGCTGCTCGAGGGCCTGCAGCGGCTGGAGTACCGCGGCTACGACTCGGCGGGCATCGTCGTCACGTCCCCGAAGACGGCCGGACTGAAGATGGTCAAGGCCAAGGGCCGGGTCCGCGACCTGGAGGCCAAGGTCCCGGCGCGTTTCAAGGGCACCACCGGCATCGCCCACACCCGCTGGGCCACCCACGGCGCCCCCTCCGACGTCAACGCCCACCCGCACCTGGACGCCGAGGGCAAGGTCGCCGTCGTCCACAACGGCATCATCGACAACGCCTCCGACCTGCGCCGCAAGCTGGAGGCGGACGGCGTGGAGTTCCTCTCCGAGACCGACACCGAGGTCCTCGTCCACCTCATCGCGCGCTCCCAGGCCGAGAAGCTGGAGGAGAAGGTCCGCGAGACCCTGCGGGTCATCGAGGGCACCTACGGCATCGCCGTGATGCACGCCGACTTCCCCGACCGCATCGTGGTGGCCCGCAACGGCTCCCCGGTCGTCCTCGGCATCGGCGAGAAGGAGATGTTCGTCGCCTCCGACATCGCCGCCCTGGTCGCCCACACCCGGCAGATAGTCACGCTGGACGACGGCGAGATGGCCACCCTCAAGGCCGACGACTTCCGCACCTACACCACCGAGGGCACCCGCACCACGGCCGAGCCGACCACCGTGGAGTGGGAGGCGGCGTCGTACGACATGGGCGGCCACGACACCTACATGCACAAGGAGATCCACGAGCAGGCCGAGGCCGTGGACCGCGTGCTGCGCGGCCGGATCGACGACCGCTTCTCCACCGTGCACCTCGGCGGCCTGAACCTGGACGCCCGCGAGGCGCGCCAGATCCGCCGCGTGAAGATCCTCGGCTGCGGCACCTCCTACCACGCGGGCATGATCGGCGCCCAGATGATCGAGGAGCTGGCCCGCATCCCCGCCGACGCCGAGCCGGCCTCCGAGTTCCGCTACCGCAACGCCGTGGTGGACCCCGACACCCTCTACATCGCCGTCTCCCAGTCCGGCGAGACCTACGACGTCCTGGCCGCCGTGCAGGAGCTCAAGCGCAAGGGCGCACGGGTGCTGGGCGTGGTCAACGTGGTCGGCTCCGCGATCGCCCGCGAGGCCGACGGCGGCATCTACGTGCACGCCGGGCCCGAGGTGTGCGTGGTGTCCACCAAGTGCTTCACCAACACCACGGTCGCCTTCGCGCTGCTCGCGCTGCACCTGGGCCGCACCCGCGACCTCTCCGTCCGCGACGGCAAGCGGATCATCGAGGGTCTGCGCCGGCTGCCCGCGCAGATCTCCGAGATCATGGAGCAGGAGGAGGAGATCAAGAAGCTGGCCGAGCAGTTCGCCGACGCCCGCTCGATGCTCTTCATCGGCCGCGTCCGGGGTTACCCGGTGGCCCGCGAGGCCTCGCTGAAGCTGAAGGAGGTCTCCTACATCCACGCCGAGGCCTACCCGGCCTCCGAGCTCAAGCACGGCCCGCTGGCCCTGATCGAGCCCGCCCTGCCGACGGTCGCCATCGTCCCCGACGACGACCTGCTGGAGAAGAACCGCGCGGCCATGGAGGAGATCAAGGCCCGCAGCGGCCGCATCCTGGCGGTGGCCCACCAGCACCAGGAGAAGGCCGACCAGACGATCGTGGTCCCGAAGAACGAGGACGAGCTGGACCCGATCCTGATGGGCATCCCCCTCCAACTCCTCGCCTACCACACGGCCTTGTCCCTGGGCCGGGACATCGACAAGCCGCGCAACCTCGCCAAGTCCGTGACGGTGGAGTAGAGCCGGCGGAGCGGAGACGGCGGGTGGAGACGGCGGCGTAGAACCGCCCGGCGCCCGCCGCCCGCGGGCCGAACGACCCCCTGTGTGCCACCCGCACAGGGGGTCGCTCCTCTCAACGGCCGGGGCCGCCACGCCCCTCGGCTCCCGGCCCTCGGCTGCCTCGGCCGGCGGCCGTCACACCCCGGCCGGCAGCCCGTCGAACACGGGTACGTGAGCGATATATGCCCTGTGCAAAAGCGTGGACACCCCTACGCGCCAGTAGATTCGAGCCGCGCGCGGGGGAGTTGACGGTGCGTGAGACGGCGACCCCGAGGTCCGCGGGAGCAATGGGACTGCGGGAGCTGCGGGGGCAACGGGAGCTGCGGGGGCAACGGGAGCTGCGGGCCTACGGGAGCAACGGGACTGCGGGAGCTACGGGATGACCACCACGGGCCGTCGCGCCCGCTTGGCCAGCCGCCCCGCGACGGAGCCGAACATGCGCCCCACGATGCCGTGCGTGGAGCCGACGACGATCGCGTCCGCCTCGTACTCCCGCCCGACCTCCTCGAGCTCGTGGCAGATGTCGCCGCCGCGCTCGACCAGGATCCAGGGAACCTCGGCGAGATGGTCGGCACAGGCCAGCTCCAGCCCGAGCACCTCGGTGCGGTGGTCTGGCACGTCGACGAAGACCGGCGGCTCGCAGCCCGCCCACACCGTGGTGGGCAGCCGGTTGGCGACGTGGACGATGATCAGGCCCGAGCCGGAGCGGTGGGCCATGCCGACGGCGTACGCGAGGGCGCGCTCGCTGGAGGTCGAGCCGTCGAATCCCACGACGACGCCGTGCTTGAAGGCGGGATCGCAGGAATGGCGTGGCTCTTCCGCCGCCAGGGGATCGGCCGCCGTGGGGTCGGCGACCGGCCGCTTGCGGTCCGCGGGTTCGAAGAATTCGTGACCGGCCATGGCTGTCTCGGCGTTGTGATCCTTGATCGGGTGGGACGACAGTGTGCGGCGGAGCTGTGTCCGGGAATCATCTTCCCAACCCCATACCCCCAAGGGTACGGCGGCACGCCTCCTTAGCCCAGACCCCGCCCACGACCCGGCAGGGGTTCCAGGGAGCATGCACGAGGGTGCGCCCGTTACGCAATGGTTGCTGCGATGTACAGGCGGTTCGCCCGGGGTTCAGGTGTCCGTGCCGCCCGCCCGGCCGAGGCGTACAGTGACCGCCCGGTCGAACAGGCGTTGAACCCGGTGACCGCCGTCCCAGGGAGCACACGCATGGCCGTACCGCACCGTACTCCCGGCCGACCCCGCCGGAGCGCCCCTCCCCCGGACTCCGCGACCGGCCTCGTCCGCTGGGCGGCCTTCAGCTGCGTCCTGGTCCCGGTCGTCCTCCTGTGGTGCGGCACCTCCCTCGCCGGCGCCGCCGTCACGGCCGGCTGCCGCCTGCTGCTGCGCCGTTCGGAGCGCGGCCCGGCCCGGCCGCCGGCCGGTGCGCGGGCCCCGCACCGCGGCCGCCGTCACGGGGCCGGACCGGGCCCACACCGAGGCGGACGTCACACCGAGGGAAATACACCGGTCGGCTGACCGGTTTCCGCGCACGCAAGCGCATCTTTTCAGCCAACTTCTGGACACCGTGCGCCCTTTGGCCCGAGCACCCCCCAACCCCCGTTCCACCTGCACGGACAGGGGGTCGAGGGCCCCACGCACCCTATGCGGATTGGCCACCGCCACGAGGCGCACTTCCCTGCACGGCCCACGAGTGCAACGCTTCGTGATCGAATGCTTCACGCCAAGTTGCCATGTCGACAATGTGCCGGTTGCCGAAGTCGGTCACCCCGGCACCACGGGACACAGTAGATTCGATCTTGACGTCTTACGGCGGGGGACTCGTGCAGGACCGAGGGGAAACGTGCAGGAGCGACACAACCGAGGAGCCGCGACCACCGAGGGGGGCTTAGCAGGATGAGCCACGACTCCACTGCCGCGCCGGAAGCCGCGGCCCGGAAGCTTTCCGGGCGACGCCGCAAGGAGATCGTCGCGGTGCTGCTGTTCAGCGGCGGCCCCATTTTCGAGAGTTCCATTCCGCTGTCGGTGTTCGGGATTGACCGCCAGGACGCCGGCGTACCGCGCTACCGCCTGTTGGTGGCGGCCGGTGAGGAAGGCCCGCTGCGGACCACAGGGGGCCTGGAACTGACCGCGCCACACGGGCTGGAGGCGATCTCACGCGCGGGCACGGTCGTCGTGCCGGCCTGGCGCTCGATCACCTCGCCGCCGCCGGAGGAGGCGCTCGACGCGCTGCGCCGGGCCCACGAGGAGGGCGCCCGGATCGTCGGGCTGTGCACCGGCGCCTTCGTCCTCGCCGCGGCCGGCCTGCTGGACGGCCGCCCGGCGACCACACACTGGATGTACGCACCGACGCTGGCCAAGCGCTACCCGTCGGTCCACGTCGATCCGAGAGAACTCTTCGTCGACGACGGGGACGTGCTCACCTCGGCCGGCACCGCGGCCGGAATCGACCTGTGCCTGCACATCGTGCGGACCGACCACGGCAACGAGGCGGCCGGCGCGCTCGCCCGCCGGCTGGTCGTCCCGCCGCGCCGGACAGGGGGCCAGGAGCGCTACCTGGACCGTTCTTTACCCGAGGAGATCGGTGCCGACCCGCTCGCCGAGGTCGTCGCCTGGGCGCTGGAGCACCTCCACGAGCAGTTCGACGTGGAGACCCTCGCGGCGCGCGCCTACATGAGCCGGCGCACCTTCGACCGCCGCTTCCGCTCACTCACCGGGAGCGCTCCCCTGCAGTGGCTGATCACCCAGCGCGTGCTGCAGGCGCAGCGCCTGCTGGAGACTTCGGACTACTCGGTGGACGAGGTGGCCGGCCGCTGCGGCTTCCGCTCCCCGGTGGCCCTGCGCGGCCACTTCCGCCGGCAGTTGGGCTCGTCCCCGGCCGCGTACCGGGCGGCGTACCGGGCCCGGCGGCCGCAGAGCGAGCGGCCGGTCGAGCCGGAGGGCCCGGCGGCACCCGTCGGCGCCCCCGGACCGGCGCTGGCGCTGCACCCGGAGGGGCCGGTGCCGCCGCAGACCCGCCGCACCGCGGCGAGCGCGATCGGCCCGGCGCCGTCACCGGCCTCGGCGTACGCGGCGGCGTCCGCGTCCGACAACGGCCGCGACGCCTACCTCGCGGCCCGGGCGGCCGTTCCGGGACAGCGCAGCGGCACCTGATCCGGCGACGCCGGACGGACGGACCCGCTCCGCCCGTCCGGCGTCCACAGCCGGTACCCGTCCCGCCCGTCCGGCGTGCGTGGCCGGTCCCGCCCCCGCCCCGGCTCTGCCCCGGCGTCGGTGTCGGCACCGGCACCGGCACCGGGCGTCCCAAAGCCGGACGTCAGCTTTAGGGTGGTCGCATGAACGATCGCATGGTGTGGATCGACTGCGAGATGACCGGCCTCTCGCTGTCGGACGACGCGCTCATCGAGGTTGCCGCCCTCGTCACCGACTCCGAGCTGAACGTGCTCGGCGAGGGCGTGGACATCGTCATCCGCCCGCCGGACTCGGCGCTGGAGACGATGCCGGAGGTGGTGCGTCAGATGCACACCGCGTCCGGGCTGCTGAACGAGCTCGCCGGCGGCACGACGCTGGCCGACGCCGAGGAGCAGGTCCTGACGTACGTCCGCGAACACGTCAAGGAACCCGGCAAGGCCCCGCTGTGCGGGAACTCCGTCGGCACCGACCGCGGCTTCCTGCTGCGGGACATGCCCACGCTGGAGGACTACCTCCATTACCGCATCGTCGACGTCTCCTCCATAAAGGAGCTGGCCCGGCGCTGGTACCCGCGGGCGTATTTCAACAGCCCCGAGAAGAACGGCAACCACCGCGCGCTCGCCGACATCCGCGAGTCGATCGCCGAGCTGCGCTACTACCGGGAGGCGATCTTCGTGCCGCAGCCCGGCCCCGACTCGGACACCGCCAAGGCGATCGCCGCGAAGCACGTCCTGCCTGGGCGGTAGGCCTTCCGGGGCCGCCCGGAGGGGCGCCGCGAAAGCCGGGCGCGAGCACCCCTTCGGACCCTGTACACTTTTTCTCGGCCGGTCAGGGAAACCACAGATCTGAACCTCCGGTCATGGTGGGTGTAGCTCAGCTGGTAGAGCACCTGGTTGTGGTCCAGGATGTCGCGGGTTCGAGTCCCGTCACTCACCCTGAGTCATCAGCCGGTGACCTCGCGGAAGCGGGGTCACCGGCTGACTCGTTTCCCGGAGGCCCTCGTGCGCGCCGATGTCATCAGCACCCCCCGCCTCGACCTTCTCCCGCTGTGCGTCGACCACGCCGACGAGATGGCCGCCGTGCTGTCGGACGCCGCCCTGCACGCCTTCACCGGCGGCTCCCCCGCCTCCCCCGACGCCCTGCGGACCCGCTACGAACGTCTCGTCGCCGGATCCCCCGACCCGGCCGTCTCCTGGTTGAACTGGGTGCTGCACAGCCGCGCTGACGCCCGCCTGGTGGGAACCGTCCAGGCCACGGTCACCGGACCGGTCGCGGAGATCGCCTGGGTCGTCGGCGCCCCCTGGCAGGGCCGCGGCCACGCCCGCGAGGCGGCCCGCGCCCTCGTCGGCTGGCTGAGCCGGCGCTCCACGCGCACGGTGATCGCCCACATCCACCCCGCCCACGCGGCCTCCGCCGCCGTCGCCACAGCCGCCGGACTGACGCCGACGGACGAGGAACAGGACGGCGAGACCCGCTGGCGCCTCGACCTACGCGCCTGACACCGCCATCCCCACCGCCACCGCCACCGCGACCGCCACGTCATCGCCACCACGCCCGCGCCCACGCCCGCGCCCGCGCCCGCGCAATCCTCAGCGGCCGGGCCGGTTCAGGAGGACGCTCGCGGTACCAGTTCCGTCGCCAGGACCATCTGGCGGCGCTCCAGGCCGCGCGACACGGCCGGGCGGCGGTCGGCGATCTCCGACATCAGGAGATCGATCATGCGGCGGCCCATCTCCGCGATGGGCTGGCGGACACTGGTCAGCGGCGGGTCCATGTGGCGGGCTATGGCCGAGTCGTCGTAACCGACCAGGGCCACGTCGTCCGGGATGCGGCGGCCCTCCTCGCGCAGCACCTGACGGGCGCCGGCCGCCATGACGTCCGAGCCCGCGAAGACGGCGTCCAGGTCCGGAGAGCGGGCCAGCAGCTTCGTCATCGCCCGGCGGCCGCCCTCCTCCGTGAAGTCGCCCGGCTCGATCAGCCGCTCGTCAACCTCCTGCCCCGCGTCGCGCAGGGCGTCGCGGTAGCCGTCGACACGGCGCTGGGCACCATAGACGTCGAGGCGGCCGGTGATGTGGGCGATCTTGCGGCGGCCGCGGGACAGCAGGTGCTCCACGGCCGAGCGCCCGCCGCCGTAGTTGTCCGAGTCCACCGACGTCAGCGTCTCCGCGGCCGACCGGGGACCGCTGATCACCGCCGGGATCTCCAGTTGCGCCAGCATGTCGGGCAGCGGGTCGTCCGCGTGCACCGACACCAGCAGGACGCCGTCCACCCGGTGCGCGGCCAGGTACTCCGCCAGCCGGCGGCGCTCGCGGTCGCTGCCGGCGAATATCAGCAGAAGCTGCATCTCCGTGTCCGACAACGCGGCGCCGACGCCCTTGAGCATGTCGGAGAAGTACGGCTCGGCGAAGAAACGTGTCTCCGGCTCGGGCACGACCAGGGCGATCGCGTCGGTCCGGTTGGCGGCGAGCGCACGGGCCGCCGTGTTCGGCACGTAGCCCAGCTCCGCGACCGCCGCCTCGACGGCGGCACGCGTCGCCTCACTCACCCGCGGCGAGCCGTTGATCACCCGGGAGACCGTGCCCCGGCCCACACCGGCGCGGGCGGCGACCTCCTCGAGGGTGGGCCGCCCGCCGCTGCGCCCCCGCACTCCGTGGCTTGCCATGGGCTTCGCCGCCTTCCCGCCGTCATCATCACGCTGGCCTTGGAATCTAACAGTCATGTCCGTCGGAACGACCGTCGCCGGGGCCGCCACACAGCCCCACCGAGTGCCGGTCGACAGGCCGATAAGTCAGCCGCCCGTCGCCTGCGCGACCGAGGCTTGCGTCGCGGGCACCACTGGCGGTGATGCCTCGCACGCGTCCAGCCGTTCCCGGTTCCGGGACGGCAGGGGCCGCTGACCGGGCCCCGCGTCGCCGCGACATCCACGCCCGGGCACGGATGTCGCGGGAGGCATTCCGGTCCGCGCGATCAACGAATCCGCAGGCCCGGCACGCGAACCAGGCCTGGGAGACCCGATTCGCCTTGTCCAGGTGCCCGCACTCGGCACAGGTGCGCGAGGCGTACGCCGGATCGACGTACACCACCGGCACACCGGCCGGACGGGCCTTGTACGCGATGAGCCTTCTGAGCCGAGCGAAAGCCCAGGTGCGGAGCGTGGCCCGTTGTGGCTTGCCAAGCCGTACCCGTCCACGGATGCCGGTCAGGTCCTCCAGACCGACACCGCGCCCGGTGCGGCGTTCAGCCTCGGCCACGATCCTCTTCGCGATCTTGTGATTGATGTCCCGCGTCCGCCGCGCTTCCTTGCGGCACCGGCGCCGCGCACGACGCTTCGCGGACTTGGTCTTCCTACGGAGCAGCTTGCTCCGCAACGCACGATCCCGCACCCGGCAGCGGTTCAGCTGCCGACCCGACATGATCTCGCCGTCGCTGGTGGTGGCGATGTTCACGATCCCCAGGTCCACGCCGAGGAAGTCCACCGGCCCGGTGTTCAGCACGGCTTCCGGTACCTCGCAGACTGCGTGCAGGTGAAAGGCACCGTCCCGTTTCACAAGGTCCGACTCGCCTCTGCGGTACCGAGCGAGCATGTCGAGCTGACCGGGGCTGCCCGTGAAGGCGACCTGCTTGAGCCGTCCTTCGACCGTCCACAGGGACACCGTGCGGGTCGCCGTCTGCCAGGACAGCATGCGGTCGTCGTACGGCTGCGCCGACTGCGGGCGGAACGCCACGGGCCGGGACACGTCCGTCCGCTTGCGGGAGCGCTTAACGGAAGCGGGTGCGTTCAGAGTGGCACGCATCACCGTGTAGGCGTCGGCCGTCTTCTTGATGACGTGCTGAGCGGCCTGGGCCCCCAGCCGCCAACGATGCCTGACCTCGGCGCAGCAGCGCTTGCGCAGGGTGAAGGTCGTGAAATCCCTGGCTGCGAGCGCCACCCCGGCAACCCAGGAAGCGGCCTCGTTGCAAGCGCGCAGGGTCGCGTCGAGGGCAGTGGCCTGAGCGGGTGTAGGCATGAGTTTGACCTGCACGACCAGCTTCACTCCATGGAGGCTATCCGCGTGATCAGCACGTCGCATACGAACAGATCAACCTCCCTCGGACGAGTGAGCAAGAGTTCGCGTCTCCCTGCCGTCCACGTCGACGGCACCGCTGTCCAGAGCACCGACGGCATGGATTCAGCGAAGGAAACATCTCGAAGCGATATAGCCGTGTCCGCTCCCTTGACACCCCCGCCCGAACCGACGAACCTTCAACACATCACCTGTGGGAGCGCTCCCACGGTACCTGACACATACATGTCCCGCACGTTCCCCGCCCGAGCCGCAGCAAGAAAAACGGGCCCAACAGTGCAGTTGGCCGGGGGGTCGGCACGTCAGGCAACAGGAGGACGCACATGCGTACGAGTACCCGGCTGGTGGCCTTTGCGGCCGTCGCCGCGCTGACCACAGGCCTGCTGGCCGGCTGCGCCAACGACTCGGACGACGACTCGTCGGGCTCGAACAGTGGTGGTAACGCCAAGGGCAAGACCACCCTGACGATAGGCACCTTCGGTGTCTTCGGCTACAAGCAGGCCGGCCTGTACGACGAGTACATGAAGCTGCACCCGAACATCTCCATCAAGGAGAACGTCACCACCAGGACCGACGTGTACTGGCCCAAGGTGCTCACCCGCCTGCAGGCCGGCTCCGGCACGGACGACATCCAGGCGATCGAGGTCGGCAACGTCACCGAGGCCGTGCAGACGCAGGCCGACAAGTTCGTGGACCTCGGCAAGGAGGTCGACAAGTCGCAGTGGCTGGACTGGAAGAACGCCCAGGCCACCACCAAGGACGGCAAGCTGATCGGCCTCGGCACCGACATCGGCCCGATGGCGATCTGCTACCGCAAGGACCTGTTCAAGAAGGCCGGCCTGGAGACCGACCGCACCAAGCTCGCCGCTTCCTGGAAGGGCGACTGGGCGAAGTACGTCGACCTCGGCAAGCAGTACATGAAGAAGGCGCCGAGCGGCACGAAGTACGTCGACTCCGCCTCCTCCGTGTACAACGCGGCGCTGGGCGGCGGCAGCGAGCGGTACTACGACAAGGACGGCAACGTCATCTGGGAGAAGTCCGACGGCGTGAAGAAGGCCTGGTCCGCCGCGATGACCGTGGCGACCAGCAACATGTCGGCGAAGCTGAAGCAGTTCGACAAGCCGTGGGACCAAGGCTTCGCCAACGGCACCTTCGCGACGGTGGCCTGCCCGGCGTGGATGATCGGCTACATCGAGCAGAAGTCGGGTGACGCCGGCAAGGGCAACTGGGACGTGGCGGCGGCGCCGACCGCGGCCAACTGGGGCGGCTCCTTCATCGGCGTGCCGACGGCGGGCAAGCACCAGAAGGAGGCCATCGCCCTGGCGAAGTGGCTGACCGCGCCCGAGCAGCAGGCGAAGGTGTTCGCCAAGCAGGCGAGCTTCCCGTCGACCCCGTCGGCGTACGCGAGCCTGAAGCCGGCCGCCGACACCACCTCGTACTTCTCCGACGCGCCGATCACCCAGATCTTCGCCGACTCGGCGAAGACCATCCCGGTCCAGTACTTCGGCATCAAGGACCAGCCGATCAACACCGCGCTCACCGACGTCGGCATCCTCCAGGTCGAGCAGAAGGGCAAGTCGCCTTCGCAGGGCTGGGACGCCGCGAAGAACGAGATCAAGGACGTGCTCGGCCAGTGAGCAGCTCCAAGCAGGCTCTCGCGCATCCCGCGACGAGCGCCGACGCCGCGCCCGGCATCACGCCGGGCGCGGCCCGGGGCGCTCACGGTCGTGGTACGCCGTCCGGGGGCTCCGGCTCCTGGCGCAGCCGGCTGTACCGCTGGGACATGAAGGCGTCGCCGTACGCGTTCATCGCCCCCTTCTTCATCATCTTCGGCGCCTTCTCGCTCGTCCCGCTGCTGTACACGGCCTGGTACTCGCTGCACAACGTGCAGCTGTCGTCGCTCGACACGCAGACCTGGGCCGGCCTGGACAACTACAAGAACCTGCTGTCCTCGGACTTCTTCTGGAACGCGCTGAAGAACACGCTCACCATCGGCGTGATCTCCACCGTGCCGCAGCTGCTCGCGGCGATCGGGCTCGCGCACATGCTGAACTACAAGCTGCGCGGCTCGACCGCGTGGCGGGTCGTGATGCTCACTCCGTACGCCACCTCGGTGGCGGCGGCGACCCTGGTGTTCACGCTGCTGTACTCGTGGGACGGCGGCCTGGTCAACTGGCTGCTCGGCTTCATCGGCATCGATCCGGTCAACTGGCGTGAGGCGGACTGGGGTTCGCAGTTCGCGGTGTCCTCGATCGTGATCTGGCGGTGGACCGGGTACAACGCGCTGATCTACCTGGCGGCGATGCAGGCGATCCCGACCGACCTGTACGAGTCGGCGGCCATCGACGGCGCCAGCCGCTGGGAGCAGTTCCGTCACGTGACGATCCCGATGCTGCGGCCGACGATCCTGTTCACGGTGGTCGTCTCCACGATCGGCGCCACGCAGCTGTTCGGTGAGCCGCTGCTGTTCGGCGGGGTGAGCGGTTCCAAGGGCGGCTCCGAGCACCAGTACCAGACGCTCGGCCTGTACATGTACGACCAGGGCTGGATCATCGGCAACCTCGGCAAGGCGTCCGCGATCGCCTGGTCGATGTTCCTGATCCTGCTGATCGTCGCCGGGGTCAATCTGCTGATCAACCGACGTCTGAGGAAGACCCATGACGGCTAGTGAACTGACGTTGCCTCAGTCGAAGGTGAAGAGCGGCGGCCGGAAGTCCCGGCACCGGATGATGGGTGCGGGCAAGCAGCTGAACGCCGGCCCGGTCACCTATGTGGTGCTGACGGTGTTCGCGCTGGTCTCGCTGGCCCCGCTGGTGTGGACGGCGATCGCGGCCTCGCGCACCGACCAGCGGCTGGCGCAGACGCCGCCGCCGCTGTGGTTCGGCGGGAACCTGTTCAAGAACCTGCAGACCGCGTGGGACGAGGCCGGACTCGGCACCGCCATGGTCAACAGCACGCTCGTGGCGGGCACCATCACCGTCAGCACCGTGCTGTTCTCCACGCTCGCCGGGTTCGCCTTCGCCAAGCTGAAGTTCAAGTTCTCCGGCGTGCTGCTGCTGCTGACGATCGGCACGATGATGATCCCGCCGCAGCTGGCCGTCGTACCGCTGTACCTGTGGATGTCGGACCTCGGCTGGTCGAACCAGCTCCAGACGGTCATCCTGCCGACGCTGGTCACCGCCTTCGGCACGTTCTTCATGCGGCAGTACCTGGTGCAGGCGCTGCCGAGCGAGCTGATCGAGGCGGCGCGGGTGGACGGCGCGAGCAGCCTGCGGATCGTGTGGCACGTGGTCTTCCCCGCGGCGCGGCCGGCGATGGCCGTGCTGGGTCTGCTGACGTTCGTGTTCGCCTGGAACGACTTCCTGTGGCCGATCATCGCCCTGAACCAGCAGAACCCGACCGTGCAGGTGGCCCTGAACTCGCTGGGTACGGGGTACGTCCCCGACCAGGCGGTGATCATGGCGGGTGCCCTGCTCGGCACGCTTCCGCTGCTCATCGCGTTCCTGCTGTTCGGCAAGCAGATCGTGGGCGGCATCATGCAGGGCGCGATCAAGGGCTGACGCGCCGCCGAGTCCTCGGGAGCCGGGTCAGCGCCGCCCCGGCCCCCTCTCCTCTTCTTCCTTCGACCCTTCGGTCTCCACGACCATTTTGGGAGCGCTTTTATGCCTGAGCCCGCAACGCCGGCGACCCCGGTGACCTTTCCTCCCGCCTTCCTCTGGGGCGCCGCGACCTCCGCGTACCAGATCGAGGGGGCGGCTCGGGAGGACGGCCGTACGCCCTCGATCTGGGACACCTTCAGCCACACGCCGGGCAAGACGGCAGGCGGCGAGCACGGTGACATCGCTGTCGACCACTACCACCGCTACCGCGAGGACGTGGCGATGATGGCCGATCTCGGCCTGAACGCCTACCGTTTCTCGATCTCCTGGTCGCGGGTGCAGCCGACCGGCCGGGGCCCGGCCGTGCAGGTGGGGCTGGACTTCTACCGGCGGCTGGTGGACGAGCTGCTCGAGCGTGGCATCAAGCCGGCCGTCACCCTCTACCACTGGGACCTGCCGCAGGAGCTGGAGGACGCGGGCGGCTGGCCGGAGCGGGACACCGCGTTCCGGTTCGCCGAGTACGCCCAGATCGTCGGCGAGGCGCTGGGCGACCGGGTGGAGCAGTGGATCACCCTGAACGAGCCGTGGTGCAGCGCGTTCCTGGGCTACGGCTCGGGTGTGCACGCGCCGGGCCGTACGGAGCCGGAGGCCGCGCTGAAGGCCGCGCACCACCTGAACCTGGCGCACGGCCTGGGCACCACGGCCCTGCGGTCCGTCATGCCGGCCCGCAACCAGGTCGCGATCAGCCTGAACTCGTCGGTGGTGCGGCCGCTGTCGCAGACCCCGGCCGACCTGGCGGCGGTCCGCAAGATCGACGACCTGGCCAACGGCGTCTTCCACGGCCCGATCCTGCACGGCGCCTACCCCGAGACCCTGTTCGAGGCGACCGCGTCGGTCACCGACTGGTCGTACGTCCTGGACGGCGACCTGCGCGTGATCCAGCAGCCGCTGGACGCGCTGGGCCTGAACTACTACACGCCGACGCTGGTGTCCGCGACGGACGCCGACGCGCGCACCCCGCGCGCCGACGGGCACGGCGCCAGCGACCACTCGCCCTGGCCGGCCGCGGACGACGTGGCCTTCCACCAGACGCCGGGCGAGCGCACGGAGATGGGCTGGACCATCGACCCGACGGGTCTGCACGACCTGATCATGCGCTACACCCGGGAGGCGCCGGGCCTGCCGCTGTACATCACGGAGAACGGCGCGGCCTACGACGACAAGCCCGACTCGGACGGCCGGGTCCACGACCCGGAGCGGATCGCCTACCTGCACGGCCACCTGGCTGCGGTGCGCCGGGCGATCACCGACGGCGCGGACGTGCGCGGCTACTTCCTGTGGTCCCTGATGGACAACTTCGAGTGGGCGTACGGCTACGGCAAGCGCTTCGGCGCGGTGTACGTCGACTACGCGACGCTGGCCCGCACGCCGAAGTCGAGCGCGCACTGGTACGGCAAGGCGGCGCGCACCGGCTCGCTGCCGCCGGTGGAGGCCGCCTGAGCGCGGGGCGCTGAGAGCGGGGCCCCGGGAGCGGGGGGCGGGGCGCGGCGCCTGTGGGGGGCGCCGCGCTCCGGACGTTCCCGGGGCTTTGCACCGGGCTCGGCGCCGCCGTCGCACTGCCGGGAGCCGGGGGCCGGGGGGTTGTGGACTGCTGGTGGCTGACAACTGCGCACAGGTGTGTTCTGGCGTGCGTGAGTGAGTCCGGGCTGTGGCACGTGCATCCCCCTGGGAGTGAACGGAGGTTCCCTGGTCGAATGTGTGACCTTTGCCGGTGGTGGTCGTTGAGCGTGGTGACGGGCTCTTGGCCGGCGTGGGTGTGGGGGTGATCGGGGGTGGGTGGGTTGCGGGAGTTGGCCGCGCCGTTCGTCGTCCCCGGCCCGTCGGGTGTGGCGGTCCGCGACCGGCTCAAGCACCTGACCGCCGAGGACGAGCGGGTCCTTCGTCTGGTCGGTGACCATCTGGGCGCGCTCGCCTCGAGGGACCTGAAGGCGCGCTGCGCGGCCGGGCTGGACCATGACAGCGAGCAGTGGGCCGCGCGCAAGCGGGCCCTGACGAGGGCGTCTTCCTCCCGCTGGGCCGGGTCGGTCACCAAGGCCACGCATGATCAGTGGGCGCTGGCCCGGCGCGGGCAGCTCACGCACCTCCAGAGGCTTCAGGCGGGTGTGGCCGTGATCGCGTACCGGCTGTCACTGCCGGTCGGGGAGAAGGGAACGAAGCGGGCTCCGGGCGGCTACCGCAGCAGGCGGGAGTGGCATGCGAAGTCACGCCGTCTGCACGTGCTCGCCGGCCGGCTGAAGGCGGTCCGGGCGGACTGGGAGGCCGGGCGGGTGGGTGTGGTGCGGGGCGGGAAGCGGCTGCTGAACACCCGCCACCACCTGGATGCCGCGCAGCTCACCGAGGAGCAGTGGCGCATCCGGTGGCAGGCCGGGCGCCGGTTCCTTCAGGCCGACGGCGAGTCCGGCAAGCGCTTCGGCAACGAGACCGTCCGCGTCACACCCGGCGGCGAGGTCTCCCTCAAGCTCCCCGCCCCGTTGGCACATCTGGCCAACGCCCCGCACGGCCGGTACGTGCTCGCCGCGAAAGTGGCGTTCGCGCACCGGGGCGCGCAGTGGGCCGACCGTATTCAGGCGAACCGGGCCGTCGCCTACCGCATCCACGAAGACACCGCACGCGGGCGCTGGTACCTCACCGACTCCTGGACGATCCCCCCGGTCAAGACCGTGCCCCTGGCCTCGGCCCGCAACGGGCTGATCGGCGTCGACACCAACGCCGACCACCTGGCCGCCTGGCGCCTGGACACCCACGGCAACCCCGTCGGCGCACCCCTCCGCTTCTTCTACGACCTGACCGGCACCACCGCCCGCCGCGACGCCAAGGTCCGCCACGCCCTCACCCGGCTCCTGCACTGGGCCGAACGCCACCGCCTCGCGATCGCGGTCGAAGACCTCGACTTCACTACGGAGAAGACCCGGGAGAAGCACGGCTGCCGCAGGAAGTTCCGCAAGCTCATCTCCGGCATGCCCGTCGCCAGGCTGCGCACCCGGCTCGTCAGCATGGCCGCCGAACTCGGCATCACCATCGTCGCCGTCGACCCCGCCTACACCTCCCGCTGGGGCGCCCAGCACTGGCAGAAACCCCTCACCGGCACGAACAGGAAGA
>NZ_JBFADM010000105.1:0-18362 GCF_040641355.1 Streptomyces sp. NPDC020996
GCCGCGGCCCCCCCCCTCGCCGCCCCGGGCGCGCGTGCGGTCCGGGGCGGCGCCGTCGCCCACGCGCGCGTGGGCGACGAGCCGGCGGGCGCGGCGGCCCAGGAGCGCGAGGTCGCGCGGGCCGATGCGCCAGCGCGGGCCGGTCAGCAGGCGGACCAGCGAGGCGTTGGCGCCGGGGTCCTGGAGGACTTCGCAGACGGCGACCAGGTCGGCGACCTCGGGCAGATGCAGCAGCCCGGACAGGCCGACCACCTCGACGGGGACGTCCCGGGCGACCAGGGCGCCCTGGATCTCGGCGAAGTCGGTCGCCGTGCGGCACAGGACGGCGATCTCGCCGGGGGCCTTGCCGGTGTCGACGAGGTGCGCGATCGAGTCGGCGATCCACTCGATCTCCTCGGCGTGGGTGGGCAGCAGGGCGCAGCGCACGATGCCGTCGCGTTCGGCGCCGGGTGCCGGGCGGAGCGCCTCCACGCCCGCGTGCATGGCGCGCAGGGGCTCGGCGAGGCCGTTGGCGAGGTCGAGGAGGCGGCCGCCGCTGCGGCGGTTCTCGCTGAGCGCCTGCCGGGTGGCGGGGCGGCCGTCGGGCTGGGCGAAGTGCTCGGGGAAGTCGTCCAGGTTGGCGACGGAGGCGCCGCGCCAGCCGTAGATCGCCTGGCAGGGGTCGCCGACGGCGGTCACCGGGTGGCCGGTGCCGCCGCCGAAGAGGCCGGCGAGGAGAACACGCTGGGCGACCGAGGTGTCCTGGTACTCGTCGAGCAGCACCACGCGGAATTCCTCGCGCAGGATGCGGCCCACGTCGGCGTTCCGGGCGAGCTGGGCGGACAGGGCGATCTGGTCGCCGAAGTCGAGCAGGTCGCGTTCGCGTTTGGCGGCCCGGTAGCGGACCACCAGCTCGGCGAGTTCCCGGCGCGCCGCGGCCGCCTCGGGGACCTTGCGCAGGTCGGCGTTGGAGAGCCGGACGCCCTCCAGGGTGCGCAGCAGTGCGGTGTCGTACCCGCGCAGGTCTTCGGGACGGACCAGGTGTTCGGCGAGTTCGGAGTCGAGGGCGAGCAGGTCGCTGACCAGGTCCGCGAAGGAACGGGTCAGCGCCGGGTAGGGGCCCGGGGCCTCGCGCAGCACGCGCGCGGCGAGCTGGTAGCGGGTGGCGTCGGCGAGGAGGCGGGCGGTCGGTTCGAGGCCGATGCGCAGGCCGTGGTCGCTCAGCAGGCGGCCCGCGAAGGCGTGGTAGGTGGAGATCACCGGCTCGCCGGGCGGGTTGTCCGGGTCGATGACGTCCGGGTCGGTGACGCCCGCCTTGATCAGGGCCTTGCGGACGCGTTCGGCGAGTTCACCGGCGGCCTTGTTGGTGAACGTCAGGCCGAGCACCTGCTCGGGGGCGACCTGGCCGGTGCCGACCAGCCACACCACGCGCGCCGCCATCACCGTCGTCTTGCCCGACCCTGCTCCGGCCACGATCACCTGCGGGGCGGGCGGCGCGGTGATGCAGGCCGTCTGCTCCGGCGTGAACGGGATACCGAGGAGCTGCTTGAGCTGATCGGGGTCGGTGATACGGGGCGGCACGTCAGAGAGGCTAGCGGCGGGCACCGACAGCGGATGCGGGATCGGGCGTCCGTGGGCTGAGAAACGCAGGTCAGCACGTGTGGTGCGATATGTCACGTGGGTCACCGGCCCGGGTCGCCCGGCCGGGTCACTCCACGACGTGCCGTCCCTCGGACCTGGCACTGCAGGAAGCCTGGAAGGCGCAGTGCGTGCAGTGCTGGCCGGTGGTGGGCGTGAACCGCTCGTCGAGGACCTTGCCGGCGGCGGTGGCCAGCAGGTCGCCGACCCACTCGCCCTCCAGCGGCTGCTGGGCCTGCACCTTCGGCAGGGTCTCCCCGCCGTCGCGCCCGGCGGCGCCCTGACGCAGCTGGACCAGTTCGGCGCCGCCCGGCTCCGGACGCACTCCGCCGAAGACCTCGTCGACGGCGCCCTCGCGGACGGCGAGCTGATAGACGGCGAGCTGGGGGTGACGCTCCACCTCGCGGGCGGTCGGCGCCTGTTTGCCGGTCTTGAAGTCGACGACGTACGCGCGGCCCTCTGCGTCGGCCTCCACGCGGTCCATCTGGCCACGGATGCGGACCTCGTACTCGCCTGCTTCGAGGGTGACGTCGAAGTCGTGTTCGCTGGCCACCGGCGTGCGTCCGGCGCGGTCCATGACGTGCCACTTCAGGAACCGTTCGAGCGCCACGCGCGCGTTCTCCTTTTCCTGCGCCGACTTCCACGGCGCGTCGAAGGCGAGCGCGTTCCACACGGAGTCCAGGCGCTCCATGAGGACGGCGAGGTCGGCCGGGGTGTGGCCGGAGGCCACCTCGTCGGCGAGCACGTGCACGACGTTGCCGAAGCCTTGGGAGGTGGTGGCGGGGGCGTCGGCCTTCACCTCGCGGCCCAGGAACCACTGCAGGGCGCAGGTGTTGGCGAGCTGGTCGAGGGCGCTGCCGGAGAGCACGACGGGCTCGTCCCGGTTGCGCAGCGGCACCTTGCTCTCGGTCGGCTCGAACATGCCCCACCAGCGGTAGGGATGGGCGGACGGGACGAGCGGGCGGCCGTCCTCGTCGGCGAGCGCGGCGAGGCGGGCCAGGCGGTGCGCGGCGGCCTGCCGGAGGGTGTCCGACACGCGCGGGTCGACCGTGGTGGCGCGCAGTTCGGCGACGAGCGCGGCGACGGACAGCGGGCGGCGCGGGCGGCCCGTGACGTCCGCGGGTTCGACGCCGAGTTCGGTGAGGAAGCGGGAGGGCTGGTCACCGTCGTCGGCGGGTGCCTTCACGGCGGTGACGACGAGGCGTTCACGCGCGCGCGTGGCGGCGACGTAGAACAGGCGGCGCTCCTCGGCCAGCAGCGCCCCTGGGGTCAGGGGTTCGGCGAGTCCGTCGCGTCCGATGCGGTCGGCCTCCAGGAGGGAGCCCCGGCGGCGCAGGTCGGGCCACAGGCCCTCCTGGACGCCGGCGACGACGACCAGCCGCCACTCCAGGCCCTTGGAGCGGTGCGCGGTCATCAGGCGCACGGCGTCGGGGCGCACGGCGCGGCGTGTGAGGGTGTCCGCGGCGATGTCCTCGGCCTCGATCTCCTCCAGGAAGTTCAGGGCGCCCCGGCCGCCCGTGCGCTCCTCCGCGCGCGCGGCCGTCGCGAACAGCGCGCACACGGCGTCGAGGTCCCGGTCGGCGTTGCGGCCGGCCGCGCCGCCGCGCCGGGCGGCCCGTTCCAGACGCGCCGGCCAGGGTGTGCCCTGCCACAGGTCCCACAGCGCCTCCTCGGCCGTGCCGCCGCCCGCGAGGCGTTCGCGGGCCGTGCGCAGCAGCGCGCCGAGGCGCTGGGCGCCGCGCGCGTACGCGGGGTCGTGCGCGACCAGGCGCTCGGGTTCGGCCAGTGCCCGCGCGAGCAGTTCGTCCGAGGGGGGCGGCAGCGGGTTGCCCGCGGCCCGTTCCTCGTCGCGCAGGGCGCGCCCGAGGCGGCGCAGGTCCGCGGCGTCCATGCCGGCGAGGGGGGAGGCGAGAAGGGTGAGGGCGGTTTCGGTGCCGAGCCAGCAGGCCTCCGGCCCGGGTCCGGGCTCCTGGGCTCCGGGGTCCCCGGACGCGGGGTTCCCAGAACCGGACTCCCCGGCTCCCGGGTTCTCGGAATCGAGGTTCTCACTGGCCTCCCCGGGACCGGCCCGGTGTGCCACCTCCGCCTCCGCCACCGCCCGCAGTGCCGTGAGCAGCGGGGCGACCGCCGGTTCGTGCCGCAGCGGCAGGTCGTCGCCGTCGATGTCGAGGGGGACGCCGGCGGCGGTGAGGGCGCGGCGGACCGCCGGGATCGTACGGGCGCCGGCGCGCACCAGGACCGCCATCTCGCGCCAGGGGACGCCGTCCTCCAGGTGTGCCCGGCGCAGGATGTCGGCGACGTTGTCCAGCTCGGTGCCGGGCGTCGGGTACGTGTAGACCTCGACCCGGCCCCCGTCGCGGACCGGGACGAGCTCGCGGTGCGCGCGGATCCGGTCGGCCGGGAGGCGGGTCAGCGGCATGCGCTGGGTGAGCAGCCGGGTCGCGGCGAGCAGGGCAGCCGCGGAGCGGCGGGAGGTGCGCAGGACCTCGACGGGCGCCGGGCTGCCGTCCACGCGCCGGAAGGCCGCCGGGAACTGGAGGATGCCGCCCACGTCCGCGCCGCGGAACGCGTAGATCGACTGGTCGGGGTCGCCGAAGGCGACCAGGGTGCGCCCACCGCCGGCGAGGGCGTGCAGGAGCCGTATCTGGGCGGGGTCGGTGTCCTGGTACTCGTCCACGTAGACGGCGTCGTACTGCGCGGCCAGCCGCTCGGCGACACCGGGGCGGTGGGCGAGCAGCACCGCGCGGTGGACCAGCTCGGCGTAGTCCAGGACGCCCTGCATGTCGAGCACGTCCAGGTACTCGGCGAGGAACGCGGCCGCGGCGCTCCAGTCGGGGCGGCCGATGCGGCGGGCGAAGGAGTCCAGGGCACCGGGGCCAAGGCCCAGTTCGCGGCTGCGGGCGAGGACCGCGCGGACCTCGTCGGCGAAGCCGCGGGTGGTCAGGCAGGCGCGCAGTTCGTCCGGCCAGCGGACGTGCGCCAGGCCGAGGCGCTGCAGGTCGAGCTGGCCGGCGAGCAGTTCGCGTACGGTCACGTCCTGCTCCGGGCCGGACAGCAGGCGCAGCGGCTCCACGAACAGGTCGGTGTCCTGGTGGGCGCGGACCAGGGCGTAGCAGAACGAGTGGAACGTGGTCGCCTGCGGGGCGCGTGCCGCACCTATGCGCAGCGCCATGCGATCGCGGAGCTCGACGGCGGCCTTGCGGCTGAACGTCAGCACCAGGATGCGCCCCGGGTCCCCGCCACGGGCGATCCGCGCCGCCACGGACTCCACCAGCGTGGTGGTCTTGCCGGTGCCCGGACCTGCGAGGACGAGCAACGGACCGGTCCGGTGGTCAACCACGGCGCGCTGCGGCGCGTCCAGACGAGGGGGATCCGGCGGGACCGGCGGGGTACGAACCAGTCGGTAAGCGCCACGGCTCCCCTGCCGCGTCCGGGGATGCGGCAGGTGCCTGGTGGAGGAAGAGGAGCTCACGTGGTTCGCCGGTCCTGGTGGTCGTACTGGTTGTCGGGCCACCGCGCGTGCACTGCGGTGGTCGGGTGGTGAGCGGGACACGCGCAGCCGACGCTACGCCGACGGACGGCGCGGAGGCAGGGCTTCCGCTTCTTCCCGCGAGGCACTCGGGGCACTGCGGGCACTCATGGCACCCATGCCCCTCATCTCACGAACGTACGTCATGTCACGGACGTGCCCCGCTTCACCTGTACGGAGCAAAGGTCACACCGGAGCCCGCCGGATGCCGGAAGCTGTCAAGTGTGACCTTCCGTGCGTTCACCGCCGTCCCAGCGCGCCCGTCTCATGTCGAGACGCGGCAGGTGGCCCTCCGCGGCCCGGCTCGCCTCCCGCAGCGGTGTGCCCTCGGCGCGGTAGCGGTCCAGCGCCCTCAGCTCGTGCCCCGGGAGCAGGACACCGTCCGCGCGGACGACGCGCCACCACGGGACGGCACCCCCGTACAGGGCCATCACCCGGCCCACCTGGCGGGGGCCTCCCTCCTCCAGCCACTCGGCCACGTCCCCGTAGGTCATGACGCGTCCGGGCGGGATGAGCTCGGCCACGTCGAGGACCCGTTCGGCATAGTCCGGCAGCGCCTCGGCGTGCTCCGCGCGGGCGTCCGGGGAAAGGCTCTCCTCGCTCATCCGGACCATCCTGCACCACCCCACCGACAGTGCGACGAGCTCGCGACCGTGCGTAGCCCTCGCCCTCGGGCGGCGCGTCCGGCAGACTGTGCGCCCCCGCGTTTGCACCCTGATGCCCCCGTGTGCCGGCGGGGCATGCCACCATCATGCGGGCGGTGACTGGTGATACGAGATCAAGAAGAGACGATGAAGCAGCAGGGTGCGCACCCGGAGGATGCGGAGAACACCTCTGACGCTTCGTCGCGCCCGGGCACCGCGGACGGCGGGCAGGCGACCTCCCGGACGGCCTCCCAGCCGCCTCCCGGGGGCGGCCCCGGCCTGGTCGAACAGACGCACATCGACGAGGTCGAGGGCGACGAACCGCTGCTTCCCGCGCGCGTGCACCGCCCCTCCGACCTGATGCGCCTGCTGGTGGGCGTGCTGGCGATCGCCGTGCTGCTCGCGATCTCCGCGTTCGCGCACGGCACGACCTCCGGGCTGGAGCAGGACATCAACAAGGGCACCGGTCAGGCGCCCGACCTGCTGATCAAGATCGCCGGCCTGGCCTCCAGCATCGCGATCCTGCTGGTGCCGGTCGCCTTCGCGATCGAACGGCTGATCAAACGCGACGGGCTCCGCATCGCCGACGGCGTGCTGGCGGCGGTCCTCGCGCACGGAGTGACCCTCGCCACCGACCTGTGGGTCGCCAAGGGGGCCCCCGGCTCCATCCAGGAGGCGCTCACCCAGCCCTCTCCCGGTGACATCCACGCCCTCACCGACCCCGTGCACGGCTACCTCGCGCCCGTCATCGCGTACATGACGGCCGTCGGCATGTCGCGGCGGCCGCGCTGGCGGGCGGTGCTGTGGATCGTGCTCCTCCTCGACGCCTTCTCGATGCTGGTCACCGGGTACACGACCCCGTTCTCGATCATCCTCACGGTGCTGATCGGCTGGACCGTCGCCTACGGCACGCTGTACGCGGTCGGCTCCCCCAACGTCCGGCCGACCGGACGGACGCTGATGGCGGGCCTGCGGCACGTCGGCTTCCACCCGGTCACCGCGGCCCGCGAGGAGGTCCACGACACCCTGGAGACCGGTGACCGCGGCCGGCGCTACTTCGTCACGCTCGAGGACGGCCCGCCCCTGGACGTCACGGTGGTGGACCGGGAACAGCAGGCTCAGGGGTTCTTCTACCGCGCGTGGCGCAACCTGACGCTGCGCGGGTTCGCCACCCGCAGCAGCCTGCAGTCGCTGCGCCAGGCGCTGGAGCAGGAGGCGCTGCTGGCGTACGCGGCCATCGCGGCCGGCGCCAACGCGCCCAAGCTGATCGCGACCTCCGAACTCGGCCCCGACGCGGTGATGCTCGTCTACGAGCACATCGGCGGACGCACCCTGGACTCGCTGCCGGACGAGGAGATCACCGACGACCTGCTGCACGACACCTGGGGCCAGGTGCGGGCGCTGCAGTCCCGGCGCATCGCGCACCGCAGGCTCGTGGGTGACGCGATCCTGGTGGATCCGTCCGGCGCGGTGATCCTCACCGATCTGCGGGTGGGCGAGATCGCGGCGGGCGACCTGCTGCTGCGCATGGACATCTCCCAGCTGCTGGTCACGCTCGGTCTTCGGGTGGGCGCCGAACGCGCCGTGGCCTCGGCGGTGAGCGTGCTCGGCCCCGACGCCGTGGCCGACTGCCTGCCGATGCTGCAGCCCATCGCGCTCAGCCGCTCCACACGCGCGACGCTGCGGAGACTGGCCCGGGAGCGGGCCCAGCGCGAGCGTGAGGCGGTCCTGGAAGCCTCGCAGCAGGCCAAGCAGGCCCGTCTGGCGGAAGGCTCGGGCGACGCGGAGCCCGCGGGCAAACCGGACAAGAAGACCGTGCGTGCGGAGGCCAGGGCCGAGAAGCGGGCCCTCGACGACGCGCTGGAAGAGGCACGCGAGGAGGATCTGCTGACGCAGATCCGCTACGAGGTGCTGCGGATCAGGCCGCAGGCGCCGGTCGAGCCGGCCCGCCTGGAGCGGGTGCGGCCGCGCACGCTGATCAGCTTCATCGCGGGCGCCATCGGCGCGTACTTCCTGCTGACGCAGCTCACCCACATCGAGTTCGGGCCGCTGGTCGCGAACGCGCAGTGGGGCTGGGTCGTCGCGGCGGTGCTGTTCTCGGCGGGCAGCTACTTCGCGGCGGCGATGGCGCTGCTGGGGTTCGTGCCCGAGCGGGTGCCGTTCCTGCGGACGGTGGCGGCGCAGGTCGCCGGGTCGTTCGTGAAGATCGTGGCGCCGCCCGCGGTGGGCGGTGTCGCCCTCAACACGCGCTTCCTGCAGCGCTCGGGGGTGCGTCCCGGGCTCGCGGTGGCGAGCGTCGGCGCGTCGCAGCTGTTCGGGCTCGGCGCGCACATCCTGATGCTGCTGTCGTTCGGCTACCTGACCGGCACCGAGAAGACGCCGTCGCTGTCGCCGTCCCGGACGGTCATCGCGGGTCTGCTCACGGTCGCGGTGCTCGTCCTGGTCGTCACGTCGGTGCCGTTCCTGCGGAAATTCGTCGTCACGCGTGTGCGGTCGCTCTTCGCCGGTGTCGTGCCGCGCATGCTGGACGTGCTGCAGCGGCCGCAGAAGCTCGTCACCGGCATCGGCGGCATGCTGCTGCTGACCGCCTGCTTCGTGATGTGCCTGGACGCCTCGATCCGCGCGTTCGGCGACGGCTCGACCTCGCTGAGCATCGCCAGCGTCGCCGTCGTCTTCCTCGCCGGCAACGCGCTCGGCTCCGCGGCGCCGACTCCGGGCGGCGTGGGCGCGGTGGAGGCGACCCTGACGGTCGGCCTGATCGCCGTGGGCCTGCCCAAGGAGGTCGCGGCCCCGGCTGTGCTGCTGTTCCGGCTGCTGACCCTGTGGCTGCCGGTCCTGCCGGGCTGGCTGGCCTTCAACCACCTCACCCGCAAGGGTTCCGTGTAGCCGCGGGCGGGTACCTCGTACGGCCCGCGCCCCGAGCACGCACGCGTGCCCGACCGCAGGATGGGTCCATGCCCAACCCGCTCCGTCGGCGCGCCGCTGCCGTGACCGCCACCGCCGTACTGCTGTCCTGCGTCCTGGCGGGCTGCGGCGACGACTCCCGGGACGAGAACCTGACGGACCAGAAACTCGACTGGAAGGACTGCCCGGCTCCGTCCGAGGCCGAGGGCGGCGGCGACGCCCCGTCACCTCTGCCGAACGGCGAACGCTGGCAGTGCGCCACCTTGAAAGCTCCGTTGGACTGGGACGAGCCCAAGGGCGACAGGATCGGCATCGCGCTGATCCGGGCGAAGGCGAGCGGCGGGAAGAACCGGCGCATCGGTTCACTCGTGTTCAACTTCGGCGGCCCCGGCGGCTCCGGAGTCACCACGCTTCCCGCGTTCGCCAAGGACTACGCGGCCCTGCGCACCCGCTACGACCTGGTCAGCTTCGACCCGCGCGGGGTCGGCCGCAGCGCCCCCGTCGAGTGCGAGAACGACCAGCAGCTCGACGCCTACTTCCAGCAGGACGCGATCCCCGACGACGCCCGCCAGCGCACCGAGCTGCTGCACAACACCAGACAGTTCAACGACGCCTGCGAGAGGAACTCCAAGAAGCTGCTGCCGCACGTGCGCACCACCGACGCGGCCCGCGACATGGACCTGATGCGCCAGGTCCTCGGCGACGACAAACTGCACTACTTCGGCATCTCCTACGGCACCGAACTCGGCGGCGTCTACGCGCACCTGTTCCCCAAACGCGTCGGCCGCGCCGTCTTCGACGCGGTCGTCGACCCGACGCAGAACCCGGAACAGAGTTCCCTGGGGCAGGCCGCGGGCTTCCAGCTGGCGCTCGACAACTTCGCCGCGGACTGCACGTCGAAGCCCGAGCCCTGCCCGATCGGCGACAGCGCCCAGGACGTCGAGGCCCGCATCGCCGGCCTGCTGAAGGCCCTCGACCGCAAGCCGATCCCCGGCGTCTTCCCACGCGAGCTGACCCAGACCGCCGCGACCAACGGCATCGCGCAGGCCCTGTACTCGAAGGACTTCTGGGCCTACCTCACCGAGGGCCTGCAGCAGGCGTACGACGGTGACGGGGAGGTGCTGATGCGGCTGTCCGACGCGATGAACGGACGCAACGAGAACGGCGAGTACAGCAACCTCACCGCCGCCAACATCTCCATCAACTGCGCGGACGCCAGACCCCGGTACACGCCCGCGCAGGTGGAGCAGCGGCTGTCCGAGTTCCGCGCCGCCTCGCCGGTGTTCGGGGACTTCCTGGCCTGGGGCATGATCAGCTGCACCGACTGGCCCGTCGCGGGCGCCGCCGACCACCCCGTTGTCAGCGCACCCGGGTCGGCGCCGATCCTCGTGGTGGGCAACACCGGCGACCCGGCCACACCGTACGAGGGCGCGAAGAAGATGGTGGACGCGCTGGGCCCGGGCGTCGGCGTCGAGCTGACGTACAGGGGCCAGGGGCACGGTGCCTACGACAGCAAGAACAAGTGCGTACAGCGGGCGGTGAACTCCTATCTGCTGGACGGCAGGGTCCCGCCGAAGGGGACGGTCTGCTCCTAGCACCCAGCCCGAACGCTGAAGAAAGTGCAGTTCAGAGGGTTATCCACAGGGTCGGGCAGGCTCAGCTCGATCCGCCTACCATGGCCTGACCGCCGTCCGCTGCTCGGTGCGGACGGCTCATGAGGGGGGTATGCACATGGCGCGTCTCGCACGGTGGACGGCCTTCGGGGCGGCCGCCGCGTTCCTGGTGGCGGGCTGTGGCGGCGGCTCGTCCGACGACGGCAAGAGCAGCGACCGCGCGAGCGCGGCGGCCTCCGCGTCGGACGGCGCCTCCGGCACGACCGCCGCGCTGCCCTCCTCGCTGACCGCGCAGAGGCTCGACTGGGTGCGCTGCAAGGCCACCGCGGACTCCCCCGCCCCGGGCAGCGACTGGCGGTGCACGACCCTGAAGGTGCCGCTGGACTGGGCGAAGCCGGACGGCGAGACGATCGGCCTCGCGCTGATCCGTGCGAGGGCCCGCGGGGAGCACCGCATCGGCTCGCTGCTGTTCAACTTCGGCGGTCCGGGCGGCTCGGGCGTGTCCATGATGCCGTCGTACGCCTCCACGGTCTCGTCGCTGCGCGAGCGGTACGACCTGGTGAGCTGGGACCCTCGCGGGGTCGCCGCCAGCGAGGGCGTGCGCTGCCGCGGCGACAAGGAGATCCAGGCCGCGGAGGATGTGGACGTCACCCCCGACACCCCGGCCGAGGAGAGGGCGTACTTCCAGGACGCCGCCGACTTCGGCAAGGGTTGCCGGAAGGCCGCCGGGAAGCTGATGGCGCACGTCTCGACGACCGACACCGCCCGCGACATGGACCTGATGCGCCGAGTCCTCGGCGACGACAAGCTGCACTACTTCGGCATCTCCTACGGCACCGAACTCGGCGGCGTCTACGCCCACCTGTTCCCCCGCAGCGTGGGGCGGCTGGTCCTCGACGCGGTCGTCGACCCGAGCGCCGACACCGTGGGCCACGCGATGAACCAGACCCGAGGCTTCCAGCGCGCGCTGGACGACTACCTGAAATCCACCGGCCAGGATCCGCGGCAGGGCTCGCGGAAGATCGCCGGCCTGCTGAAGAGGATCGACGCGCACCCGCTGCCGACGTCGTCCGGGCGCGAGCTGACCCAGACGCTGGCGCTCACCGGCATCGTCCTGCCGCTCTACAGCAAGGCGGGCTGGCCGACGCTGACCAGCGCCCTCGAGTCGGCGCAGCGGGGCGACGGCTCGGAGCTGCTGGAGCTCGCCGACGGCTACAACGAGCGTGACGCGTCGGGGCACTACGGCACGACGACCCACTCACAACGCCTCATATCCTGCCTGGACGACAAGCAGCGGCCGACGGCGGAGGAGACGAGGAAGCTGCTGCCGGCGTTCGAGAAGATCTCGCCGGTGTTCGGGGACTTCCTCGGCTGGGACACGGCCGGCTGGTGCCACGACTGGCCGGTGTCCGGGCAGTACGACACCCCGGAGGTGAGCGCGCCCGGCGCGGCGCCGGTCCTGGTGGTCGGCAACACCGGCGACCCGGCGACGCCGTACGAGGGCGCGAAGAAGATGGCCGACGAGCTGGGCGAGGACGTCGGCGTGGAACTCACCTGGAAGGGCGAGGGACACGGGGCCTACGGCAGCGGGAGCGACTGCGTCGACTCCACGGTGAACGCCTACCTGCTGGGGGGCACGGTGCCGAAGGACGGCAAGGTCTGCTCATGACGACGGCGGGGGTTCCGCACACCCTGGGTGCGCGGAACCCCCGCCGGGAGCCGGTGGGCTCAGTAGACCGGCTTGTCCGGCTCGATCTGGTTGACCCAGCCGATCACGCCGCCGCCGACGTGCACGGCGTCGGAGAAGCCCGCGGCCTTCAGGACCGCGAGGACTTCCGCACTGCGGACACCCGTCTTGCAGTGCAGGACGATCTTCTTGTCCTGCGGCAGGCTCTCCAGGGCGGTGCCCATGAGGAACTCGTTCTTCGGGATCAGTCGGGCGCCCGGGATGGAGACGATCTCGTACTCGTTCGGCTCCCGGACGTCGATGATGTCGATGTTCTCGCCGTCGTCGATCCACTCCTTGAGCTGCTTGGGAGTGATCGTCGAGTCGGCGGCCGCCGCCTGGGCCTCCTCGGACACGACGCCGCAGAAGGCCTCGTAGTCGATGAGTTCGGTGACGGTGGGGTTCTCGCCGCACACCGCGCAGTTCGGGTCCTTGCGGACCTTGACCTGGCGGTACTGCATCTCGAGGGCGTCGTAGATCATCAGGCGGCCGACCAGCGGCTCGCCGATGCCCGCGAGGAGCTTGATGGCCTCGTTGACCTGGATGGAGCCGATCGACGCGCACAGCACGCCCAGCACGCCGCCCTCGGCGCAGGAGGGGACCATGCCGGGGGGCGGGGGCTCCGGGTAGAGGCAGCGGTAGCAGGGGCCGTGCTCGGACCAGAACACCGAGGCCTGGCCGTCGAAGCGGTAGATCGAGCCCCACACGTACGGCTTGTTCAGCAGGACGCAGGCGTCGTTGACCAGGTAGCGGGTCGCGAAGTTGTCCGTGCCGTCGACGATCAGGTCGTACTGGCTGAAGATGTCCATCACGTTGTCGGCCTCGAGCCGCTCCTCGTGAAGGATCACGTTCACGTACGGGTTGATGCCCTTGACGGTGTCACGGGCGGACTCGGCCTTGGAGCGGCCGATGTCGGACTGGCTGTGGATGATCTGGCGCTGCAGGTTCGACTCGTCGACCTCGTCGAACTCCACGATGCCGAGCGTGCCGACGCCCGCGGCGGCGAGGTACATCAGCGCCGGCGAGCCCAGGCCGCCGGCGCCCACACACAGCACCTTGGCGTTCTTCAGCCGCTTCTGCCCGTCCATCCCGACGTCAGGGATGATCAGGTGGCGGGAGTACCTGCGGACCTCGTCTACGGTGAGCTCAGAGGCTGGCTCGACCAGGGGTGGCAGCGACACGGGGACTCCGTTGATCGGTCAATCACTACGGTTGTTCTCTGTGTAACAGTGCCATGGCCATCTTCATTCCGAGACACCTGTTCCGACCCGCGAGACGATGTCGTCCCAGTAGCCGGGCACGCTCTCCCAGGGGTCGTGGTGGCCTCCGCGGTCCGTGCGGTCGGTGAACCAGACGGTCGCCGCGCCCTGCCAGCGCGCGATGCGCAACGCCTCCTCCAGGTGCCGGTGTGGCACGCCGTGGACGAAGTGGCAGAAGCGCTCGGGCGGATGGCCGGCCGTCCACTCGGCCGCCTGCGACCAGCGGTAGTCGCTCCACGGGCCCGCGAAGGTCACCAGTTGGTCGGCGTCCTCGGCGTAGCCGGGATGCGGGTGGGTGCCGTGGCCGAGGACGATGTGTCCACCGTCACGGACCGCGCGCAGCGCGGAGACGGTGCGGCGGATCGCGGGGAGCGAGGCGCGCTCGGAGGGGCAGCGGGCCAGGAGGAAGCCGTCGACCCGGTACCAGTCGACGAAGCGGCCCGCGTCGACGATCGTCTCGGTGAGGGCGCGGGCCCCGTGGGCGGTGTCGAGGCGGCCGAGGACGCGGACGCCCGTGTTGCGCAGGCGTCCCGCCGCTTCCAGGCATTGCGGGTCGGGGCGGGTTCCGGGGCCGTCGGCGACGTCGAGGACGACCCAGTGCAGGGGCGTGCCGGGGCGGGTGAGCAGGTCCCACTCGGTGGGCGCGACGAGGGGGTGGGCGTAGCCGGGGACGCCGAATCCGGTGCGGACGCCGGTGCTCGCGGTGCCCGTCGTGGCGCTGGTCAGATGCGGCATGCCGCCTCCATCCAGATGTCGGCGAGGGACTCTTCGAGATTGATCCGGGGCCGCCAGCCGAGCCGGTCGCGTGCGGTGCGCACATCGGCCTGCTGCCAACTGCCGCAGCCGTCCGGGTACGGGTACGTCACCGGGGGCGCGTGGTCGGAGTCGCCGCGCGGGTGGCCGACGGCCGAGCGCAGGTGGCCGGGCGGGCCGTCGAGTTCGTGCAGGGCGCCGCCGTATCCGGCCACCCTGGCGAGCGTGCCGGCGGCGTCACGCAGGCGGACGGCGCGGCCGGAGCCGATGTTGATGACGCCCTGCGCGGCGGAGAGGGAGGCAGCGTGCACGGCTCGGGCGACGTCCCGTACGTCGACGAAGTCGCGCTGGACGCCGAGACCTCCGAGCTTGAGTTCGCCGTCGCCGGTCTGCATGGCGCGTCGCATGGCCTCGGCGAGCCGGCCTAGCGGCGAGCCGGCGGGCGTACCGGGACCGACGGGCGAGAAGACCCGGAGCACGACCGCGTCGAGGCCGGAGCCGAGGACGAGTTCGGTGGCGGCGAGCTTGCTCACGCCGTACGGGCCGCCGGGGCGCGGGACGGCGTCCTCCGCCGTGGAGGAGCCGGGCTGGCTCGGGCCGTACTCGGCGCCGCAGCCGATCTGCACCAGCCGGGCGCCGCAGCCGCTGCGGCGCAGGGCCTCACAGACGGTGGCGACGGCGACCGTGTTGTGGCGGATCAGTTCGCGGGCGCCGCCGCGGATGGCGCCCGCGCAGTTCACGACGACGCCGGGATGCACCGCGTCGAGGAAGCGGGTCAGGGCGCCGGGGCTGCCCGAGGCGAGGTCGAAACGGACGTCGGCGTCGTCGCCGCGGCCGAGAGCGGTGAGCTGGACGGCCGGGTCGGCGAGCAGCCGGTCGGCGACGAAGCGGCCGAGGTAGCCGTTGGCTCCGATCAGCAGGACCCTCATCGTGCGGCTCCCGGGGCCGAGGATTCGGGTCGGGAGGTGATCATCTGGCGTTCTCCTTCTCAGTGGGTCGTGCGAGTGGGTCGTGCGAGCTCGGTGGGTCGCGCGAACTCAGTGGTTCCTGCGAGCTCGCTGGGGCGCCGCGCGGCTCCGTGGGTCACGCGAGCTCGGTGGGTCGCGCGACGCCCTCCGTGGGTCATGCGAGCTCGGCGGGTCGCGAGCGCGGTGGGTCGTGCGGATGCCCGCGGCGCAGTCGGCTCGGGGCGGCTGCGGCGGAGGTCACCCGTGCGGCGCGGACGCCGGCGCGGCGCGGACGTCATGGCTGCTCTCCTCGGGATGCGTGGGCCGAGGCCCGGGTGAGGGTGCGGGTCGCGTGGATGAGCAGGGTCAGCGCGCCCGCCGCGCAGATGAGGGCCGGGATGCTGCCGGGGCCCCACGCCTCGGCCAGGCTCCGCACCGGGGTGGCGAGGAATCCGGCCCCGGGCAGGCGCCCCGCGAGGACCGTGACCGGCGCGGCCGCCTCGGCGGCGGCCGCGGCGGTGAGGACGAGGGCGGGGGCGCGGGTGAAGCCGTGGACGGTGAGGAGGCGGGCGAGAAGCAGGAGTGCACCGAGGCAGAGGGCCTGGGCGTAGGCCGCGGGCTCGTGGAGGACCGCGCCGCACACGGCGAGCAGGGCCGCCAGCGCGCACAGGTACAACGCGAACGTGCCGAGCAGCAACGGTCGTACGGAGGCCGCGAACTCTTCCAGGCCGCGGCTCGCTGCCAGTCTGCGGCGGGCCCGCGCGGTGAAGAGGTGGGCGCACCAGGCCGCCGGGACACAGGCCAGGGCGAGGGCCAGGACGGGGGCCGTGGCGACGGGCCATGGACCGTCGGCGCTGCCGCCGGGCGGGCCGTCGGGGCCGCCGGCCACGGCCGCGCCGAGGAACCCGTCGCCGAGGAGGGCGTAGGCGATGAGCCAGCAGGTCCGGGTGCGGGCACCGGGCGGGTGAGCGGCGGGCCCCGCGCCCGTCCGGACCGCCGCGCCGAGCGGTCCGCGGGCGAGCGCCGCCCGCAGGCCCAGCGACACGGCGAGGGCGCCGACGACGGCCACGGCAAGTCGGGGCTGTCCGTGGGTGAGCCGCAGGCCGGCCACGGTCGCGGCGCACAGCGCTCCCGGCAGAAGGGTCAGCAGGACCCAGTCGGTGCGCGCGCCGGGGACCGTGACCGCCGGGGGACGCGGGGGCTGCTCCTTCTCGTGGGAGGCGCGGACGTACATCTCCTGGGCCAGGGAGAAGACGTCCCGGTGGCGGAAGCGTGCGGCGGTCCGGTCGGTGATGCCGTGGGCCTCCAGGCCCGCCGCGATCTCCAACGCGTCGACAGCCCTTTCGCACAGCTCGCGGTGCCGGTGCAGCAACGTCTTCACCGGGTCCACGGCGAGGCGCCGGGCGGACGGTTGCCGACGGGCGGCGGGCGACTCGGCGGCGCGGGACAGGCCGGTCAGGGCGTCGGTGTCCGCTTCGGCGCGCGCACGTGTGGATTCCGCCGTGCCGGGACGCCCGGGTTCTCCGGGGCCGCTCATCGCGCTCCCTCCGTGGTCGGCAGTGGAGTGGGCACCCGCGCGGGTGCCGGTGCGGGCCAGCCCCCGAGGAGGTGTGCCTCGGCGGGGACCGCGAAGGGCAGGGGCTCTCCGGCGTCGTCGAGGACGGCCCGGCACACCGGGGCGCGAGAGACGACCTCCAAATAGAGGCCGTGGAACGCGGTGACGTTCTGCTCGACGGTGAACAGTTCCAGCGCACGGGCGCGTGCGGCGGCGCCGAGGCGCTCACGGCGCTCGGGGTCGCGCAGCAGCGCCACGCACGCCTCGGCGAGCGCGCGCGGGTTTCGCGGCGGTACGACGAGTCCGGTGCCGCCGATGACCTCCACGACCGCGCCGACGTCCGTGGACACCGTCGCGCGAGCGCAGAACATGGCCTCGACGAGGCTGACGGGGAACCCTTCCACGACGCTGGAGAGCACGGTCACCGCGCCCGCCGCGTACGCGTCGGGCAGGGCCGGGATCTCCGGACCGCCGATCTCCTCGAAGGAGACGGGGTTGTCCCCGACGGCGTGCGGACCGTCGGCCTCGTCAGGGAAGAGCTGCGCGGCGAGGGTCCGGCAGTGGCCGAGGTAGGCCTCGCTGCCGGGTCCGGCCGGGGTGCCGATGATGCGCAGGCGGGTCTTCGGCTCCTCCTTGCGGATCTCCGCGAAGGCGTGCAGCAGGGACATCAGGTCCTTGGCGGCCTCGACGCGGCCGACCCAGGCCAGCGTGTCGGGGTCGGCGCGGTCCGGGGACTCGCCCACCTCGGCGAAGCGGGATGCGTCCATCCCCGGGTAGACCGTGCGCACCTTGGCGCGGTCGGCGCCGCAGTGCTCCTGCCAGCGGCGCGCGTGCGTGTTGCCGGGTGTGAGGAGGGACGCCCTGCGGTAGATCTCGGCGGCGAGCCTGCCGTGGAAGGCCGCGAGCAGCGACCGCACGGCGGGCGGCGCGTCGGCGGTGGCCAGGTAGTGGGCGCGCAGCCGCACCCCGTACTCGGTCACCAGCAGGGGGACGCCGGCGAAGTGGTGGGCGAGTAGTCCGGGCAGGGCCCCCGAGCCGCCGGAGGCCGCGTGGCACAGGTCGACGCAGCCGAGTCCGTCGTGCTCGTACCAGTCGAGGGAGAGGGGGCGCAGGGCGCGTTCCAGGTGCGCGGCGACGGCGAGCAGATCGGGTACGCGCGCCTCGCGCGCCGGGCGCGGGGCGCCGGGCGCACGACAGGCGCTCTCCAGCAGGCGAACGGCGGCCTCCGAGCGGAGCGCGGCCACCAGTCCGCGCTCGTCGCGGGCGAGGTCGGCGAGCCCGTACAGCGCACTGGCGAAACGGTCCGCCTCTGCGGCCGACACCTCCTCGGGTGCGCCGGCCGGCTCACCGGCGGCGGCTGCCGCGCACAGCACGGCCGCCAGTTCGCCGTAGCACTCGGCGAAGCGGCGGCGGGCCCGGCGCCCGTACCCGGCGGAGTCGTCCTCGGCCGTCCACAGCGGCGCCGTCCGGACCCGGCCGATGTGCGGCGGCAGCGGCACCCAGCCCTCGTCCTCCTGGCGCTTGTCGGCACAGAGCGCGTAGACGTCGAACTCGTGCTGCCCGAGCCCGCGCACGAGCCGGTCGCACCAGAGCGTGCCGTCACCGCGCACATACGGATAGCCACCCTCCGTAAGCAGTCCGATGCGCACGAGCGCACCCCCGATCTCCCGTGTGAGGAGCCGTCGTTCGCTCGACGGCCCGCAGCGTGAAGAACGTATGCGGAGGGCGGCTGGACGTGTACTGCTCGGGCCGGGGCGTGGCCGCCCGGCACGGGCACCCGATCCCGCTGGACATGTTCGCCGAGTACGGCCTGTG
>NZ_JBFADM010000106.1:0-17964 GCF_040641355.1 Streptomyces sp. NPDC020996
GCACCTCACCGACGTGCTCCGCCAGGCCGCCGCCCACCCCGGCACCGCCCTGATCGAGATCTACCAGAACTGCAACATCTTCAACGACGGCGCCTTCGAAGCCCTCAAGGACAAGCAACAGGCCCAGGAAGCGGTGATCCGGCTGGAACACGGCAAGCCCATCCGCTTCGGCGCCGACCTGTCCAAGGGGGTCGTACGGGATGCGGCCACCGGCGACCTGAAGGTCGTCGCGGTGACCCCGGAGAACGAGGCCGACGTCCTGGTGCACGACGCGCACTCCGCATCGCCGACGACAGCGTTCGCCCTCTCCCGGCTCGCCGACCCCGACACCCTGCACCACACCCCGATCGGCGTGTTCCGGTCCGTGGAGCGGCCGGTGTACGACACGCTGATGGCCGACCAGCTCGACACCGCGATCGAGCAGAACGGCAAGGGCGACCTGGCGGCGCTGCTCGCGGGCGGGGACACCTGGACGGTGGTGGGCTGAGGTACCGCTCCGCGCGTTGAGAGGGCCCGGATGCGCCATGGGCGATGGCGTGTCCGGGCCCTTGGCACGTCATGACACAGACCCCCGCGCCGCGTCGTACCTCTCCCGCGCCTGCTGCACCGCCGCCATCCGTTCCTGCGTCCACTCCGCCAGCGCACGCACCTGCTCGGCCGCCTCACGGCCGAGACCGGTCAGGGAGTAGTCGACGCGGGGCGGAATCACCGGCTTGGCGTCCCGGTGGACCAGGCCGTCGCGTTCCAGGGTCTGGAGGGTCTGGGTGAGCATCTTCTCGCTCACCCGGCCGATGGCGCGGCGCAGTTCGCTGAAGCGGTGCGGGCGGTCGAGGAGCTGGATCAGGACCAGGACGCCCCAGCGGCTGGTCACGTGCTCCAGGACGAGGCGGTAGGGACACATCGCCTCGCCGGTGTCGTACGGGGCGGCTGCCCGGGCACTTACTTCCATGCAAGTACCTTACTTCAAGGTGGGTACTTTCTTTTAGTTAGCGCTCGACCTAGGGTCGGTGGCAACGCACCCCCACAAGGAGTTGTCACCATGAGCATCGTCGTCACCGGAGCCACCGGACACCTCGGCCGTCACGTCGTGGAGCAGTTGCTGGAGAAGGTCCCTGCCGAGCAGGTCACCGCCGTCGTGCGCGACGAGGCGAAGGCGGCCGGTCTCGCGGCGCGCGGCGTGCGGCTCGCGGTCGCCGACTACAACACCCCGGAGACCTTCGACGGCCTCTTCACGGCCGGCGACAAGGTGCTGCTCATCTCCGGCAACGAGTTCGACAAGGGCCGCGTCGGGCAGCACGAGGTGGTCATCGGCGCCGCGAAGACGGCCGGCGTCGCCCTGCTCGCCTACACCAGCGCCCCCGGCACCCTGACGGCCGCGCTCGCCGACGACCACCGCGCCACCGAGGAGGCACTCCTCGCCTCCGGCGTCCCCTACGTGCTGCTGCGCAACGGCTGGTACCACGAGAACTACACCGAGAACCTCGCCCCGGTGCTCCAGCACGGCGCCGTCGTCCAGGCCGCGGGCGACGGCCGGCTCTCCTCCGCCGCGCGCGCCGACTACGCGGCCGCCGCCGTCGCCGTCCTGACCGGCGAGGGGCACGAGAACCGGACGTACGAGCTCGGCGGCGACCAGGCGTGGAGCTTCGCCGAGTACGCGGCCGAGCTCAGCAGGCAGACCGGCAAGGAGATCGCCTACCGCCCCGTCTCCGTCGAGGACTACACCGGCATCCTGACCGGCGTCGGGCTGCCCGCTCCGCTCGCCGCGATCCTCGCGGGCGTCGACGCCTCCATCGAGAAGGGCGAGCTGGTCGTCGACAGCGGCGACCTCTCCCGCCTGACCGGCCGGCCGACCACCCCGCTCGCCGACGCCGTCGCCGCCGCGCTCAAGGGCTGACGCGGCAGGCGTACGTCCGCGTCCCGAACACCCCGCCTGTCATGACCGTATGCCGATACGGGTATGACAAGCGGGGTGTCCGGCGTTACCTTCGAGGCCGGTACGCGTGTGCGACCGGGCGAGAAGGAGGTACCCGTGACCGGGGAGTCGAGGAGCGAACGGCGCACAGGTCTGCTGAACGGCTTCGCGGCCTATGGGATGTGGGGGCTCGTGCCCCTCTTCTGGCCGCTCCTCAAGCCGGCCGGCGCGGTCGAGATCCTCGCTCACCGCATGGTCTGGTCCCTGCTCTTCGTGGGCGCCGCGCTGGTCTTCGTACGACGCTGGGCGTGGGCCGGAGAACTGCTGCGGCAGCCGCGCAGGCTGGGGCTCGTCGCGGTCGGCGCGGCGTTCATCACCGTCAACTGGGGCGTCTACATCTGGGCGGTGAACACCGGGCACGTCGTCGAGGCCTCGCTCGGGTACTTCATCAACCCGCTGGTCACCATCGCCATGGGCGTGCTGCTGCTGAAGGAGCGGCTGCGGCCCGTGCAGTGGGCGGCGGTCGCGATCGGGTTCGCGGCCGTGCTCGTGCTCACCGTGGGGTACGGGCGACCGCCGTGGATCTCCCTCTGCCTCGCCTTCTCCTTCGCCACCTACGGGCTGGTGAAGAAGAAGGTCAACCTGGGCGGCATCGAGTCGCTGGCCGCCGAGACCGCGATCCAGTTCCTGCCCGCCCTGGGCTATCTGCTGTGGCTGTCCGCGCACGGTACGTCGAGCTTCACGGCCCAGGGGCCCGGCCACGCGGCGCTGCTCGCCTCGACCGGCGTGGTGACCGCGCTGCCCCTGGTGTGCTTCGGCGCGGCGGCGATCCGCGTGCCGCTGTCCACGCTGGGGCTGCTGCAGTACCTGGCGCCGGTGTTCCAGTTCCTGATCGGCGTCCTGTACTTCCACGAGGCGATGCCGCTGGAGCGGTGGGCCGGGTTCGCGCTGGTGTGGCTGGCACTGTGTCTGCTCACCGGGGACGCGTGGCGCACCGCGCGGCGAGTGCGCGCCGCGGTCCGCGTGCCCCGGGTCGACACACCCGCCCCGGCCCCGGCTTCGGCACCGGCTTCGGCTTCGGCGCCGGCTTCGACTTCGGCTTCGGCTTCGGCTTCGGCAGACGCCTGACCGGCTCGGCACCGGCCGGTCAGGCCCGTCCCCGGCTCCGGTGTGCCCGTGCCTTCTCCCTGTTGCCGCAGTGCTCCATCGCGCACCACCTCCGCCGGCCCGGTCGCGAGGTGTCGACGAAGAGAAGATGGCAGTCGTGGGCGTCGCAGACGCGGATGCGGTCGGCGTAAGGGCCGGTGAAGAGGCCGACGGCGTCCCGGGCGACGGTCGACAGCAGCGCGGTGGCCGTGGCGCCGGGCGCCCAGGCGTGCGTGCCGTCCGGGGCGATGCGGGCGACGAGCGGCGGCTCGGCCGCGGCGGCGTTGACGACGTCCAGGTCCCGGGGGTCGAGGCGGCGGCCGTGGGCACGGGCGGCGGTGAGGCGGAAGAGGGCGTCACGGACGGTGCGCGCCCGCGTCAGTTCCCGGTCGCTGACCGACACCTCGAGACCGTCCGGGAGGCGGCTGCGGGTCACCCAGGCCGCCAGGTCGGCCGGCTGGTGCAGCACCTCGTAGCGCGCGAACGCGCCGGGGCCGCCGGTGGTCAGCAGTTCCAGGCACAGGGCGCCGGGGTCGAACCGGTAGGGCTTGCCGTCGTACGAGGTCAGCGTCATGCCCGGCGGCCGCTCAGGCGGTCGGGGGCGTCCGGGTGATTCCGGCGGTTCCGGCGGTTCCGCCGCGCGCTCGCTCACATAACCAGTATAAGTGGTTACATGGATACTCGACCGGCAGGACCCGTTCACTTCAAGCTCGTCGTCGACTCCGGAGATCCGCACGCGCAGGCCGACTTCTGGGCCGCGGCACTCGGCTACGAGGCAGAGGACAACAGCGCCCTCGTCCGGCGGCTGCTGCAGCTCGGCGCCCTGCCGGCCGAGGCCGCCGTCGACCATCACGGCCGCCCGGCCTTCCGGGACCTGATCGCCGTACGGCATCCGGACGATCCCTACGACGCGGACAGCGGGACCGGACTGGGGCGGCGGCTGCTGTTCCAGCGGGTGCCGGAGGCGAAGACCGGCAAGAACCGGCTCCACCTCGACCTGCATCCCGGCGACGGGCGGCGGGACGGCGAGGTCGAACGGCTGGAGGGGCTGGGCGCGAGCGTGCTGCGGCGGGTGAAGGAGCCCGCCGGGGAGTGGGTGGTGATGGCGGACCCGGAGGGCAACGAGTTCTGCGTGCACTGACGCCGTCGCCGGGGCCGGCACGGCGTCGGTCAGCGTGCGGCGGTTCGGCGTGCGGGCGGGGGCGGGTCGGCGTCGGTCAGTGTGCGGACGGTTCGGCGTGGCGGCGGGCGCGGGCCGTGAGGCGGCCCATGCGGGCGCGTGCCGACTCCAGCCGCTCGATGTCGTCGGCGGCCGGGCCGCCCTCGGCCGCGAGTTCGGTCCACAGGCCGATCAGGTCGCGGCCCAGTGCCAGCCCCTGCTCCGGGTCCCGCACGGCACGCCAGGCGGTGGCCGCGCTCTGGATGTTGCCGTACGCCGCCTCCGCGTCGCGGGTGCGGAAGATGCGGACGAGGGCGAGGGAGAGGCGGAAGGAGCGGACCGGATCGCCGGCCAGGTAGGCGACGTACGCGGTCAGCTCGCGCAGCCGGAGGACCTCCGGGTGCTCCGCGCCCAGGGTCGTGGACGCGTCGGCGATCGTTTGTTGCGCCAGCTCCGCCGCCACCTCCGTACGGCCCGACCTGACCGCCTCGCCGATGCGGGCCATCGGCTCCGTGAGGGGCGTGGGGACGGCGGGCGGGCGGTCGTCGAGGACGGCCTCGGCGACGGCGTCGAAGCCACGGGCGGGGGTGGGGGTGGGCCTGGGTTCGGGTTCGGGTTCGGGTTCGACGGGGATCAACAGGGGCTTGGGAGCGGGCCGGGAACGGACCTGGGTCACGCGCTCGGGTACGTGTTCGGGTCCGTCCTCAGGGCCGTGCTCGGCCTGCGGCGGCACTGCGTCCATCAGCGGGGGCGGGCCGAACGCGCCGGTGGGGGGCGCCACCGTGCCGGAAGCCAGGTCGTGCGCGGCTCCCGACGGTTCCGGCACGGCCCGCAGCGCGAAGGTCCGAGCGTTCCCGCCCGGCTGCTGCGGCTCCGGTACCGCCCGCAGCGGGAAGGTCGGCACGGCGTCCCGCACGGGCTCGGCGGCCGCCCGCACGACGTACTCGGGCGTGCCGCGCAGCGGCCCCTCCGGCCGCTCCGGCTGCCGCGCCCGGTCGGACTGCCCGTGCTCCGGCCGCGTACGCTCCGGCGCGGGCCGCGGTTTCCCGGCCGGCCGGACCGCCGCGCCGTCCTCCGGCTCGGGCATCCGCACCGGCTCCCCCGTGAAGCCGCTGGAGCCGTCGGGGCCGACCTCGAGGTGGACGACGTAGCCGATGCGCTCGTCGTGGACCGTGGCGTGCACGGGATGCCCGGCGGTGGCGGCGAGGCGGTGGAGGTGGTTCAGCACGGCGTTCTGGATCTCCTCACCGGCGGGCGCGGAGACCGGGACGCCGTCCACCGAGGCGGCGCCGGCGCCCGAGACGCGGACGTCGATCGGCGGCGCCGCGAGGGCCGCGGAGAGCGCCGCGGCGCGCTGGGTGTCCCGCTTCTTCTCGCGGCTGAGTCGAGTCATCGTTCCCTCACTCGGATGCGTCGGGAGTCGAGCGGACGACGCGTTCGGGTCCATGGTGCTCCCTCCCGCCGTCGGGCCCGTGCTTCCCCGGCGTCACGATCCGGTCGTGCGCGTATGGTCGAGTCTCTCCGGTCGCTCCCGGTTCTCACGTCACCGCAGCGTCACAGACTCGTCCCAGGACCCAGGACCCAGGACCCATGGTTCGGGACCAGGATCCAGGACGCAGGGGCCATCCCCCGGCCCCGGCCCCGGCGCTACGCCGTGATGTCCTTCGCCGTGAAGCGCGCCCACGCCGCCGAACCGAACACCGCCGCGTACAGGGCCTGCAGGCCGAGGTTCCTGACCAGGTCGTCCCAGTAGACCGGGTCGCGCATCAGGTCGGCGAAGGACAGCCAGTAGTGGGAGAAGAAGTACGGCTGAACGGCGTGGAGTTGGGGGATCTGGTCGAGGATCTGAATCGTGATCAGCAGGCCCACCGTCGTCGCCATCGCCGCGATGCCGCTGTTGGTGAGCGTCGACACGAACAGGCCCAGAGCCGCCATGCCGACCAGGGACGCGGCGACGACCAGCGCGATGAGCAGGGCCCGGCCCAGGCCCTCGGCGAAGCCGATCCGCGTGCCGGAGATGGTCGTGAGGTCGCCGAGGGGGAAGAGGAGGGCGCCCACCGTCAACGCGGACACGGCGACCACGAGGGTGGCGACCAGGCAGAACGACAGCACGGTCGCGTACTTCGTGAGCAGCAGGCGGGTACGGCCGGCGGGGGCGACCAGGAGGTAGCGCAGGGTGCCCGCGTTCGCCTCGCCGGCGATCGCGTCGCCCGCGACGACGCCGATCGCCATCGGCAGGAAGAACGGGAGCGTCGCGGCCAGCGCGGTGAAGACCAGGAACAGTCCGTTGTTGGTGATCTGCGAGATGAAGGCCGGGCCCTCGCCCCCGCCGCGCCCCACCGACGGGCCGTCGCTCGTCTCGATCTTCACCGCGATCCCCACCAGCACCGGCACGGCCGCCAGCACGCCCAGCAGGGCCAGCGTGCGCCAGCGCCGGAAGGTGGTGCGCAGTTCGCTGCGGAAGAGGCCGAGGGACCACAGCGGATTCGGTGTGCGCACCTCGGCGACGCTCTCAGCCCGCGACATCGAACCCCTCCCCCGTCAGCGCCACGAACGCGTCCTCCAGCGAGGCCCGCTCGACGCCGAAGCCGCGGACCCGGACGCCGGCCGTCACCAGCGCGGCGTTGACCTCCGCGAGGTCGCGGTCCGGCGGCTCGGCGGTGACCCGGTCGTCGGCCACGACGACGTCGCCGGCGCCCTGTTCCTTCAGCACCCGGGCCGCGTCCTGCGGGTCGGGCGTGGTCACCACCAGGCGGCCGCGCGTCCCCGCCGCCAGGTCGGCCACCGCGCCCTGCGTGACGAGGCGGCCCTGCGCCATGACCGCGGCGTGCGTGCAGACCTGCTCGATCTCGTCGAGGAGGTGGGAGGAGAGGAAGACGGTCGTGCCGTCCGACGCCAGCTCCCGCACCAGTGAACGGATCTCCCGCATGCCCTGCGGGTCGAGGCCGTTGGTCGGCTCGTCCAGCACCAGCAGCCTGCGGGGCCGCAGCAGCGCGGCGGCGAGGCCGAGCCGCTGCTTCATGCCCAGCGAGTAGGCCCTGGCCTTCTTGCCGGCCGCCGTCGTCAGCCCCACCCGGTCCAGCGCCGCCGCGACGCGCGCGCGCCGGGTGCGCGGGTCGGCGGTCGGGTCGGCGGCGTCGTAGCGCAGCAGGTTGTCGCGGCCGGAGAGGAAGCCGTAGAGGGCGGGGCCCTCGATGAGGGCCCCGACGTGCGGGAGCACGGCGCGCGCGGCGCGTGGCATGGGGCGCCCGAGGACGTGCGCCGTGCCCGACGTCGGCTCGATCAGGCCCATCAGCATGCGGATGGTGGTGGTCTTGCCGGAGCCGTTCGGACCGAGGAAGCCGAAGACGCTGCCCGCCGGGACGGTCAGGTCCAGGCCGTCGACGGCGAGCTGCCCGCCGCGGTAGCGCTTGGTGAGCGCGCGGGTGACGATGACGCCGTCGCCCGCGCCGTGCGCGTCCGGCTCCGTGGCGGACGTCTCCTCCATCGGCTCCCTCGATCCGTCGTGCCCGTACGGTGGCCCGTGCGGTGGCCCGTGCGGTGGTGTCGGCCCTACGGTGATTGTCGGCCCGTACGGTGATTGTCGGCCCGTGCGGGGTTACTTCCCTTCGCCGGCGGCCTTCACCAGCGCGTCCTTGGTCACGGCGCCGACGTAGACCTTGCCGTCGTCGGTGACCAGGGCGTTGATCAGACGGGTCTTGAAGACCGTGCCCGAGCCGAAGCTGCCGGACACCTTGTCGCCGAGCGAGTCGAGGAAGCCGCCGAAGGCGCCGTCGGCGCCGGAGCCGGAGCCGGAGCCGGACGGGACGCCCTGGCCGCCGTTGTCGAAGACGGCGACGGAGTTCCAGCCCTCGCCGATGACGTTCAGCCCGTCGGAGCCCTGCCCGAAGCCCTGCCCGAGGCCCTCGGTGCCCCCGTCGCCCTTCCGGGCGTGCCCGGTCGTACCGCCCGTACCGCCCGCACCGCCCGCACCGCCCTCGGTGATCTTCGCGCCCTTGGGAGGCGTGAAGTCGAAGGTGGACGCCGCCGGCGCGGCGAAGCTGACCTGGGTGAAGCCGGCGTCGACCACCGCGGCGCCGCCGCTCGCGGGCGTCAGCGTGAACTTCAGCGGCATCCCGGTCTTCGCGTCCACGGCGACGGTGATCTGGCCGACGGTCGAGCCGGACTGCTTCGGCTTGACGACCAGGCGGTAGGCGTCCCGGCCGGCGACCTGCGCGGTGCCCTCGACGGTCACCGAGGTCGTGTCGTCGACGGCCTTCAGGGCGTCCTCGGTGAGGTCCTTCGGCGTGGCGGGCAGGTCCTCCCGCCGCTGCTCGCGCGCCGCGCCACCGGAGTCGGTCGCGTGGTAGACCTCGTTCGACTTGCTGTCGTAGCCCCACACGTCCTTGCCGTTGCGGAAGAGGCTGTACTCGGCCGCGTCCTCCAGCAGGGACAGCTTCTGCTTCTCGGGGCCGTCGGCCGCCACGCGCAGGGTGTGGGTGCCGGAGGCCAGCTCGGGGAGCTTGGTGGACGGGTCCGCGGAGGAGCCGTCGCCGCCGGACCCGGAGGCGCCGGAGGCCAGCGAGCTCTCCAGCCCGCCGAAGTCGGGCAGTCCCAGGTCCGTGCTGATCTTCACCGTGCCGGACAGCTGTTGCACGTCCGACTTCGCGATCTTCTCGATGAGCTGCTGCGCGCTGATCTTCGGCAGGTCGGGGTCCCCGGAGTCGGCGAGCGCGGGGACCAGCCCGATGGTCGCCGCCGCCACCCCCACGACCGCGACCGGGACGACGTACCGCGCGGCCTTGCGCCGTCCCGCGCGCAGGTCGTCGGACTCCCCGGCGATCGTGCTGTCGTCGGATCCGTACGGTGCCATGTGTGCCTTACCTCCGTCGTCGGCGGCGGCTGCTCCACTCACGATTCACCCCGAGCCGCCATTCTCACCCGAATCGGTGAGGATTGGTGTTTTCCGTGGTCTCCATCTGACCAAATCGCCCGTCAGGAAGCGTCAGACCGCGGAGCCAACTCCGTGTACGCCTGGGGTATGACACGAGAGGGCGGCGCGTCCGCCTACCCGTAGGGGTGCGGCGCGGCGGCGTGACGTACGCCACTCAGTGAGCGGCTCCGACTCGGAGACGAGTCAGGACAAGTCGCACCGCACCGCATCGAACCAGACAGAACCTGGCCGCCGGGAGTGTCACCCGGCGCGGTGCACCACCGCGTCGCACAGCTGCACCAGCGCCGCCTTCGCGTCGCATTCCGGGAGCGGGGCGAGGGCCGCCCTGGCGTCCTCCGCGTACCGCACCGTGTCGCGCCGCGCCTGCTCCAGCGCGGGATGCGCCCGCAGCTCCGCCAGCGCCCGGGCGTGCCGCGCGTCGTCGCTCAGGTCGGAGTCCAGCAGCTCGCACAGGGCGATGTCCTCGGCGAGCCCCAGCCGGGCCGCCCGCTCCCGCAGCCGCAGCACCGGCAGCGTCGGGACGCCCTCCCGCAGGTCCGTGCCCGGGGTCTTCCCGGACTCGTGCGAGTCGGAGGCGATGTCCAGCACGTCGTCGGCCAGCTGGAAGGCGACGCCGAGCCGCTCCCCGTACTGGGTGAGCACGTCGACGACCGTCTCGTCGGCGCCGGACATCATCGCGCCGAACCGACAGGACACGGCCACCAGCGACCCCGTCTTGCCGCCCAGGACGTCGAGGTAGTGCTCGACGGGGTCCCGGCCGTCCTGCGGGCCAGCGGTCTCCAGGATCTGCCCGGTGACCAGCCGCTCGAACGCCTCGGCCTGCACCCGGACCGCCTCGGGCCCCAGGTCGGCCAGGATGTGCGAGGCGCGGGCGAACAGGAAGTCGCCGGTGAGGACCGCCACCGAGTTGCCCCAGCGGGTGTTCGCACTGTCCACGCCGCGCCGCACCGCCGCCTCGTCCATGACGTCGTCGTGGTACAGGGTCGCGAGGTGGGTCAGCTCCACGACCACGGCCGACGGCACGATCCCCGGCGCGTACGGGTCACCGAACCGGGCGGCGAGCATCACGAGGAGCGGACGGAACCGCTTCCCGCCCGCCCGCACCAGGTGCTGGGCGGCTTCCGTGATGAAGGGGACCTCGCTCTTGGTGGCTTCGAGCAGTCCCTCCTCGACAGCCGCCAATCCGGCCTGGACATCGGCTTCCAGAGCCTGGTCCCGCACGCTCAGCCCGAATGGCCCGACGACGGTCACGAGGGGTCTCCTGTCTGCTGGTGTCTGCTGGCGATTACACGGTTTGTCGATAGGTCGCTGCCCCCACTCAAGTCAGCGTATCCGGTCGGCTTTCGATCACCCATGCCGCCCACCCGTCCAGCACGGGCGGTATCGGATCACGGCTGCCATGTTTTCGATCACCAGATACGAACGGACATTTATAGACATACCCGATCGGCCGACAAGGGAAGCGAGCCGGAGCCCTGGGGCCGAGCAGCGCCCGCACCGAGGCCCCTTGACGTGGGCACGCAAGGCGACCCCTGCGGCGCGGGATGGCACAGCCCGGCCCGCGGGAGGGCACCGCCCGGCCGGCGGCCACTCACCGACCGCCGGCCGAGCCACCACGCACCCGCCCATGCCCGCCGGGTCGCCCACAGGCCCTCCACACCGAGCCGCCCACAGGCCGCCCACAGGCCGCTCACCGACCCTCCACCGAACCCATCACCAGGCGGCAGTCCGCCCACATGACACCACCCCGACCCACGAGCGGCCCATTGCAACCGAGTTGGCCTCATTGACCGTTTTGCCGCACTTGTGAAAGCCCGTGAGTTGGCTCACGCCCGCCCCCGTACCGCCGCCCGCGCGCCACACCCTCACATCCCTTTCACCGCCGCCCATTTGACCCTTGGCTGCCGCAAAGGATCAAGCACCCCATAAGCCCCACATCAAGGTCAAAAAGCCCGGCATACGAAACCGCCACTTGTTCCGGACATGTGCTCTCGCATACGTTCCCGGCCTGTCGGGCGGACGCCGAATCCTGCCGCCGCCCGGGAACAGCCATCGACGAACTCACGCACGGCAGGAGCGGGGGAACCAGGTAAGTCGCCGGACCGGGCACCGTACCGGGCCGGCTAGGGGTGAAGTCGCGTCGCCGCAGGGCGAGGCGGCCGGGCATCTCCCGCCCGAACCCGACAGCTCACCTCGCAGGCGCCGGAGAGGAACCGTCATGTCTGCAGCTGCCCGGCACCCCCGCGTCAGAAACTCCCGTCTCGTCCGCAAACTCGCCGTCGCCGGCACCGGCCTCGCCGTGCTCGCGCTGCCGCTCGTCGGCGCGACCGAGGCGTCCGCGGCCACCTCGACCACCGTCACCGCCGCCTCGCTGGGCTACCCCAACAACCTCGACGGCTGGATCCGGGCCTCCCTCAGCGTCATGGCGCAGCACGGCATCCCGGGCTCCTACAACGGCATCTACCGCAACGTCATGCGCGAGTCCTCGGGCAACCCGAACGCGATCAACAACTGGGACTCGAACGCCGCCGCCGGCACCCCCTCCAAGGGCCTGCTGCAGGTCATCGACCCGACGTTCGCCGCCTACCACGTGCCCGGCACGTCGTACGACCCCTACGACCCGATCGCGAACATCACCGCCGCCTGCAACTACGCGGCCAAGCGCTACGGCTCGATCGACAACGTCTACGGCGCCTACTAGGCGCGGCTATCAGGCCCCGGAGAACAGCCGCTCGAGGACGACGGCGATGCCGTCGTCCTCGTTCGACAGGGTGATCTCGTCGGCGACGGCGAGGAGTTCGGGGTGGGCGTTGGCCATGGCGACGCCGTGGGCGGCCCAGTCGAACATGGGGATGTCGTTGGGCATGTCCCCGAAGGCGATCGTCTCGTGCGGACCCAGGCCCAGGTGTTCGGCGGCCAGCGCGAGGCCGGTCGCCTTGGTGACCCCGCACGGCTGGAGCTCGACGGTGCCGGGTCCCGACATGGTGACCGTGGCGAGGGGACCGACCACCGCGCGCGCCGTCTCCGTCAACTCGTCGTCGCTGAGGTCGGGGTGACGCAGCAGCACCTTGCTGATCGGCGCGCTCCACAGGTCGTCGCGCCGCCCGACCCGCACGGCGGGCAGGGTGGGGTGCGGCATGAGGTAGCCGGGCTCGATGAGCGTGAGCCCGTCGACGCCGTCCTGGTCGACGGCCGCGTACACCTCTCCCACCTCGGCCTCTATCTTCCCGAGCGCGGTCTCGGCCAGTTCCCGGTCCAGGGTGACGGACCACAGCAGGCGGTCCGCCGCGGCGTCGTAGACCTGTGCGCCCTGCGCGCACACCGCGAGCCCGCCGCCGCCCAGGGCGTCCAGCAGCGGCCGTACGCGCGGCGCCGGCCGGCCCGTGACGACGAGGTGCCGGGCGCCGGCCTCCGCCGCCCGCGCGAGCGCGGCGAGGGAGCGGTCGGAGAGCGTGTCGTCGCTTCGGAGCAGGGTGCCGTCCAGGTCGGTGGCGACGAGTGCGTATGCGGTGGGTGCGGCCATGATCAGAGAATACGGACCGGGCGGCGCGCCGACTCACCGCGCCCGGACGGCGGTTGCGGAGCCCCGCCCCGCACCCGGTTCCGCACACCCGGTTCCGCACACCCGGTTCCGCACGCCCGGTTCCGCACGCCCGCTTCACCGCACCGACATCGCCGAAGGAGCCCTCGGCCGGCAGCCCGGTGAAGGACGGGCCCGGCACCGACGACACGAAGCTCGCGCCCCGTCTTGGCGGGCCGCGGCTCACCACGCGGTACCCGACACTGCCCAGGACAACTGCCCAAGGCAGGCGACTCGGCCGTAACGTGTGGCGCGGCCACATGACGGTACGCGCGGCCCCATGACGGCACGCGACACATGGTGAGAGTGAGGCAGCACCCATGCCCCCCTTCGATGTCCCCGAGGGCGACCCCTTCGGCCCGCACAACCTTCCCTACGGCGTCTTCTCGCCCGAGGGGTCCGCCGACCGGACCGTGGGCGTCCGCCTCGGCGACCACGTCCTCGACGCGGGCGCGGCGGCGGTGGCGCTCGGCTCCCCGTACGCCTCCCTGCTCGCGCGGCCCTCGCTGAACCCGCTCCTCGCCGCGGGCCGCACCGCCTGGTCGGACGTGCGGCGCGCGCTGACGGCGTGGGTGACCGTGCCCGCCCACCGGGAGACGGTCGAACGGTTCCTGCACCCGCTGTCCGCGGTGACCCTGCACCTTCCCTTCGAGGTCGCGGACTACGTCGACTTCTACGCCTCCGAGAACCACGCCCGGAACGTCGGGCAGATCTTCCGCCCCGACGCCGCCGACTCGCTGACCCCCAACTGGAAGCACCTGCCGATCGGTTACCACGGCCGGTCGGGCACGGTGGTCGTCTCCGGCACGGACGTCGTCCGCCCGTCGGGGCAGCGCAAGGCCCCGAGCGACGCCGCGCCCGTCTTCGGACCGTCCGTACGGCTGGACATCGAGGCCGAGGTCGGCTTCGTGGTGGGCGTGGAGTCGCGGATGGGCCGGCCGGTGGCGCTCGGCGACTTCCGCGACCACGTCTTCGGGCTGTGCCTGCTCAACGACTGGTCGGCGCGCGACATCCAGGCCTGGGAGTACGTCCCCCTCGGCCCGTTCCTCGGCAAGTCCTTCGCCACCTCGGTGTCGGCGTGGATCACCCCGCTGGACGCGCTGGAGGAGGCCCGGGTGGCGCCGCCCGAGCGCACGCACCCGCTGCTGCCCTACCTGGACGACTCCGGCTCCGTGGACGAGCCGGGCGGCTACGACCTGAGGATCTCCGTCGCGATCAACGGTCACGTCGTCTCCGAGCCCCCCTTCTCCACCATGTACTGGACGGCCGCGCAGCAACTGGCGCACATGACCGTCAACGGGGCCTCGCTGCGGACCGGCGACCTGTACGGCTCGGGCACGGTGAGCGGCACCGAACCGTCGCAGCGCGGGTCCCTGCTGGAGCTGACCTGGAACGGGCGCGACCCGCTCGAACTCCCCGACGGCAAGCGCACGTTCCTGGAGGACGGGGACGTGGTGACGCTGTCGGCGTGGGCGCCCGGACCGGGCGGGGTCCGCGTGGGCCTCGGCGAGGTGACGGGGAGGGTAGTGCCCCAGCAGTGATCCATCCGGCGGGACCGGGCCCACGTCACCCGGGCTGCGACGGCCCGGGCGGGCACCCCGGGGTGACGTGGCCCCGGGGCAGCTCGGAGTGCGGCCCGGAGTGACGTGGCCCGATGAGACGGCCGGGCGGCGTGACCGGACAGCCGGAACCCGGACAGCGGGACCGGACAGCCGGAACCCGGACAGCGGGACCGGACAGCCGGAACCCGGACGGCGGGACCGGCACGCGGCCGGGGCGGAACTGTGACGGTGGCGGCACGTGACGTAGTCGTCCGCTTCCGTCTCCTGACTCCCGCGTCCGCCGCCGTCATACTGGCGGCTGGCGCGTCGTCCTTCGGGTCCGTACGCCGGCATCACCGCACCCCTCCTCCGACCAGCAACCGGAGTTCGTGGCATGACCGTCTGTCTGCTCCTGCTGAGCGTCGTCGCCCTGACGGCCGCCGTGCCGGCGCCGCGTGCGCTGGTGCGGGCCGGGTGGCCCGACCGGGAGCCGGTGGTCGCGCTGTGGGTGTGGCAGTGCCTGGTGGCCACGGTCCTGCTGTGCTGCCTGACCGCCCTGCTGCTGGGCGCCGCCGCCGTCTTCGGCACCGTGCGCGCCCAGCTCTTCGCGCCCGCGCCGGCCGCGGTCACCGCCGCGTACGACCTGTCCGCCGCCCCGCCCTGGGCCGCCGCGCTGACCCTGCTGCTGGCGTGCGGCGCGGCCTGGACGACCGCGATGCTCGCCCGGGAGCTCGTCGAGGCGCGCCGGCGCCGTGTCCGGGCCCGCGCGCACCTCCGCGAGCGCGCCCCCGAACTGCCCGCCGGGCTGGGGGAACCGGCACGCGGCCCGCTGCTGGTGCTGGAGGACGAATACCCGGACGCCTGGTGGATGCCGGGCAGCCCGCCCCAGCTGGTCGTCACGACCGGCGCGCTGCACCGCCTCACCGACCACCAGCTCAACGCCGTCCTCACCCACGAGCGCGGTCACGCGCGCGCCCGCCACGACTGGCTGCTGCACCTGTCGACCGCGCTGGCGACCGGGTTCCCGCGGGTGCCGTTGTTCGCCCACTTCTGCGACCAGACGCACCGGCTGGTGGAGCTGGCCGCCGACGACACCGCCTCCCGCCGGTGGGGCCACCTGACGACCGCGCTGGCGCTGATCGAGCTGAACCAGCACCGCGGCGTCCTGTCCTGCGCCTCCAGCCACCGCCTCCTCGGCGAGCGTGTCGACCGGCTCCTCGAGCCGCCGCCCCGGCTGGGCCGCCGGGACCGGGCGCTCACCACGACGGCGGCGGCGCTGGTGCCGTTGCTGCCGCTGCTGATCGCGTTCGCCCCCGGCCTCACGGCACTGAACTGACCGCGATGTCCCCGACAGCCCTACACGCGCTATCCCCGAAAGCCCTGTATCCGCATATCCCTACATCCAGTCGTCCGGTTCCGGCTCCGCGTCCATCTCGGGCCAGTCGTGACCGTCGCCGGGGTCGCCGCTGCCGGGACCGGCGGTGCCCGGTCCGCCGCTGCCGGGCTCTCCGTCCGTCGCCGCAGCCGTGCCGGGTGCCCCGCTCAGAGCGGCCAGCACCGCGAGGACGCCCTCCCCGTACGTCGCCAGCTTCTTCTCGCCGACCCCGCTGACGCCGCCGAGCTGCGCGACGGACGTGGGCCAGGCCGTGGCGATCTCCCGCAGCGTGGCGTCGTGGAAGATGACGTAGGCCGGGACGCCCTGTTCACGGGCCTGTTCGGCGCGCCAGGCGCGCAACGCCTCGAAGGCGGGCTGCAGTTCCGCGGGCAGCTCGGCCGCCGCGGCCCTGGGCTTGCGCTCGCCCCGCCCCGAACCCGCACCCGCGCCCGCCGAGCCCGACCGCGAGGTCGTCGGCCTCTTCGGCTCCTTGCGCAGCGGCACCTCCCGCTCGCGCCGCAGCACCGAACCGCTGGCCTCGGTCAGCACCAGCGTGCCGTACTCCCCCTCGACCGCGAGGAGTCCCTGCGCCAGCAACTGCCTTACGACGCCTCGCCATTCGCCCTCGGTGAGTTCCTCGCCGATGCCGAAGACCGACAGCTGGTCGTGGTCGAACTGGATCACCTTGGCCGTGCGCCGGCCCAGCAGGATGTCGACGATCTGCACCGCGCCGAACTTCTGGCCGCGCTCCCGCTGCAGCCGCACCACCGTCGACAGCACCTTCTGGGCCGCGACCGTGCCGTCCCAGGTCTCGGGCGGCGCCAGGCAGGTGTCGCAGTTGCCGCAGCCCGCCGGGTCGGGGTCCTGCCCGAAGTAGGCGAGGAGCTGGCCGCGGCGGCACTGGGCCGTCTCGCACAGCGCCAGCATGGAGTCGAGATGGGCGGCCGCGCGGCGGCGGAACGCCTCGTCGCCCTCCCCGGACTGGATCAGCTTGCGCTGCTGTACGACGTCGTTGAGGCCGTACGCCATCCAGGCCGTCGACGGCAGTCCGTCGCGGCCCGCGCGGCCCGTCTCCTGGTAGTACCCCTCGACGGACTTGGGCAGGTCGAGATGGGCGACGAAGCGGACGTCGGGCTTGTCGATGCCCATGCCGAAGGCGATGGTCGCCACCACGACCAGGCCGTCCTCGCGCAGGAACCGGGACTGGTGCGCCGCGCGCGTGCCCGCGTCCAGGCCCGCGTGGTACGGCACGGCCTCGATGCCGTTGCGGGAGAGGAACTCGGCCGTCTTCTCCACCGAGTTGCGCGAGAGGCAGTACACGATGCCCGCGTCACCCGCGTGTTCCTCGCGCAGGAAGCTCAGCAGCTGCTTCTTGGGGTCGGCCTTGGGGACGATCCGGTACTGGATGTTGGGCCGGTCGAAGCTCGCCACGAAGTGCCGGGCGTCCGGCATGTTCAGCCGCTGCGTGATCTCCTGGTGCGTCGCGTGCGTGGCCGTCGCCGTCAGCGCGATCCGCGGGACGTCCGGCCAGCGCTCACCGAGCAGGGAGAGCGCGAGGTAGTCGGGCCGGAAGTCGTGGCCCCACTGGGACACGCAGTGCGCCTCGTCGATCGCGAAGACCGCGATCTTGCCGCGGGAGAGCAGGTCCAGCGTCGCGTCGAGCCGCAGCCGCTCCGGCGCCAGGTACAGCAGGTCCAGCTCGCCGGCGAGGAACTCGGCCTCCACCACCCGGCGCTCGTCGAAGTCCTGCGTGGAGTTCATGAACCCGGCGCGCACGCCCAGCGCCCGCAGCGCGTCCACCTGGTCCTGCATCAGCGCGATCAGCGGGGAGACCACCACGCCCGTGCCCGGTCTGACCAGGGACGGGATCTGGTAGCACAGCGACTTGCCGCCGCCGGTCGGCATCAGGACGACCGCGTCGCCGCCGGCCACCACGTGCTCGATGACCGCTTCCTGCTCGCCGCGGAAGGCCTCGTATCCGAAGACCCGGCGCAGCGTGGCCAGCGCCTCGCTGTCGGTCGTCCCCGGGTCCGTCATCACTGCCATCTCGCTGATCCCGCCCGTCCCGCCCGTTGTCCGGTTCCCCGCCCGTGGTCCCTCGACCACTGCCTCCACGATAGGGCTCCGCACCGACAGGCCCACGAGTTATCCACAGGCTGGTGGGAGTACCGCTCCATGCCGTCGAGCGCCTGCCGCGCCGTCGCGGCAGGTCGCGCAGTTCCCCGCGCCCCTCAAGAGCGCGGCGGCCCGGCACCCGTGCCTCACCGACCAGCTCGACGACCCGGTGGACGTGCTACGTTGCCCTGGGAGCGGGCGCC
>NZ_JBFADM010000107.1:0-17891 GCF_040641355.1 Streptomyces sp. NPDC020996
AAGCGGCCTCGGCCCGCGCCGGACCCGTGCCACCGGACGGCTGCGGCCGCGCCGGTCGGGCCGGTCCAGCCGAGCCGGTCAAGCGGCTGCGGCCAGCGCTGGACCGGGTCGACCGGACGGCTGCGGCCGCGCCGGTCGGGCCGGTCGGGCCGGTCCAGCCGAGCCGGTCAAGCGGCTGCGGCCAGCGCTGGACCGGGTCGACCGGACGGCTGCGGCCGCGCCGGTCGGGCAGCCGCGGCCAGCGCTGGACCGGGTCGACCGGGCGGCCGCGGCCGGAGCCGGGGTCGCGGCCGGGGTCCGGGTCGGGACGTTCAGGCGGCTGCGGGTGATCGTGGTCGTCGGGGGCGCTGTCGCCGTTGCCCCGCGCCCGCGGGTGGGCGGGAGCCCCCCGCCTCGGCGGGGCGGGGGGCTCCCGCTCGGCACTCGGTGCTCAGGCCTGCGGCAGGCGGTCCAGCTGGGCCTCGATGCGGGCGATGTCCTCCTCGGCCTTGGCCAGCCGCGTGCGGATCTTGTCCACGACGGGCTCCGGGGCCTTGGCGAGGAACGCCTCGTTGCCCAGCTTGGCCTCGGCCTGCTGGCGCTCCTTCTGCGCCGCCGCCAGGTCCTTCGCCAGCCGCTTGCGCTCGGCGGCCACGTCGATCGTGCCGGAGAGGTCGAGGGCGACCTCGGCGCCGGCGACCGGCAGGGTGGCCGTGGCCGTGAAGTTGTCGCCCTCGGGCTGCAGGCGCAGCAGCTGGCGGACGGCGGCCTCGTGCGCCGCGAACGGCGTGCCGTCCAGGGTCAGCCGGGCCGGCACCCGCTGGCCGGGCTGGAGGCCCTGGTCGGCGCGGAAGCGGCGGACCTCGGTGATGACCGACTGCAGGCTCTCGATCTCCCGCTCGGCGTCGGCGTCCCGGAAGCCACTGTCGGCCGGCCACTCGGCGATGACGACGGACTCGCCGCCGGTCAGCGTCGTCCACAGGGTCTCGGTGACGAACGGGACCACCGGGTGCAGCAGCCTGAGGGTGACGTCCAGGACCTCGCCGAGGACCCGCTTGCTGACCTCGGCCGCCTCGCCGCCCGCCTGGAACGTCGTCTTGGACAGCTCGACGTACCAGTCGAAGACCTCGTCCCAGGCGAAGTGGAAGAGGGCGTCGGAGAGCTTGGCGAACTGGTAGTCGTCGTAGTACGCGTCGACTTCGGCGACGACGGAGTTCAGGCGGGAGAGGATCCAGCGGTCGGTGGCCGACATCTTCTCCGGCGCCGGCAGCGGGCCGTCCACCGTCGCGCCGTTCATCAGGGCGAACCGGGTGGCGTTCCAGATCTTGTTGGCGAAGTTCCGGGAGCCCTGGACCCAGTCCTCGCCGATCGGGACGTCGACGCCGGGGTTGGCGCCGCGCGCGAGGGTGAACCGCAGTGCGTCGGAGCCGTACTTGTCCATCCAGTCCAGCGGATTGACCGCGTTGCCGAAGGACTTGGACATCTTCTTGCCGAACTGGTCGCGGACCATGCCGTGCAGGGCGATGGTGTGGAACGGCGGGGTGCCGTCCATCGCGTACAGGCCGAACATCATCATCCGGGCGACCCAGAAGAAGAGGATGTCGTAGCCGGTGACCAGGACGGAGTTCGGGTAGAACTTCGCGAGCGACTCGGTCTGTTCGGGCCAGCCGAGGGTGGAGAAGGGCCAAAGGCCCGAGGAGAACCAGGTGTCGAGGACGTCGGTGTCCTGACGCCAGCCCTCGCCGGACGGCGGCTCCTCGTCGGGGCCGACGCAGACGACCTCGCCGTCCGGGCCGTACCAGACCGGGATGCGGTGACCCCACCACAGCTGGCGCGAGATGCACCAGTCATGGAGGTTGTCGACCCAGTCGAAGTACCGCTTCTCCATCTCCTGCGGGTGGATCTTGACCTTGCCCTCGCGGACGGCGTCACCGGCCGCCTTCGCCAGCGGGCCGACCTTGACCCACCACTGCATGGACAGGCGCGGCTCGATGGTGGTCTTGCAGCGCGAGCAGTGCCCGACGGAGTGGACGTAGGGCCGCTTCTCGGCGACGATCCGGCCCTCGGCGCGCAGCGCGGCGACGATGGCGGAGCGGGCCTCCAGCCGGTCCAGGCCCTGGAAGGGGCCGTGCGCGGTGATGACGGCGTGCTCGTCCATGATCGTCAGGGACGGCAGGCCGTGGCGCTGGCCGATCTCGAAGTCGTTCGGGTCGTGGGCCGGGGTGACCTTGACGGCGCCCGTGCCGAACTCGGGGTCGACGTGGGTGTCGGCGACGACCGGGATGGAGCGGTCGGTCAGCGGCAGCCTGATCAGCTTGCCGACCAGGTGGCGGTAGCGCTCGTCGTCGGGGTGGACGGCGACGGCGGTGTCGCCGAGCATCGTCTCGGCACGGGTGGTGGCGACGACGATGGAGTCGTCCCCGTCCCCGTACTTCATGCTGACCAGCTCGCCGTCGTCGTCCTGGTACTCCACCTCGATGTCGGAGATGGCCGTCAGGCAGCGCGGACACCAGTTGATGATGCGCTCGGCGCGGTAGATCAGCTCGTCGTCGTAGAGGCGCTTGAAGATGGTCTGGACGGCCTTGGAGAGCCCCTCGTCCATGGTGAAGCGCTCACGGGACCAGGCGACGCCGTCGCCGAGACGGCGCATCTGGCCGGAGATCTGCCCGCCGGACTCGGCCTTCCACTGCCAGACGCGCTCGACGAAGGCCTCGCGGCCCAGGTCGTGGCGGGACTTGCCCTCCTTGCCCAGCTCGCGCTCGACGACGTTCTGCGTGGCGATGCCGGCGTGGTCCATGCCGGGCTGCCACAGCGTCTCGTAGCCCTGCATGCGCTTGCGGCGGGTCAGCGCGTCGATGAGCGTGTGCTCGAAGGCGTGCCCGAGGTGCAGGCTGCCGGTGACGTTCGGCGGCGGGATGACGATGGTGTACGGCGGCTTGTCGCTCTTGGCATCCGCCTCGAAGTAGCCCCGCTCTACCCAGCGCTCGTACAGCGGCCCCTCTACGTCGGCCGGCGCGTACTGGGTCGGCAGTTCGGTGTCGGGCGCTGATGGCTGCTGCTGAGCGTTCTCGGTCACGGGCTCAGTTTAGGGGTGTCGCAGGGCTGTCTCGAAACGCCTTTGTTGTGTAACGGTACGCCCCCCGATGCCGTGTACGCCCAGGGTCTGCGCCAGGATGTCAGGACGACGTAAGCATCTGGAGGGGAACCCAGTAATGAGTCAGAACCAGCCGGGCCCGTACGGCGGGCAGCCTCAGCAGCCCGGGCCGTACGGCCAGCCGGGCCCCTACGGCCAGCAGCCGCCGCAGGCCCCCCAGCCCGGCTACGGCTACCCCCAGCAGCCGCCGCAGGGGCAGCCCGGCTACGGGTTCCCCCAGCAGCCTCCCACGCAGCCCATCCCCTCGCAGGGCATGCCCCCGCAGCCGAACCCGTACGGCCAGCAGCCGCAGTACGGTCAGCAGCCCCCGTACGGCCAGCCGCCCTACGGCATGCCCCAGCCGCCGATGCCGGGCGGCGGCAAGAAGAAGACCGGCCTGATCATCGGCGCGGTGGCGGTCGTGGCGGCGATCGCGGTGGGCGCGGCCGTCCTGCTCGGCTCGAGCGGCGGAGGCAGCGGCTCGGACGTCGCCGACGACGGCCCGCACAAGCTGACGACGCCGGCGACCGTGATCGACGGAACGTACAAGAAGGCCGACAACGCCGGGTCCTCGGGCTCCCTGAGCGACTCCGACCTGTCGGACTTCGAGAAGTACGGCGTGAAGAACCCGAAGGACGTCAACGCGGGTTACTCCAACGGCACGGGCATGACCATGAAGAACCTGTCCTTCGCCGGCGTCTACGGCACCATCGACAACCCCGAGGCCGTCGTCGACGCCATGTTCGCCAAGGTCTCGGAGGAGTCGAAGAAGGACAGCGACCAGGGCAGCCTCATCGGAAGCCCGGAGACGGTCCACCCGGACGGCTTCTCGAACGGCGTCATGAAGTGCCAGCAGATGGAGCTCAAGAACGACCAGTCCACCACCACGACCGCGGGCACGCCCGAGACCTTCAAGATGCCGTTCTGCATCTGGGGCGACCACAGCACCATCGCCTACGTGACGTCCTTCAGCCTCGCCTCGCTGGCCTCAGGTGACGGCGGTTCCATCGAGGACGCGGCCTCCATCACCGCCAAGCTCCGCAACGACGTCCGCGTCAAGGCCTGACGCGGCAGCCGCCGTACAGCGGCGGCAGGCGCCACACGGCGAAGGGGCCCCGGTCGTCCGGGGCCCCTTCGCCGTGTGCGGCTTCGCTGTGTGCGGGACGGGTGTCAGGCCGTCTTCTGCTCTCCCGGTCCCCGGCCGCGGGCGTCCCTCGGGATCAGGGTCGGGTTCACGTTGGAGTGGACGACGTCGGCCGTGATGACGACGCGGGCCACGTCCTTGCGGGACGGGACCTCGTACATCACGGACATGAGGACTTCCTCCATGATGGCGCGCAGGCCGCGCGCGCCGGTCTGGCGGAGGATGGCCTGGTCGGCGATGGCCTCCAGCGCCTCGCGCTCGAAGTCCAGCTCCACGCCGTCGAGTTCGAACAGGCGCTGGTACTGCTTGACGAGGGCGTTGCGCGGCTCGACCAGGATCTGCAGGAGGGCCTCGCGGTCCAGGTTGTGGACCGAGGTGATGACGGGCAGGCGGCCGATGAACTCGGGGATCATGCCGAACTTGACCAGGTCCTCGGGCATGACGTCCTCGAACTGGTCCTTGGCCTCCAGCTCGCGCTTGGAGCGGATCGTCGCGCCGAAGCCGATGCCCTTGGCGCCCGCCCGGGACTCGATGATCTTCTCCAGGCCCGCGAACGCGCCGCCCACGATGAACAGGACGTTCGTCGTGTCGATCTGGATGAACTCCTGGTGCGGGTGCTTGCGGCCGCCCTGCGGCGGGACCGAGGCCGTGGTGCCCTCCAGGATCTTCAGCAGGGCCTGCTGGACGCCCTCGCCGGAGACGTCGCGGGTGATCGACGGGTTCTCGCTCTTGCGGGCGACCTTGTCGATCTCGTCGATGTAGATGATGCCCGTCTCGGCCTTCTTGACGTCGTAGTCGGCCGCCTGGATCAGCTTCAGCAGGATGTTCTCGACGTCCTCGCCGACGTACCCGGCCTCCGTCAGCGCGGTGGCGTCGGCGATCGCGAACGGGACGTTCAGCATGCGCGCCAGCGTCTGGGCGAGGAGGGTCTTGCCGGAGCCCGTGGGGCCCAGCAGCAGGATGTTGGACTTCGCCAGCTCGATCGCGTCGTCACGGCCGCTGCCGCCGCCGTTCTCGCCGGCCTGGACGCGCTTGTAGTGGTTGTAGACCGCCACGGACAGGGCCTTCTTCGCGGCCTCCTGGCCGACGACGTAGCCCTCGAGGAACTCGTAGATCTCGCGCGGTTTGGGGAGCTCCTCCCAGCGCACCTCGCTGGTCTCGGCGAGCTCCTCCTCGATGATCTCGTTGCAGAGATCGATGCACTCGTCGCAGATGTACACACCAGGCCCTGCGATGAGCTTCTTGACCTGCTTCTGGCTCTTGCCGCAGAACGAGCACTTGAGCAGATCGCCGCCGTCACCGATGCGTGCCACGGTGTGCTTCCCCTTCGCCTGGGAGACGCCTGGATGTTGAGAGTCCAGCGGCTCCTGGTGCTGCCTTATGTCGACGGTACCTTGCCGAGCCCCCCGTCCGGGCCCCCCTTGGCACGGTTCGCTTGGACGTGACCGTGCCAAGGAGCGGCAGACAATACAGCCTCCGCGTCAGCGGACGGCCGCGTTGTTCATCTTCCGGGTCGAGATGATCTGGTCGATCAGGCCGTACGACAGGGCGTCCTCGGCCGTGAGGATCTTGTCGCGCTCGATGTCCTCGCGGATCTTCTCGATCGGCGTGGTGGAGTGCTTGGCCAGCATCTCCTCCAGCTGCGAGCGCATCCGCAGGATCTCGTTGGCCGCGATCTCCAGGTCGGAGACCTGGCCGCGGCCGGTCTCGCTGTAGGGCTGGTGGATCAGCACGCGGGCGTTCGGCAGCGCCATGCGCTTGCCGGGCGTGCCGGCGGCCAGCAGGACGGCCGCGGCGGAGGCCGCCTGGCCCATGCAGACCGTCTGGATGTCCGGCTTCACGAACTGCATCGTGTCGTAGATGGCCGTGAGCGCGGTGAAGGAGCCGCCGGGGCTGTTGATGTAGACCGAGATGTCCCGGTCGGGGTCCATCGACTCCAGGCACAGCAGCTGCGCCATGACGTCGTTGGCGGAGGCGTCGTCGATCTGCACGCCGAGGAAGATCACGCGCTCCTCGAACAGCTTTGCGTACGGGTCGTACTCGCGGATGCCCTGCGAGGTGCGCTCGACGAAGCGCGGGATGACGTACCGGGACTCGGCGACGGGCACCGTGAGCTCGGCTCGTGCGCGGTCGTACAGGCCGCTGCCGGGGAAGTCGTTCACTGTCTGTCTCCTAGGGGCTGAGGCGGTCGGCTGGGGGCTGCGTGGGGGCTTTCCGGTCCCCGTGCGGGGCTCAGGCCCCGGTGCCGCCGCCGCCCGGCATGTTGGCGGCCGTGGTGATGACCTCGTCGATGAGGCCGTACTCCTTGGCCTCGTCGGCGTCGAACCAGCGGTCGCGGTCGGAGTCGCGGGTGATCTGCTCCACCGACTGACCCGTGTGGAAGGCCGTCAGCTCGGCCATGCGCTTCTTGGTGTGCAGCAGCCGCTCGGCGTGGATCTTGATGTCGGAGGCCGAGCCGGCCAGGCCGGCAGAGGGCTGGTGGATCAGGATCTCGGCGTTCGGGAGCGCGAAGCGCTTGCCCGGCGTGCCCGCGCTGAGCAGGAACTGCCCCATCGAGGCGGCGAGGCCCATGGCGATGGTCACCACGTCGTTCTTGATGTACTGCATGGTGTCGTAGATCGCCATTCCGGCCGTGATCGAGCCGCCGGGGCTGTTGATGTAGAGGTAGATGTCCTTGTCCGGGTCGGCGGCAAGGAGCAGCAGCTGCGCGGTGATCTTGTTGGCGATGTCGTCGTCGACCGGCTGGCCGAGGAAGATGATCCGCTCGTTGAGCAGCCGGTTGTAGACCTGGTCGCCGAGGCCACCACCGATGGAAGGCTCGCCGGCGGCGGAGGGCATCAGATTCGTCACGTATCCACCTGCTCGTCTTACGACGGCGCCGGGCCGTCTCACGTTTCCCTGCCGGGGGCCGTCCGGCGGTTCGGTTCGCCGACACCCCTGCCCCCGTACTCATGGACCCTAACGCGCGGGTCCCGTCGGGGAATCCCGCACAGGGGGGTGTTCGCCGGGGGCGTAGCGCCTCGCCGGGAGACGGACGGGCCCCGGGTCATCCGATGACCCGGGGCCCGTCCTGCGGCGTGTGCGGCGCCGTGGGCGTCAGCCCTCGGTCTTCTCCGCGGCCTCGTCCTCGGCGGCGGCGTCGGCCGTCTCCGCGGCGGCCTCGGCCTCGGTGCCGTCCGCGGCCTCGGCGGCCTCGTCGGCCTCGTCCTCGTCGTCCAGGTCGATGATCTCGCCGTTGGTGTCCTTCACCGTGGCCTTCTCGACCACGACGGCCAGGGCCTTGCCGCGGGCGACCTCGCCGACCAGCAGCGGCACCTGGCCGCCCTCGACGACGGCCTGCGCGAACTGGTCGGGGGACATGCCGGAGGAGGCGGCGCGGCGCATGAGGTGCTCGGTGAGCTCCTCCTGGTTGACGTTCAGCTTCTCCTGCTTGACCAGCTCGTCGAGCACGAACTGGGTCTTGATGCCCTTGATCGCGGCTTCGCGGGTCTCGTTCTCGAACTCCTCGGCGGTCTTGCCCTGGATCTCCAGGTACTTCTCGAGGTCGAGGCCCATCTGGCCGAGCTGGTGGTGCTCGAGGTTGTGCTTGCGGGTGTTGATCTCGTCCTCGAGCAGCTTCTCGGGGACGGGCACCTCGACGAGCTCCAGCAGCTTCTCCAGGACGCGCTCCTGGGCCTGCGTGGCCTGGTCGTACTGCTTCATGTTCTCCAGGCGCTTGCGGCTGTCGGCCTTCAGCTCCTCGAGGGTGTCGAACTCGGACGCAAGCTGCGCGAACTCGTCGTCCAGCTCGGGCAGTTCACGCGCGGCGACCTGGGTGACCTTGACGGTGACCTCGGCCTCCTTGCCGGCCGCGGAGCCGCCCTTGAGCTCGGAGGTGAAGGTGGCCTCCTCGCCGGCGGACAGGCCCTTGACGGCGTCGTCGATGCCGTCGAGCAGCTCGCCGGAGCCGATGGTGTAGGAGACGCCGGTGGCCACGCCGTCCTCGAGGACCTCGCCGTCGACCTTGGCCTCGAGGTCGATGGTGACGACGTCGCCGTCCTCGGCGGCGCGCTCGACCGGGGAGGTCGAGGCGAAGCGCTCGCGGAGCTGCTCGACCGACTTCTCGACGTCCTCGTCGGTCACCTCGACGGCGTCGACCTCGACCTCGATGCCGGAGTAGTCCGGGATCTCCAGGGCCGGGCGGACGTCGACCTCGGCGGTGAAGTTCAGCGTCTCGCCGTCCTTCAGCTCGGTGATGTCGACCTCGGGCTGGCCCAGGACGGAGAGCTCGGCCTCGTTGACCGCCTCGGTGTAGAACTTCGGAAGCGCGTCGTTGACCGCCTCCTCCAGGACCGCACCGCGGCCGAACCGCTGGTCGATGACGCGGGCCGGGATCTTGCCCTTGCGGAAGCCCTTCACCGTGACCTGCTGGTTGATCTTCTTGTACGCCGCGTCGAGGCTGTCCTTGAGCTCCTCGAAGGGCACCTCGACAGTGAGCCGAACCCGGGTCGGGTTCAGGGTCTCCACGGCGCTCTTCACGGTTCGGTCTCCTTGTGGCTGACTTCTTGGTTTCTGCCGGAGCCAGACTGGTCCGGCGGATTCGCCGCCCGGAGGACGTCCGGAGGATCCAGATGGATGTCCAGTGGATGTCCAGTGGGTTCCTGCGGATGAGACACACGGGCGCGCAGCTTGCATAGTAACCGCCACGGCTGAACGCCCCAAAGGCGATCAACCGGAGTGATCGCTCGGGTGACCGGTGTTGACCGGTCGGTGGTCGGGGTGGCGGGATTTGAACCCACGGCCTTCCGCTCCCAAAGCGGACGCGCTACCAAGCTGCGCCACACCCCGTCTGGTGCGACACGTAGGGTACATGGCCGACGACAGCGGGGCCGCCGCATTTCGCCGACGCCGTGGGGGCGTCCGGCGCGGGCGGGAATCGGGTGTGCGGCGAGGGGCGGCGACCCGCTACGATGCCTCCAGTGCCGCGGTCACCTGACCTGCGGCGCGTCATGTGCGGGCGTAGCTCAATGGTAGAGCACTAGTCTTCCAAACTAGCTACGCGGGTTCGATTCCCGTCGCCCGCTCTGAACGCCGAAGGCCCAGGTAGGCAGCATGTTCGCCGCCCCTGGGCCTTCGGTCGCTCCCCGGGCTGTTCGGCCCTGCGTGTCCCCCGCGTGCCCCTTCGGCCGACGACGCCGCTTCAGAGCGTTCACGATCACCGCGTCGGCCCCGTCGGCGATCTCCCGCTCACGGCGTTCTCCCGCTCACGGCGATCTCCCGCTCACGGCGATCAGAGGTGTGCTGATGGATCAGCGCCGCACGGGTCGGGCTGTGCCCGAGGCGGGTCATCAGCTCGCGGGTGCCGGCATTCGTCCGGGACGCCAGGGAGTGGTGGGTGGAGGTGGGGCGGAAGGTGGACGAAACACCCCGGGAGGGTAGACATTCGTCACTTGTCTGCCCGATAGAGCTTGATGTCCTTGTTGACGAAGAGGTGCACGTAACCGCATCGCCAGCAGATCAGGCCCGTGGCGTTCTCGTCGGCCCAGGCCAGCTTCATGAACTCCATCCCGGTGCTGTTGAGCAAGACACCCCGCTCTCTGAACACGTCACCCTGGCAGACCTGGCACTTGAGCCAGACATCCCCCAGTGCCGCACGTACCGGCTTCGCCATCGCGTGAACGCCCCCGCCTCTGCTCCCGTGTGGACGGAACGAGACTACGGGGCGGCGCGAGCCGCTCACAGCCCACATGAGCGGCCAGCAGTTTCGCCTGCAACGGGGAACACCGGCAGGAGCCCCGCCAACCCGCACGTCAGCGACTCGCCGGCTCAGCGCTGGTCCGCGTACGCGATCTTCCAAACCAGCTACGCGGGTTCGATTCCCGTGGCCCGCTCCGTAGGGCTCCAGGCCAGGTCGGAGGGTGATTCTCCGCCTGGCCCTGACCGCTTCCCGGGGCGGTGTTCGGTTCTGCCGTCGGGTCGGGCGGGCCGGAGGGCTACTCGGCCGGCAGGGCCTCCCGCATCGCCTTTGCGGTGGCAGCCGGGTCGTAGTCCTCGGGGACGCCTTCGACCAGGATGATGTCGCCCTCGACGTGCCGCGAGCGCAGCGGTGCGATCTCCCGGTACGCGGGTGAGTCCCACCACGCCCGCGCCTCGGCGATCCCGGGAAAGCCGATCACCACGACGTGCCCGGGCCAGGCGCCCTCCTTCACCTCGTGCTGCGTGGCGTGCACGAGGAAGCGGCCGCCGTACGGCTCGAAGGTGGCGGGGATGCGCTCGATGTACTCGGCGATCTCCGGGTGTGGAGCGGCTTCTCGCAGGTGAGCTATGGCGTAGGCAGGCATGGCGTCCTTCCGGTCGGTCGGGCTCCGTACGCCGATGATCGTGGCGTGCTGACGCGCCGGGGTCGATGACCTGACAGGTAAGGCGTACCCCGTCCGCAGGCGGACTCACCTCGCTGCGGCGGGCCGGGCGGACCGAGTGGGACCGGGCGGGGCCGGGCGGAACCGAGCAGGACCGGGCGGGGCCGATCGGAAGCCGACCGGCGTGTCAGAAGCTGATCGAGTTGATCGTCTCGGCTATCGAGTTGAGGAACCGGTTGAGCGACGGGGCCATGCCGGTCGAGGCGAGGAAGAAGCCGAAGAGAATCGCGACGATGGCGGGACCGGCCTTGATCGACCCTCCCCGGATCAGCACCACCAGGATGATCGCCAAAAGCAGCACCACTGACAGTGAAATGGCCACAACAGATCACACCCTCGGTCGGTCCGCTCTCCCGGCCTGGGGACGCACCCGCGCACCCTGCCAGAACCATCGTGCCACCAACTGGCCACCCTTATGCGGTACCTGAGGCATCGGCGGCCCCGCCCGCCCCTGCGGCGCGCCGGGGCGGGCCGCTCACGGGGGCTCCCGCGGACCCAACGGAGCTGATCCGCAAGGCAATTCGACAACGCACCCGCACGGGGAATTGACCGGCATCGTTTCCATGCCCACACAACGTGTGTGCGAGTATTCCGAATTGTTGCAACAGGCCCGTCAAATGCATCACCAAATCGGCATGAATCGTGACAAGCAGGGCGCGTAAAGTGTGCTGTCCGTCACGCCGGGGAGATGTCAACTGCCCTGAAAGCGGGGGTACCCGGAGTTCATAAACCGGGAAAGACCTCGAAGGTTTTACGGATACCCACAGACAACGCTAGGGTGCCTCAGATGTTCTACGCTGCCTCGTCCCCCGCATGCGCAGCGGCGTACCCGACCGTCTCCCCCTGCCACCGGGGGGAAGGTCTGTGACGGACTCGCTGCGACCGCAAGGCCACCACCGAGCGCCGCTCCCCCCGGCACAGCCGGCGTCGGGAGTGCCGACTCCGCGCTCACCGCAGAAACAGCACGACCGGCAGGACCAGAACCGCGACGACCGGAACCGGCAGGCCCGGGACCGGCAGGCGGCACCAGGCAAGCAGCGCGACTCGTTCTTCGACAACGCCAAGTACCTGGCGATCGTGCTGGTGGCCATGGCCCACTCATGGGAGCCCCTGAAGGGCGACAGTCGCATCCTGGAGGGCGTGTACACCGTCGTGTACACCTTCCACATGCCGGCGTTCATCATCATCTCCGGCTACTTCTCGCGCAGTTTCGACATGCGCCCGGACCGTCTCAGGCGGCTGGTCACCGGCATGCTCGTGCCGTACGTCGTCTTCGAGACCGCGTACACCCTCTTCAAGCGCTACGGCGACCACGACCCGGGCATGACGGTCAGTCTGCTCGACCCCTGGTACCTCACCTGGTTCCTGCTCGCCCTGTTCATCTGGCGGCTGACCACCCCGTTGTGGAAGATCGCCCGCTGGCCGCTGCCGCTCGCACTCGGCATCGCGATGTTCGGCTCCGTCTCCCCCGAGATCGGCGACGACCTGGACCTGCAGCGCGTCCTGCAGTTCCTGCCGTACTTCGTGCTGGGCCTGTGCATGAAGCCCGAGCACTTCCAGAGGGTGCGCACGCGCGCGATGCGCATCGCGTCGGTGCCGGTGTTCGCGGTCGCCCTGGCCATCGGCTGGTGGGCCGTGCCGCGCATGAACACCGCCTGGTTCTACCACCGCGACGCCGCCCAGGAACTGGGCTCCCCCTGGTGGACCGGCCCCGTCATGGTGCTCGCGCTGTTCGGCTGCTCGCTGCTGCTGACCGCCTGCTTCTTCGCCTGGGTGCCGCGCCGCCGCATGTGGTTCACGGCGCTCGGCGCGGGCACGCTCTACGGCTACCTGCTGCACGGGTTCCTGGTGAAGGCCGGCGACTTCTACGGCTGGTTCGAGCCCCGGTGGCTGCACCGGCCGCTCGGCGAGATCGCCGTGACGCTCGTCGCGGCCGCCGTCGTCACCCTGCTGTGCACCCGGCCGGTGCAGCGCGTCTTCCGGTTCGTGATGGAGCCCGACATGAAGTGGGCCTTCAAGCGGGACGCGGCGGAACTCGCCCGGGCCCGGGAGCGGAGCGAGCGGCGCGAGAAGGTGCCCGCCTAGGCAGCGCCCTGGTCAGTCGCCCGTCAGACCGAGAAGCGCGCGCATCCGCGCGTACTTCTCGGTCAGTCGTTTCCGGGTGGCCGCGTCGTCCAGGCGGGCGAGGCGGGCCGGATCCGCGTTGTGCGCCAGGTCCGCCTCCTTCACCAGCAGCGCGCCCGGCGTGGCCAGGACCCGCCCGGCGTACGCCTCGGGCGTCTCCCCCGCCCGCTTGGTGACCGCCCGGACGATGTCCTTCGTACGCCGGCTCAGCGCGGCCTGGTCGAGCCACCGCGCGGACAGCGCGTCGTCCTCCACGGCGTCGTGCAGCCAGGCCGCGGCGATCTGGTCGTCGTCGCCGCCCCGCGCCCGGACGCCCTCGGCGACGGCGCTGAGGTGCTCGGCGTAGGGGCGTCCCGCCTTGTCGGTCTGCCCCTCGTGGGCGGCGCGGGCGAGCGCCTCCACCTCGGCCAGGGGCATGGTCCGGTGCATCTCGGTCACGCCGCCAGTGTCCCCCACGCCGGCGCACACCGCTCAGCGCACGCCGGCTGAGCGCGCGCCGGGGCGCACCGGGGCGCACACCGCTGAGCGCACGCCGCTCAGCGCACGCCCGCCGCGGTCGGCCCTTCGCGGCAGATCAGCAGCAGGGCCCGGTCGTCGTTGACGTCCTTGGCGACCGCCTCGATGAGGTGCCAGGCCGCTCCGTGGAAGCCGCCGGGCACGTACCGGTCGGCCTCGCCGGTCAGCCGGTCGATGCCCTCGACGATGTCACGGTCGGAGGTCTCCACCAGGCCGTCGGTGAACAGCATCAGCACGTCGCCGGGCCTCAGCGAGCCCTTCACGGGGTCGAACTGGGCGCCGTCGTACACGCCCAGCAGCGGCCCCTCGGCGGCCTTCTCCTCCCACCGTCCGCTGCCCGCGCTGAGCTGGAGCCCCGGCGGATGCCCGGCGGAGTACAGCTCGTAGTCGCCGGAGTCGAGGTCCAGGACCAGGTGGATGGAGGTCGCGAAGCCCTCCTGCCAGTCCTGGCGGAGCAGGTAGCCGTTGGCGGCCGGGAGGAAGGCGTGCGGCGGGAGCGAGCCCAGCAGACCGCCGAACGCGCCGGACAGCAGCAGCGCCCGCGAACCGGCGTCCATGCCCTTGCCGGAGACGTCGGTGAGGACGACCTCCAGGGTGCGGCCGCCGTTGGTGCGGGCGGCGACCACGAAGTCGCCCGAGAAGGACTGGCCGCCCGCGGGCCGCAGGGCCATCTCCCGGTGCCAGCCGACCGGCAGCTTCGGCAGCTTGCTCTGCACCCGGATGCGTTCGCGCAGGTCGAACAGCATCGTGCCGCCCCGCCGCCAGGGCACGCCGACCCGGCTGCGGAACTGCGCGACCAGCAGCCCGAAGAACCCGCACGCGGCGACCACGAGCACCACGCCGGGCGTCACCCGCGACGGCCCCTCGGTGTACGGGCCCAGCCACACCGACTCCACGATCAGCGCCGTGGCGGCCGCCGCATACAGCCCGAGCAGGCTCGCCGGACGCAGCACCAGGCCGCCCACCACGATCGGGAGCACCAGCGCGGCCGGCGAGAACCACACCGAGTTGGCCAGCGTCGCCGCCGTGATGACCGGCACCAGCAGCAGCAGTCCGGCGAGCGCGACCCAGTCCGCGCCGTCGCCGCGGAAGTAGTCGACGGCGCTTCTGCGCACGCCGACCCGGGCCCGGTGCCACTGCATCTTCAACCGGGCCGTGACCGTCTCGGCTTCCGAGCGCCGCTGTCGTCCTGCTGCCATTAGTTCGGGACCCTATCCATCGCACGCGCCGCTTGGCACGCGAGGTCCGACTTATCCCCCCGTAGGAGCCCAACTTCACAACCCCGGACGCGGTGTTCCCGCGCCGGAGCCGCCCGGGGAAATTCCCTCGCCCGTCCCGCACCTCCTTGATAGGCATGATGCATGGCGACTGGCATGACGAGGGACGGGCGGAGCGACGGAATCGTCGTCCGCGGGCTGACACGGGACGAGTGGGACCCGTGGTACGACACCCTGCTCCGCGCCTTCGGCGGGGTCCCGGAGCCGGCCGAGGAACGGGAGCTGTTCAACGCGCTCACGGAGGTCGACCGTTCGCTCGGCGCGTGGGACGGCGAGGAGTGCGTGGGGACGGCGGGGGCGTTCAGCTTCCGGCTTACCGTGCCGGGCGGCGCCGCGGTGCCCGCCGCGGGCGTCACGATGGTCAGCGTGGCGGCCACCCACCGGCGCCGCGGCCTGCTGACGTCGCTGATGCGCCGGCAACTGGACGACGTGCGCTCCTGGGGCTGGCCGCTGGCGGTGCTGACGGCCTCCGAACCCGACATCTACGGCCGTTTCGGGTACGCCGTCGCCACGCACCGCGTCGACGTCGAGGTCGACACCGCGCGGGTACGGCTGTCCGTGCCGCCGGGCACCGACGAGGTGCGGCTGCGCTACGCGGCACCGGCCGACGTGCTGGACGTCTGCGAGGCGGTGTACGCCCGCAGGGTGCCCGGCCGGCCCGGGATGCTGGTGCGGCTGCCGGGCTGGGAACGGCTGCCGTTGCTCGACCCGGAGGCGTCGCGGGCGGGGGCGTCGCCGCTGCAGTGCGTTCTCGCCGAGCGGGACGGCGAGGTGGCCGGATACGCCCGCTTCCGGGTACGGCCGGAGTCGGACGAGGGCGGGCCGCGGGGCACGGTGATCGTCGAGGACACCGAGGCGCTGGACCCGGCGGCGCACGCCGCGCTGTGGCGGTTCCTGTTCGACATCGACCTGACCTGCACGCTGACCGCGCGGGGCCGCCCGGTGGACGAGCCGTGGCAGTACCTGGTGTCCGACCCGCGCCGGTGCCGCCCGCGGCTGCGCGACGCGCTGTACGTGCGGCTGGTGGACGTCGGGGCCGCACTGGAGGCGCGCGCCTACCAGACGCCGGTGGAAGTGGTATTGGACGTCGAGGACGCGTTCTGCCCGTGGAACGGCGGGCGTTGGCGGCTGATCGGGGACGCGAAGGGCGCGTCCTGCGAGCGGACCGAGGACGCCGCCGATCTGGCGCTGTCGGTACGGGAGTTGGGCGCGGCCTATCTCGGCGGGGTGACGCTGGACGCGCTCGCCGCGGCCGGGCGGGTGCGGGAGCTGCGGCAGGGGGCGCTGGCGGAGGCGTCCGTGGCGTTCGCCTCGACGGTGGCGCCCTGGCTGCCGCACGGGTTCTAGCCGGCGCTTCCGCGCTTCCGGGGACCTGTCAGGCCGACTGGCAGGCGGGGCACCAGAAGAGGTTGCGGGCGGCGAGGCCGGCGGTGCGGATCTCGCCGCCGCAGACGTGGCACGGCAGGCCGGCCCTGCGGTACACGTACACCTCGCCGCCGTGGTCGTCGACGCGGGGCGGGCGGCCCATCGCCTCGGGGGTGTGCTCCGGGCGGACGGTGTCGATGCGGTTGTTGCGGACGCCCTCGCGCATCAGCGCGACCAGGTCGTGCCAGACGGCGTCCCACTCGGCCGGGGTGATGTCCCGGCCGGCGCGGTAGGGGTCGATGCCGTGCCGGAAGAGGACCTCGGCGCGGTAGACGTTGCCGACACCGGCGATGACCTTCTGGTCCATGAGCAGCGCGGCGATCGTGGTACGGCTGCCGCGGACGCGCCGGTAGGCGGCCTGCGGGTCGGCGTCCGCGCGGAGCGGGTCGGGACCGAGGCGCGCGTGTACCGCCCGCTTCTCGGCGTCCGTGATCAGGGCGCAGGTGGTGGGGCCGCGCAGGTCCACGTAGGCGCTCTCGTTCGCGAGGCGGAGGCGGACGGTGTCCGTCGGCGGCGGGGCGGGCCGGCCGCCGAAGGTCACCTTGCCGAACAGGCCCAGGTGGATGTGGACCCAGTCGGTGTCGCGGAAGCCGAGGAAGAGGTGCTTGCCGTGGGCCTCGGTGCGGGTGAGTTCCGCACCGTCCAGGAGGGCGGCGGCGTCGGAGAACTTGCCCTGGGGGCTGGTCACCCGGGGTGCCGTGCCGGAGAAGCGGTCGGCGTAGTCGAGCGCCAGCCGGTGGATCGTGTGCCCCTCTGGCACGTGCCGGTTCCCTTCCTGCCCCCTGGGCGGTCGGTCCTGCTGCGGGCGGTCAGTCCTGCCGCGGGCGGTCGGTCCTGCTGCGGGCGGTCAGTCCTGCCGCGGGCGGTCGGCCCTGCCGCGGGCGGTCAGTCCTGCTGCGGGTGGTGCGCCGGGATCGGGGGCAGCTCGCCGGTCGTCTCGTAGTCCGCCAGCATGTCGATGCGCCGGATGTGCCGCTCGTCGCCGGAGAACGGAGTGCTCAGGAAGGTCTCGACGAACTTGGTCGCCTCGTCCGTCGTGTGCATGCGCGCGCCCACGGCGACGACGTTCGCGTTGTTGTGCTGGCGGCCCAGCGACGCGGTCTCCTCGCTCCAGGCGAGAGCCGCCCGCACGCCCTTGACCTTGTTGGCGGCGATCTGCTCGCCGTTGCCGGAGCCGCCGATCACGATGCCGAGGGAGTCGGGGTCCGCGGCCGTCCGCTCCGCGGCACGCAGGCAGAAGGGCGGGTAGTCGTCCTGGGCGTCGTAGATGTGCGGGCCGCAGTCGACGGGGTCGTGGCCGGCCGCCTTCAACCACTCGACGAGGTGGTTCTTCAGTTCGAAGCCGGCATGGTCGGAGCCGAGATACACGCGCATGCTCCGAGTGTGACACGAGCGTTCCGGGGAAGCAGCGTCGGGTGTCACCGTTCCTGATGACTGAGCGTGAGTGGGTCCTGGTGCGTGTCGACGCTTGTCTGGAGGTCGCGGAGGTGCGCGGACTGTGCGCGCCGGGCCAGCGCCCACTGCCCGTTCGGCGGAAAGCTGCTCACCGACACCGAGCACGACGGCCGGGTGACGGTGCTGCTGTCGCTGCTGGTCGCCGCGGTGGTCCTGGTCGTCGCCGTGGTGCGGGAGCGGGCCGCCGACGGGCGGGCGTCCGCCGGGGCCGCGGCCGTGGAGGCGCGGGACGGGATCAGGACGGGCTGACCCGGGCCGGCGGGCCATGCGGCTTGCGGACGTGCGGCTTGCGGCTTGCGGGCGTGAGGACGTGAGGACGTGCGGGAGGCCCGCCGGGCAGAAGTCGTGCGTAGGGCGCCCCGGGCGCCGACCGGTGACCCGGGGGCCCGCCGGCCGCCCGCGGCGCCCCACCCGGCGCGGGGGGCCCCGGGGGGCGCGAG
>NZ_JBFADM010000108.1:0-17727 GCF_040641355.1 Streptomyces sp. NPDC020996
CCGGCCTGGCGGCCTTCCGGCCTGGCGGCCTTCCGGCCTGGCGGCCTTCCGGCCTGGCGGCCTTCCGGCCTGGCGGCCTTCCGGCCTGGCGGCCTTCCGGCCTGGCGGCCTGAGGTTCCCCCGAGATGCGGGAAGAGGTGACAGAGGGGCAGATGGGTGTCAGGAGAGGAGCCCAGACGGTGCCTGCACCGAGGAAGTACCCGCTGGAGTTGCGTGAGCGTGCCGTCCGGATGTACCGGACCGCCGAGCCGAGGCCTGGCGGCCTGGCGGCTTTCCGGCCTGCGGCCTGGCGGCTTTCCGGCTTTCCGGCCTGGCGGCCTTCCGGCCTGCGGCCTGCGGCCTGGCGGCCTTCCGGCCTGCGGCCTGCGGCCTGGCGGCCTTCCGGCCTTCCGGCCTGCGGCCTGCGGCCTCGCTGTCTCGCGGTCCCCGCCGCCCGCCGCCCCCTCAGCCGCCGCTCCCTCCCTGACCGTGTGTGCCGGGCCGGGCCGCCGGGGAGGCATGGGCGGCTTGTGAATGTGCTTCGGTTGCGGTCGGCTACGGTGATTTCACCCAGCGGTAGCGCAGTTCTGGTCGGCCCACCGTTCCGTACTGCGGGTTCCGTGCCGCCCTCCCCGTGTCCACCAGGTGTTCCAGGTAGCGGCGGGCGGTGATCCGGGAGATGCCCACCGTCTCCGCCACCTGGGCGGCCGTCAGTCCCTCGGTGTGGTCGCGCAGTGCCACGGTCACGCGTTCCAGCGTCGGGGCGCTCAGGCCTTTCGGCAGGGCCGCCGGCGAGGGGGCGCGCAGCGTGGCCAGCGCCCGGTCGACCTCGTCCTGCCCGCTCGCCTCGCCCACCGCCGCGTGGAACTCGGCGTACCGCACCAGCCGGTCCCGCAGGGTCGCGAAGGTGAACGGCTTCAGCACGTACTGCACCACGCCCAGCGACACCCCCTCCCGCACCACCGCCAGATCCCGCGCCGACGTCACCGCTATGACGTCCGCCTGGTGCCCGGCCGCCCGCAGCGAGCGGGCCAGCTGCAGGCCGTGCACGTCGGGCAGGTGCAGGTCCAGCAGGAGCAGGTCGACGGGCGTGCGGTCCAGGACGCGGCGCGCCTCAGCCCCCGTGCGCGCCTTGCCGACGGCCACGAAGCCCGGCACCCGGCCGACGTACATGACGTGCGCGTCGGCGGCCACCGGGTCGTCCTCCACCACCAGGACGCGGATGGGCCGCTCGCCCGTCATGCGCCGCTCCCGGCGACCACGGCGCCCTGCTCGCTCAGCGGCAGCCGCACCTCGAACTCGGCCCCGCCCCCGTCCGCGTCCGCCACGGTCAGGGTGCCCGCGTGCCGGAGCACGGCCTGCCGGACGAGTGCCAGCCCCAGGCCGCGCCCGCCGGGTCCGGCCGGCTTGGTGGAGAACCCGCGCCGGAACACCAGCTCCGCGTGGTCCGGGTCCACCCCGCGGCCCGTGTCGGACACCCGCAGGACCAGTTCGTCCCCGTCCGTGTACGCCGTCACCGTCACCCGGGCCCGCAGGCTGCCCTGCGCCGCGTCCACGGCGTTGTCGACCAGGTTGCCCAGGATGGTCACCAGGTCCCGGGCCGGCAGGCTCTCCGGCAGCAGCCCGTCGTCCAGGCGGCTCTCCGGCGACACCACCAGCTCCACGCCCCGCTCGTTCGCCTGCGCCGTCTTGCCCAACAACAGCGCCGCGAGCACCGGTTCGCCGACCGCCGCGACCACCTGGTCGGTGAGCGCCTGGGCGAGTTCCAGCTCCGCCGTCGCGAACTCGACCGCCTCGTCCGCCCGGCCGAGCTCGATCAGCGACACCACCGTGTGCAGCCGGTTCGCGGCCTCGTGCGCCTGCGAGCGCAGCGCCTGTGTGAAGCCCCGCTCGGAGTCCAACTCGCCCATCAGGGACTGTAGTTCGGTCACGTCCCGCAGGGTGACCACGGTGCCCCGGCGCTCTCCGCCCGACACCGGCGAGGTGTTGACCACCAGGACCCGCGAGGACGTCAGGTGCACCTCGTCCACCCGGGGTTCGGAGGCCAGCAGCGCCCCGGTGAGCGGGGCCGGCAGCCCGAGTTCGGCCACCGACCTGCCCACCACGTCGGGCTCCACCCCCAGCAACTCCCGCCCGCCGTCGTTGATCAGCGCCACCCGGTACTGCCCGTCGAGCATCAGCAGCCCCTCACGCACCGCGTGCAGGGCGGCCTGGTGGTAGTCGTGCATGCGGCTCAGCTCGGTCGCGTTCATGCCGTGAGTGTGACGGCGCAGCCGGGCGTTGACGACGTAGGTGCCGACCGCGCCGAGGGCGAGGGCTCCCGCCGCGACGCCGAGCAGCGCCGACACCTGGCCCCGCGCCCGCTTGCTGATCGCGTCCACCTTGATGCCCGCGCTGACCAGGCCGACGATCCGGTGGTCGTCGCCGACGACCGGGGTGACGGCCCGCACCGACGGACCGAGCGTGCCCGTGTAGGTCTCGGTGAAGGACTCGCCCTTCAGCGCCCGGTCGATGGTGCCGCGGAAGTGCTTGCCGATCTGGTCCGCGCGGGGGTGCGTCCAGCGGATCCCGCGCGGGTCCATGATCGTGACGAAGTCGACGTCCGAGTCGCGCATCACCCGCAGCGCGTACGGCTGGAGGCGGGCGCTGGGGTCGGAGGTGCGGATCGCCGCCCGGACCGACGGGGAGTCCGCCACCGCACGGGTCACCGCCATGGCCTGCCGGCCGGCCGCCTCCTCGGCCTGCCGCTGGTCGCTGATGTAGGTGAACAGCGCGTACCCGGCGACGACGACCGCTATCAGCACGGCCTGCATGGCGAAGAGCTGCCCCGCCAGGCTGCGGGGTCTCGGGACGGGAAGGCGCATGCCGCCAGTGTGCCCCGCACGCCGGGCGTGAACTAAATGAACGCAAGCGTGACCGGCCCCACAGGCCGGGAGATAGTCACGGCAATCCCCCACAACCCCCGGACGTGAGCCGCACGCCGGTGTGACCGACGAAGACGTCAAGGAGGGCAGCCGTGGCCGCCAGCACCCCCGATACGGCACCTGCCGCACCCGCCGCCAAGCGGGACCGCACCCATTACCTGTACATCGCGGTCATCGCCGCGGTGGCGCTCGGGATCGCCGTGGGACTCATCTGGCCCGACGCGGGCGTCGAACTGAAGCCGCTCGGCACCGGCTTCGTGAACCTGATCAAGATGATGATCTCGCCGATCATCTTCTGCACGATCGTGCTCGGCATCGGGTCGGTCCGCAAGGCCGCCAAGGTCGGCGCCGTCGGCGGCATCGCGCTCGGCTACTTCCTGGTGATGTCGCTGGTCGCGCTGAGCATCGGACTGCTGGTCGGCAACGTCCTGCACCCCGGTGACGGGCTGCACCTGACCGACGCGGTCAAGGCGACCGGTCACGACCAGGTCTCCGCCGACGCGCTGCCGCCGGTCGACTTCGTGCTGTCGATCATCCCGGTGACCTTCGTGTCCGCGTTCACCGAGGGCCAGGTGCTGCAGACGCTGCTGGTGGCGCTGCTCGCCGGGTTCGCGCTGCAGGCCATGGGCCCGGCGGGCCGGCCGGTGCTGCGCGGCGTGGAGCACATCCAGCGGCTGGTCTTCCGCATCCTCGCCATGGTGATGTGGGCCGCCCCGGTCGGCGCCTTCGGAGCCATAGCCGCGGTCGTCGGCTCCTCCGGCGTCGACGCCCTCAAGAGCCTCGCGGTGCTGATGCTCGGCTTCTACGTCACCTGCGTGCTGTTCGTCTTCCTCGTCCTCGGCGTGCTGCTGCGGGTGCTCGCCGGGCTGAACATCCTCACCCTGTTCAAGTACCTGGCGCGGGAGTTCCTGCTGATCCTGTCCACCTCCTCCTCCGAGTCCGCGCTGCCGCGGCTCATCGCGAAGATGGAGCACCTGGGCGTCAGCAAGGCCGTGGTCGGCATCACCGTCCCGACCGGCTACTCCTTCAACCTCGACGGCACGATGATCTACATGACCATGGCGTCGCTCTACATCGCCGACGCCCTGGGCACCCCGATGTCCATCGGCGAGCAGATCCCGCTGCTGCTGTTCCTGCTGCTGGCGTCCAAGGGCGCGGCCGGCGTCAGCGGCGCCGGTCTGGCGACCCTGGCCGGCGGTCTGCAGTCGCACAAGCCCGCGCTGGTGGACGGCGTCGGCCTGATCGTCGGCATCGACCGGTTCATGAGCGAGGCCCGCGCCCTGACGAACTTCGCGGGCAACTCCGTCGCCACCGTCCTCATCGGCACCTGGACGAAGGAGATCGACAAGGACCGCGTCCGGCGGGTCCTCGCCGGCGAACTGCCCTTCGACGAGACGACACTCCTCGACGAGGACCAGGCCGAGCGCCCCGAGGTGCCCGAGCAGGGCAGCGAGAAGGAACTCGTCCGGGCGTAGCCCCCTGTCGTCCAGGTCTTCCGCACTCCGGGCGGCTGGGTGTTCCCCCCGTCGCTCAGCCGCCCGGTCCCTCGTCTCGATCCCTCGCGTCAACCGCTCAGTTTCGCCACCAGTCCGGTGGCCTCGCCGGCGGGCACGCCCGCCGCGGTCAGTACGGTGACCGCGGCGGAGCGGCCCGCCTTCGGCGATTCCAGCAGGTCCTCGTTCACCGCCTCCATCAGCGCGAACAGGATCTGCTCGTGCACGAAGGCGAGCGCCGGCGCGGGCAGCGGGGAGCTGAACTCCCCTTCGTCCAGACCCTGTTGGAGAAGTTCCACGGCGCTCTCCCGGACGGGCGCGAGGCGCTCGCGGATGCTCCGCACGGTGACCGTGCGCTGGGCGAGGGCCACGAGCAGCCGGTAGCGGTCGGCGATCTCCCAGATCGCGAGGACCGAACGCGCCACGGCCTCGGCGGGGTCGCGCACCCCCGCGCGGGCGGCCTCCTGCGCGACGGCCACCGCCTCCACGGCCCCGTCGATGATGGTGTCGACCAGCGCCTCACGACTCGGGAAGTGCCCGTACACGGTCCGTCGTACCACGCCCGCCGCGCGCGCGATCTGGTCCATGGACGCGTCGGGGTCGCGCAGCAGCTCGGCGAGGGCGACGTCGAGGATGCGGCGGCGGTTCGCGTCGGCGCGGCTGGTGTTACCCGTGGTCATGACCGCCATTGTGCCTGGCGCGCCCGGACGGACCGGCCCTTTCCCCGTGTGGGCTTCACCATGGCTTCACCCCCTTCATTTGCACAGCGGTGTGCAGGCGACGTACATTGCACATCGTTGTGCAACTGCACGCGACTGTGCAAGTCCTGCCGAAGTGAAGTCCTGCACTCCCGAAGTCCGGAACTCCCGAAGTCCTGTCGTCCGAGGAAGGCGCTCCCGCCCATGCGACTCGTCATGACCGAACCGGTCGAAAGGATGGACCGCCCCTACGCCCGGCGCTGGTGGGCGCTCCTGGTGCTCTGCCTGAGCCTGCTGATCATCGTGATGGCCAACACCGCCCTCACCGTCGCGGCGCCCGACATGACCCAGGACCTGGGCCTGTCCAGCGCCGACCTGCAGTGGGTGATCGACGGCTACACCGTGCCGTACGCCGCGCTGATGCTGCTGCTCGGCGCGATCGGCGACAAGTACAGCCGCCGCGGCGCGCTCGCCGCCGGGCTCACGGTGTTCGGGGCCGGTGCGGTCTTCGGCTACCTCGCCGACAGCGCCGCGACGGTCATCGCGGCGCGCGCCGTGATGGGAGCCGGCGCCGCGCTGATCATGCCCGCCACGCTCTCCCTGCTCGCCGCGACCTTCCCGCGTGCCGAGCGGGCCAGGGCGATCACCGCGTGGACCGCCACCGCCGGCCTGGCGATCGCGGCCGGCCCGGTCGTCGCCGGTGCGCTGCTGGAGCGCCACGGCTGGTCCTCGACGTTCCTGATCAACGTCCCCGTGGCCGCCGTCGCCCTGCTCGCGTGCTTCGTCCTCGTGCCGCCGTCCAGGGCCGCCCACCACGAGCGCATCGACCATGTCGGCGGCCTGCTGTCCGTGCTGTGGATCGGCTCGCTGGTCTACATGATCATCGAGGGCCCGCACTTCGGCTGGGGCGTGAAGGCGGTCACGGCCGCGGCCGTCGCGGGCGCCGGCCTGGTGGCCTTCGTGCTGTGGGAGCTGCGCCACCCGCGCCCGCTGATCGACGTACGCCGCTTCGCGCACCGCTCCTTCGCCGGCGCCAACCTCGCCGTGGCCCTGTTCTTCCTGGCCGTCTTCGGCGCCTTCTACTACCTCACCCAGTACCTGCAGTTCGTCCTCGGCTACGACGCCCTGGAGACCGGCCTGCGCATGCTGCCGCTCGCCGGCGCCGTCTTCGTCGGCGCGGGCCTGACCGGCCTGCTCACCCCGCGGGTCGGCATGAAGTGGACGGTCACCGCGGGCATGGTCGGCGGCACGACCGCCCTCGCGCTGCTCACCCGGATCGACGCCGGTTCGTCGTACGGCGATCTCGTCGTCCCCCTCGTCGTCCTGGGCCTGGCCATCGGGCTCGCGCTCTCGCCCTGCACGGACGCGATCATGGGGGTGTTCCCGGAGTCCGACCTCGGCGTCGGCGGCGCGGTGAACGACACCTCCCTGGAGCTCGGCGGCTCGCTCGGCATCGCGATCCTCGGTTCGCTGCTGGCGACGTCGTACTCGGACCGCCTCGCCGACGCCACCGCCGGCAGCCGGCTGCCCGCCTCCGGCCTGGCCACCGCGCAGGACTCGGTCGGCGCCGGGTACGCGGTCGCCCGCGGCCTCGGCGAGAAGGCGAGGCAGGCCGCCGCGCAGGCCCAGCAGGCGACCGACCCGCAGCAGGCCGCCGGCCTGAAGGCCCAGGCCGGACAGCTCGCCGAGGGCGCCCGGCAACTGGCGGACGCGGTCGGCTCGGCCTTCGCCGACGCGGTCGCCCGCACCAGCCTGACCGGGGCGGTGATCCTCGGCGTCGGCACGGTCCTCGTGGCGGTGCTGCTGCCGCGCGGACGGAAGGCCGCGGGGCCGGCCGGCGCCGAGGGGGCCGCCGTGGCCGCGGGGACGGCCGGGTCCGACGAGGATCAGGACGAGAAGAGGAGCGAGAAGGTGCGGGAGTCCAGCGGGAGCCGCTGATCCTCACCGATCTCTTACCCTCGTCCACTAGCGTGCCGCGCCGGCGATGTACCGGCGCGGCACGTATCTGTGGAGGCACGCGGGATGGCGATCGACTGGGACCGGCGGACGTGCGCGCGCAAGGGGCACGTCACCTACGCGCCGGACGACCCCCGCCTGCGGGTGCGGCTGCACGCCGAGACCGCGCTCGGCGAGGTGTGGCGCTGCCTGCGCTGCGGCGACTTCGTGCTCGGCGAGCCGCACGGCTCGGGGCCCGCCGCCGACGCCCCGCTGGTGCCGCGCGGCAAGGTGCTGCGGGACCTGTTCGTGCTGCGTTTCCTGGCGATCGAACGGGCGGTGCGCGGCGTGTTCATCGTGCTGGTCGCGGTGGCCGTGTGGAGGTTCAGCAACAGCCAGGACGCGGTGCGCCGGCTCTTCGACGAGTACCTCGACGTCTTCCGGCCGGTCTTCCGGCACTTCCACTACGACCTGGACCACTCGCCCGTCGTCGGCACCATCCAGAAGGCCTTCGGCTACCGGCACGACACCCTCCTGCTGCTGGCCGGGCTGCTGCTGGCCTACGCGCTGGTCGAACTCGTCGAGGCGGTCGGCCTCTGGTACGCAAAGCGCTGGGCGGAGTACCTGACGGTGGTCGCCACCTCCGCCTTCCTGCCGCTGGAGATCTACGAACTCACCGGGCACGTCAGCTGGCTGAAGATCACCACCCTGGTCCTCAACATCCTCGCCGTCCTCTACATCGCCCTCACCAAACGCCTGTTCGGCCTGCGCGGCGGCCGCGCCGCCTTCGACCGGGAACGGCAGAGCGCCTCACTGCTGGAGGTGGAGGAGTCCGCGGGCGTGCTGGTCTAGGGCCGTACCGGATCCGGCCGCGACCTGGGGGCTTGCACTTTCCGCGCCCGTCGTCAACACCCCTTCCGTACTTTTCCAGGACCTTTCCGGCATCTTGGTGTCGGCCGGGTTCCCTGCCTACTTTGGTCAGCGAAGCTTGCCGGTCGACTAGGTGGTGATCCCCATGGTCACGGTCCTGGACAGGGACGAGCTCTGGCGCTACGTCGACCAGGAGCGGGCGAGCCTGGCCGATCTGCTGGAGGGACTGAGCCCCGAGGAATGGGAGGCGCCCACCCTGTGCGGCGACTGGCGGGTGCGGGACGTAGCCGCGCACCTGACCGTCGGGCCGCGCAGCCACGGGCGGGACGTCCTGCGTGAGCTGCTGCGCGCGCACGGAGACCCCCACCGCATGATCCACGACGTGTCGGTCCGCGAGGGACGGCGGCCCGTCGGCGAGATCGTCGCCGCGCTGCGCTCCGCCGTGGGCTCCCGCCGCACGGCGCCGGGCACCACCCCGCACGAGACGCTGCTCGACCTGCTGGTCCACGGCCAGGACATCGCACTGGCCCTCGGCCGGCAGCGGGAGATGCCGCCGGCGGCGGCCCGCGACGCGGCCGAACGCGTTTGGACCATGCGCTTCCCGCTCCGTCCGTGGCCGCGGCCGCAGGCCCGGCTCGTCGCCACCGACATCGACTGGGCGCGCGGGGAGGGCGAGGAGGTCCGCGCACCGATGGCGGCGCTGCTTCTGCTGCTCACCGGACGCCCCGAGGCGGCCCGGGCGTGGTTCCGGCGGGCCGAGGAGCCGATGTGGTCGAGGGCCCAGTGCTGGCTGGGATGCGAACCGCCGACGCTCCACCCGGCCGCGGCGCACAGTACGGTCCCCCCGGCCGCGGCGCACAGTACGGTCCCCCCGGCCGCGACGCACAGGCGGTGACACGGCGCGGGCGGCGGGACGGCCTGGTGCCGGGACCCCCGCGGCAAACCCGTCGGGGCAAACCCGTCGGGGCAAACCCGTCGGTGAGCCGGACAGGTCCGACTACGGTCTGACCGGCAGCGCATCACCGGCACTCCCGGGTCCGGCGCGCTCCCGTCCGTCCGCTGCGCTGGGCCCGACGCCACCATCCGGCCCCCGCCGTCGAGGACCTGGACGGTCACACGGAGAAGCCCGGGAGAAGCACGGGCGGCTTCTCCCGACCATAGGAAGGCGCGGTCGGACGCGTCCGGCTCCGTGTGTTCCTTACGCTGGTGCGCGCAGTGCCGGCGCGAGTACGAGGACGATGACCGCGAGGTTGGCCACGGTGCCGAACGGCAAGTACCACAGGCCGAGTGCGGCAAGGACAAGTACCGCCCACCACGCCCCTTGGACCCGTGCGGCGAATGCGACGCCGGCAGCGAGGTAGGCACCGGCGTATCCGACGAAAACCGCCTTGACCGGCATCGACCGCGGGTCGAGGCCCACTGCGGACAGCAGGCTGGCCCATGGTCCCAGCCGGCCTGCGTGTGTTCCGCTGCTCGGGGTGACGAAATCCCCGCCGACCAGGGCATGCAGGCCGTCGAACAGCATCCATCCGCCGATGATCACAACAAGGGTCAGCACGACCCAGCCTGTCCAATGCACGACGGACTCCTCGAGGCCCTGCTGGGCCGGTTCACCACTGGCTGGCGACAGACCTTATCGGACCGGACCGTGCCTGCCATCACGGAGCAGGGGAGCGGGGACGAGCACACGGGGCTCCCGCGGTGCGTCCGCGGTTCTCGCCGCTCGCTCCCTCTCGGCCCATGGGAACGGTTGCCTTGACGTCGGCGTCAAGCCGTACCGTCGAACGCATGCGAATCGGCGAGCTGGCCGCACGGGCCGGGACCACTACGCGGACGCTGCGGTACTACGAGTCGCGCGGGCTGCTGCCCGCGCGGCGCGGCGACAACGGGTACCGGACGTACGACGAGAGCGATCTCAGGCTGCTCCGGCAGATCAGGACCCTGCAGGACTTCGGGTTCGAGCTGGAGGAGACGCGGCCCTTCGTGGAGTGCCTGCGGGCGGGGCACCCGGAGGGTGACACCTGTCCCGCCTCGATCGAGGTCTACCGGCGCAAGCTGGACGAACTCGACGCCTTGATCGGGGAGCTGCAGGCCGTGCGGGCGAAGATCGGCGTGCGGCTGGCCATGGCCGAAGGCGAACCACCACCATTGTGCGAACTGGGAGGGACGGAACTGTGATCAGGGCGGCCGGAGTGACCGAGGTGACCGACGCGGACTTCGCGGCGGAGGTGATCGGGGCGGACATGCCGGTGCTGGTGGAGTTCACCGCCGACTGGTGCCCGCCGTGCCGGCAGATGGGCCCGGTGCTCACCGCCCTCGCGGCCGAGGAGGGCGAGCGGCTGAAGGTGGTCCAGCTGGACGTGGACACCAGTCCGGAGACGACGAACGCGTACAAGGTGCTGTCGATGCCGACCTTCATGGTCTTCCGGGACGGCGAGCCGGTGAAGGCGATGGTGGGCGCCCGGCCCAAGCGGCGGCTGCTGGAGGAGCTGTCCGACGTGCTGTGACCGGTGTGACCGGCCCGGACGACGCCACGAAAAATCCCCCGAGCAATTGCGCTCGGGGGATTTTCTTGCGTATATTCAATGATTCGCGACTTCATGAATCCGGGTCGCGAAAAGTTCAGTGAGCAGAGTATATCCGGGCGGGAGCGGAATTGTCAAACACCGACTTTCATGACGGTGAATTGAGGCGTGAACAGGAATTCATCGACGGCGTGTACGCGCGCGTCGACGCCCTGCGCGGCGACACCGAGACCGCCGTCACCGACGCGCTCGCGCAGGGCAGCACGCCCATGCAGGCCCGGCTCGAGCGGGACATCCTGGTCGCCGAGCGCTCCGGGCTGCTCGCCGCGCTGAACGCGGTCGACGGCTCGCTCTGCTTCGGCCGCATCGACCTCGCCTCGGGCGACAGCCACCACATCGGCCGCGTCGGCCTGCGCACGGACGACGCCGAGCGCACTCCGATCCTCATCGACTGGCGGGCCGATGTGGCCCGCCCCTTCTACCTGGCCACCGGCCACACCCCGATGGGCCTGCGCAGGCGCCGGCACATCACCACCAGCGGCCGCACGGTGACCGCCCTGCACGACGAGATCCTCGACCTCGGCGACGAGACGCGCACCGGCCACGAGGACCCGTCCGGCGACGCCGTGCTGCTGGCCGCGCTCAACTCCGCGCGCACCGGCCGGATGGGCGACATCGTGCAGACCATCCAGGCCGAGCAGGACCGGATCATCCGCGCCCCGCACCGCGGGGTGCTGGTCGTCGAGGGCGGCCCCGGCACCGGCAAGACGGCGGTCGCGCTGCACCGCGCGGCCTACCTCCTGTACGAGCACCGGGAACTGCTGGCCAAGCGCGCGGTGCTCATCGTCGGCCCGAACCCGGCCTTCCTGGGCTACATCGGCGAGGTGCTGCCCTCCCTCGGCGAGACCGGCGTGCTGCTGTCGACGGTGGGCGAGTTGTTCCCCGGCGTGAAGGCGACGGCCGCCGACACCCGCGAGGCGGCCGCGGTCAAGGGGCGCGCCGCCATGGCGGACGTGCTCGCCGAGGTCGTCCGCGACTGGCAGGCGCTGCCCGAACCGGTGATCGCGATCGAGCACGACCGCGAGATCCTGATGCTCGACGACGACCTGGTGCGCGTGGCGCGGGAGCGCACCCGCGCCGCCGGGCTGCCGCACAACGTCGCCCGTGAGACCTTCGAGGGCCACATCCTCAACACGCTCACCGACATGGTCGCCGAGCGCATCGGCACCGACCCCTACGACGGCACGAACCTCCTCGACCCGAGCGACATCACCCAGATCCGGGACGAACTCGCCGAGAACCCCGAGGTGTGGGCCGCCATCGACCAGCTCTGGCCGCGGCTGACGCCCGAGCGGCTGGTCGCGGACTTCCTCGCCGACCCCGTCGGCTACCTCCCCGACGAGGACGCGGCCGCCGTCCGGCGCCCGGTGACCCGGGCGTGGACCGTGGCGGACGTGCCGCTGCTGGACGAGGCGGCCGAACTCCTCGGCGAGGACGACCGCACGGCCCGGGCGCGCGCGGACCGTGAGCGCCGGACGCAGATCGCCTACGCGCAGGGCGTCCTCGACGTCTCCTACGCCTCCCGCACCTACGAGTTCGACGACAAGGAGGACGAGGACAGCGAGGTGCTGTCCGCGCACGACATCATCGACGCCGAACGCTTCGCCGAACGGCACGAGGAGGACGACCACCGCAGCGCCGCCGAGCGCGCGGCGGCCGACCGCACCTGGGCGTTCGGGCACATCATCGTCGACGAGGCGCAGGAACTGTCGCCCATGGCGTGGCGGATGCTGATGCGGCGCTGCCCCACCCGCTCGATGACCCTGGTGGGCGACCCGGCGCAGACCGCGGAGGCGGCCGGTGTCGGCTCCTGGGCGAAGATCCTCGAGCCCTACGTCGAGGACCGCTGGGTGCACACCCGCCTGGGCGTCAACTACCGTACCCCCGCCGAGATCATGGAACTGGCGGCGGCCGTCGTACGGGCCGAGGACCCGGACTTCACGCCGCCGAGCTCCGTGCGGTCCACGGGCGTACGGCCCTGGATCCGCGCCACCGCCGACCTGCCCGGCGCCGTGGCCGAGGCGGTACGGGAACTCACCCCGGCCGAGGGCCGGCTGGCGGTCATCGCCCCGCGCGAGCTGCACCGCAAGCTGGCCGCACGACTGGACGGGGTGACGGCGGGCGCGCAGCCCGATCTGACTCGCTCGGTCGTCCTGCTGGACCCGCGGCAGGCCAAGGGGCTGGAGTTCGACACGGTGCTGGTGGTCGAGCCCGGACGGTACGGCACGAGCGACCTGTACGTGGCGCTGACCCGGGCCACCCAGCGGCTGGGCGTACTGCACACCGGAAAGCTGCCGAAGGCGCTGGCCGCCGGCTGAACACCGGTGGGCGCGACGACCGCTGCCGTCCGGCAGGAGTGCCGGACGGCAGCGGTCGCCGGACCGGCCTACGCCGGGCGCAGCCAGACCGTCGCCAGCGGCGGCAGCGTCAGCCGGACACTGGCCGGGCGGCCGTGCGCTCCCTGGGGCTCCGGTTTGACGATGTCCGGGTTGGTGACGTCGCTGCCGCCGTACTTCGCCGCGTCGGTGTTCAGGACCTCGTGCCAGGCGGGGACGTCGTCGGGTACGCCGAGGCGGTACCCGGTCCGTACGACGGGGGCGAAGTTGGAGACCGCGAGCAGCGGGCTGCCGTCGGCGTCCAGCCTCAGGAACGCGAAGACGTTGTCCTCGGCCGCGTCCCCGACGATCCACTGGAAGCCGTCGGGTTCGGTGTCGCGCTGCCACAGGGCGGGCGTGTGCCGGTAGACGGTGTTGAGGTCGCGGACCAGGTCGCGCACGCCCCGGTGGTCGGCCTCGGCGCCGTAGCCCGGGTCGAGCAGCCACCAGTCGGGGCCGTGCGTCTCGGACCACTCGGCGCCCTGGGCGAACTCCTGCCCCATGAAGAGGAGTTGCTTGCCCGGGTGGGACCACATGAAGCCGAGGTAGGCGCGCAGGTTGGCCCGCTGCTGCCACCAGTCGCCGGGCATCTTCGACACCAGCGAGCCCTTGCCGTGGACCACCTCGTCGTGGGAGATGGGCAGGACGTAGTTCTCGCTGTAGGCGTACACCATCGAGAAGGTCATCTCGTCGTGGTGGTACTTGCGGTGGACCGGGTCGTGGCTCATGTAGTCCAGCGAGTCGTGCATCCAGCCCATGTTCCACTTCAGGCCGAAACCGAGCCCGCCGAAGCCGCCCGGTCCCTTGTGGTGGGTGGCCCGTGTGACGCCGTCCCACGCCGTCGACTCCTCCGCGACGGTCACCACGCCCGGCACCCGCCGGTACACGGTGGCGTTCATCTCCTGCAGGAACGCCACCGCGTCCAGGTTCTCCCGCCCGCCGTGCACGTTCGGCGTCCACTGGCCCGGCTCGCGCGAGTAGTCGAGGTAGAGCATGGAGGCGACCGCGTCCACCCGCAGGCCGTCGATGTGGAACTCCTCGCACCAGTAAACGGCGTTGGCGACCAGGAAGTTGCGCACCTCGTTGCGCCCGTAGTCGAACTCCAGGGTGCCCCAGTCGGGGTGCGCGGCGCGCAGCGGGTCCTGGTGCTCGTACAGCGGGCGGCCGTCGAACTCGGCCAGTGCCCAGGCGTCCCGCGGGAAGTGCGCCGGGACCCAGTCCATCAGGACGCCGACACCGGCCTGGTGCAGCGCGTCCACCAGGTACTTGAAGTCGTCGGGGGTGCCCAGCCGGGCGGTGGGCGCGTAGAAGCCGGTGACCTGGTAGCCCCAGGAGCCGCCGAAGGGATGCTCGGCGACCGGCATCAGCTCGACGTGCGTGAAGCCGAGGTCCTTGACGTACCTGGGCAGCTGCTCGGCCAGCTGACGATACGTCAGCCCCGGTCGCCAGGACGGCAGGTGTACCTCGTACACGGAGAAGGGTGCCTTGTGCGCGGGGAGTTCGGTGCGGCGCTCCAGCCACTCGGCGTCCTGCCAGACGTGGTGCGAGGCGGTGACGATCGAGGAGGTGGCGGGCGGGACCTCCGTGCGGCGGGCCAGCGGGTCGGCGCGCAGCGTCTTCGATCCGTCGGGCCGGGTGATCTCGAACTTGTACAGCTCGCCCTCGCCGATGCCGGGCACGAACAGCTCCCAGACGCCGGACGAGCCCAGCGCGCGCATCGCGTGGCCCGTGCCGTCCCAGAAGTTGAAGGTGCCGGCCACGCGCACGCCGCGCGCGTTCGGCGCCCAGACCGCGAAGCGGGTGCCGGCCACGCCCTGGTGGGTCATGGGATGCGCACCCAGGGCCTGCCACAGCTCCTCGTGGCGTCCCTCGCCGATCAGGTGCAGGTCGAGATCGCCGAGCGTGGGCAGGAAGCCGTAGGCGTCCGGGGTGTCCTGCACCGTGCCCTCGTACGCCACCAGGAGCCGGTAGACCGGGACCTCGGACAGGGGCAGCAGGCCGGAGAAGAAGCCGTCGCCGTCGTCGTGCAGCTCCGCCCGCAGCTCCCCGGCGACGACGGTGACCGACAGCGCGTACGGGCGGAAGGCGCGGAAGGCCACCCCGCCGGGCACCGGGTGGGCGCCCAGCACGGAGTGCGGGGAGTGGTGCGAGCCGTCGAGCAGCCGCTCGCGGTCCGCGGCCCCGACGGCGGGGGAGACGGCGACCTCGACGGGGGTCTCGACTGGGGTCTCGACGGAGGGCTCAGCGGGGGTCTCCTGCGTGGCGACCGGGGCCGGCGCCGTCACGGGGGCCGGCCGGGCCGCCGGTTCGGCGGCCTTCCGGGGCGCGCTCTTCCTGGGGGTGGTCTTCTTCGCGGCGGCGGTGGTCTTCCGGGCGGCGGCCTTCTCGGCCGCGCCCGCCGCGACGACGGCGGTCTCCCCGGCCGACGGCCCGCCCACGGCCTTCTTCGCCACGGTCTTCTTCGCCACGGTCTTCTTCGCGACGGCCTTCTTCGCCACGGCCTTCTTGACGGCCGTCTTCTCGGCAGCGGTCTTCTCGGCGGCCGTCCTCTTGACCGCCGTCTTCTTCACCGCGGTCTTCCTGGCAGCGGTTTCCCCGGCAGCGGTTTTCCGGGCGGCGGTCTTCTTGGCGGGAGTGGTCGCCGCGGCGGCGGTCTGCGCGGCGGCCTTCTTGGTCACCGCCTTCTTCGCCACGGCCTTCTTGGCGACGGCCTTCTTGGCCGCCGTCTTCTTCACCGCCGTCTTCTTCGCCGCCGTCTTCGCTCCCGCCGATCCGGCGGGAGCGACCGCCTTCTCCGCGGCCTTCTTCACGCTCTTCGCCGCCTTCTCGGCGGTCTTGCGTACGGTGCTCTTCCCGGCCGGGCTGTTCCCGGCCGGGGTCTTCTCGGCTGTCCTCTTCGCGGTGCTCGTCTCCGCGGCGGCCGTCTCCTCGGCCGTCTGCTTCGGATCCGGTCCGCTGGACGGGGGGCGGGGGGTCACGGGCGGAGCCTCCTGGGCGACGTCAGGTCGGTCGGTCAGATCAGGTCGGACGCGGCGTAGCGCTCGATCGCCGCCATCGGTACGGGGAGCCAGTCCGGACGGTGCCGGGCCTCGTAGAGGACCTCGTACACGGCCTTGTCCGTCTCGTGGGCCCGCAGCAGCACCGGGTCGGTGCGCGGATCGCGGCCGCTGACCTCCGCGTATCCGGAGCAGTAGGCGGCCCGGCACGTCTCGGCCCACTCCGGCGCGGGCGGGTCCGCCGAGAGCGCCGCGTAGTCGAAGGAGCGCAGCATGCCCGCGATGTCCCGCACCGGCGGCTGCGGCAGCCGCCGCTCGGACAGCGGCTTCGACGGTTCCCCCTCGAAGTCGATCAGCCACCACTGGCCGGCCGGCGAGCGCAGGCACTGCCCGAGGTGCAGGTCGCCGTGGACGCGCTGCGCGGTCCAGGTGTGCCCCTCGGCGGCCAGGTCGGCCAGTGCCGTGAACGCCGTGCGCAGCCCGGGCGCGTACGGCCGCAGCGCGGGCACCGCCTGTGCGGCCGTGTCCAGGCGCTCCATCATCCCGTCGGCCATCGACTGCACCTGGTGGTGGGCCAGGGTGACGGTCGGCAGGGCGCGGGCCAGCGCCGTGTGCACCTCGGCGGTGGCGCGCCCGAGGGCGCGCGCCTCGGCGCCGAAGTCCTCGCCCTTGGCCAGCTCGCGCAGCGCCAGCTCCCAGCCGTCCGCCGCGCCCTGCAGGAAGGGCTGCAGCACACCGAGGACGTACGGCTCACCGCCCAGCTCGGCCCGCAGCCACGCCACCGGCGCCGGCACCCGCGGGCAGCCCTCGCGGGCCAGCGCCAGCGGCAGCTCCAGATCGGGGTTGACGCCGGGCACGATGCGGCGCAGCAGCTTGAGAATAAACGTATCTCCATAGACGACGGACGAGTTCGACTGCTCGGCGGTCATCACGCGGGGCACGAGCCCGCCGCGGATCTCCTGGGCCGGGTCCCGCTCGAAGCGAAGCCCGCCGATCCGGGCCTGGGTGCGCATCGCCTCCAGGAGCAGCTCGGCGGGCCGGGGGTCGTACAGGGCCTCGTACACCGTGTGACCGGCGAGCGGGCCCTCCTCCACGTGTCCGATCAGCGCGGGCGCCAGCCGGGGCGGCAGCGCCTCGCGCGCGCCTATCAGCAACTGGTAGCAGTCGCCGGGGTGGGATTCGCCGCCCGGCGTGGACGGCTGGTGCGCGCGCACCAGCAGGTGGTACAGGCCCAGCTTGCCGCCGGTGGGCAGCAGCTCGGTGACGGCGACCAGCGAGAACCCGGTGACCGGACGTCCCTTTCCCGCGAACCAGCGCTGCCGCGGCAGCCACTCGCGCAGCAGTGGATCCAGAGACGCCAGGAGGCCGGGACTGCTGGTGACGGTTCGGGTGACGGCTTCCGACATACGTCGCGTCCTTTCCCCGGGGGTGGTCGGGGTGTTACTGATGCGTGCCCCGGGTGGGGCGGGAGAAACCGCCCCACCCGGGGTCGGGCCCACGCCCTACGCGGCGTCCTTGCGCAGCCGGAACCAGTAGAAGCCGTGCCCGGCGAGGGTCAGCAGGTACGGCAGCTCACCGATGGCCGGGAAACGCACCCCGCCGAACAGCTCGACCGGGTGGCGTCCGATGAACGCGCTCAGGTCCAGCTCCGTCGGCTGCGCGAACCGGGAGAAGTTGTTCACGCACAGCACGAGGTCGTCCTCGTACTCGCGCAGGAACGCGATCACGGCCGGGTTCGACGACGGCAGCTCCCGGTAGGAGCCGAGGCCGAAGGCGAGGTTCTGCTTGCGGATCTCGATCATGCGGCGGGTCCAGTGCAGCAGCGAGGACGGCGACGCCATCGACGCCTCCACGTTGGTGACCTGGTACCCG
>NZ_JBFADM010000109.1:0-14487 GCF_040641355.1 Streptomyces sp. NPDC020996
AGGCAGGTGGGCCTCATCGGGTGGCCGCCTGCGTCCGGAAACGGAGTCGCAGGAAGAAGTACAGGTAGCAGGCCGCGACGAACGGGATTCCGAAGCCGACCCGCCCCAGCCGGCGGTCGGCCGCGGCGGCCCCAGATCTCCTCCCCGTACCCCGAGCCGCACAGAACGAGGTATGTCATGCCCGAGCCCGCTCCGAGTCGGCGTGCCGTGCCCCCCGGGACCCCGGCCGCCACCGCGTTCGCCACCGTCCCGTCCGCCACCGTCCCGTCCGTCGCCGTCCCGTTCGCCACCGTCCCGTTCGCCACCGTCCCGTCCGCCACCGTTCCGCTCCTCACCGGGCGCGGCGTCCAGCACGGGGAGTCCGTCTGATGCCGGACCTCAGCACGGTGACCCGCGGCCGCGTCCTCTTCGGCGGCGACTACAACCCCGAGCAGTGGCCCGAGGAGACCTGGCACGACGACATCCGCCTCATGCGGGACGCCGGCGTCAACTCCGTCACCCTCGGCGTCTTCTCCTGGGCGAAAATCGAACCCCGGCCGGGCGAGCGGCAGTTCGGCTGGCTGGACACCCTCATGGGCCTGATGCACGAAGGCGGCATCGGCGTCGTCCTCGCCACCCCCACCGCGTCGCCCCCGCCCTGGCTCGGCCGCCTGTACCCCGAGACGCTGCCCCGCGACGAGGACGGCCGCACCGAGTGGTGGGGCGGCCGCCAGCACTTCTCCCACTCCAGCGCCGCCTACCGGCGCCACGCCGCCGCCGTCACCGAGGACCTCGCCGCCCGCTACGCGAGCCACCCCGCCCTCACCATGTGGCACATCAACAACGAGTACTGCACCTACGACTGGGGCGACGAGGCCGCCGCCCGCTTCCGTACCTGGCTGCGCGACAGGTACGGCGACCTCGACGCCCTCAACGCCGCCTGGGGCACTGCCTTCTGGAGCCAGGGCTACGGCGACTGGGAGGAAGTCCTGCCGCCCCGCCGCGCCCACTACCTGAAAAACCCCACGCACGTGCTGGACTTCAAGCGGTTCACCTCCGACATGCTCCTGGAGTGCTACACCGCCGAGCGCGACATCGTCCGCCGGCACACCCCGCACCTCCCGGTCACCACCAACTTCATGCCGCTGTGGGCCGGCCAGGACGCCTGGCGCTGGGCCGAGGAGGAGGACGTCGTCTCCGTCGACATCTACCCCGACCCGCGCGACCCGTTCGCCGCCCAGCACGCCGCGCTCGTACAGGACATGACCCGCTCCCAGGCCCGCGGGCCCTGGATGCTGATGGAGCAGGCGGCCGGCGCGGTCAACTGGCGTGGCGTCAACCACCCCAAGCCGCAGGGCCTCAACCGCCTGTGGTCCTTCCAGGCCGTCGCCCGCGGCGCCGACGCCGTCTGCTACTTCCAGTGGCGCCAGTCCCGGCAGGGCGCGGAGAAGTTCCACTCCGGAATGGTCGGCCACGCCGGAGAACACGGGCGTACCTTCCAGGAGGTCAAGCGGATCGGCGCGGAACTGGCCACGGTCGGCGCCGAGGTGGCGGGCCGGCACAGCACCGCCGACATCGCCGTCCTGCACGACTGGCACTCCTGGTGGGCCGGCGCGCACGAGGCCCGCCTCTCCACCCGCGTCGACTACGCCGACGTGCTCACCACCTGGCACCGCGCCCTGTGGCAGGCCGGCCTCGCCACCGACTTCGCCCACCCCGAGCACGACCTCTCCGCCTACCGGATGGTCGTCGTCCCCCAGCTGTACGCGCTCACGGACGCGGCGATCGACAACCTCCTCGCCCATGTGCGCGGCGGAGGCGTCCTGGTCAGCGGCTTTCTGACCGGCGTGGCCGACCAGGACGACCGGGTGCGGGCCGGCGGCATGGACGCCCGGCTGCGCGAGCTGTTCGGCATCCGCACGCTGCACGAGTGGTGGCCGCTGGACGAGGGGGAGACCGTACGGACCGACGACTTCACCGGCACGCTGTGGTCGGAGGAGATCGAAGAAAACGAGGACGTCTCGGTCGAGGCCGCCTACCGGGGCGGCGAGCTCGACGGCCGGCCCGCCGTCCTGCGCAACGGCCGCGCCTGGTACCTCTCCACGCTGCCCGAGCCCGACGCGCTGCGCGGCCTCCTCACCGGCATCGCGGCCGAGGCCGGCGTCCGCCCGGTCCTGGACGGCCTGCCCGGCCAGGTCGAGGCGGTCCGCCGCGGCGACCTGCTCTTCGTGCTCAACCACGGGCGCGAGCCGGTGACCGTGGAGGTGCCGGGCACCCACCACGACCTGCTGACCCGGGCCACCGTCACGGACCGGCTCACCCTGGAGCGTTACGGGGTGGCGGTGCTGCGGCCATGAGCGTCGTCCACGGCACCTGGGAACCCGCGCCCGCCACCCGCTGGGAGGACGGTTTCCTCAGCGGCAACGGCCGTCACGGCACCCTTGTGTTCGGTCCTCCGGACGACGAGCGGGTCGTCGTCACCCATCACACCCTCGTCCGTCCGGGCGACGGCGCTCCGCCCCGCCCGCCCGAGCTGGCCGACCGGCTGCCCGGCCTGCAGGACCGGCTGCTCGACGGCGACCTCCACGCGGCCGAGGACTTCACCGACGGACGCCCCCTGCAGTGGGTACGGCCCTTCCACCCGGCCTTCCAGATCCGCGTCCGCCGCCCCGCCGCCCCGGCCGGCCCCTACCACCGCGAAGTCGACTTCACCACCGGCGTCGTCGGCATGCGCTGTGAGGGCGCCGAAGCCCGGGTGTTCGTCTCCCGCGCGGACGACGTGATCGTCCAGCACCTCACCGGCCCCGACCTGCTGATCACGCTCGACCACCGGCTCCCCGGCGCGCCCCTCGGGCTCGCCGTCGGCGAGAGCACGGTCCTCACCGCCGAGGGCGCCCTGCTCACCCTGCGCGTCCGCTACCCCGGCAGCGACACCGCCTACACCGGCGTCACCCTGGTCGCCGTCACCGGCGGCCGGGCGACGCTCACGCCGCCCGCCCTGCGGGTCACCGGCGCCGCGTCGGTGCTGCTGCTGACCCGGGTCGTGCGGCACACCGCCGAACCCGACGTGGCCGCCCTCGCCGGCGCCCTGCGCGCGCTGCTGCCGGAGGACGCGGACCCCTGCGACCGCCTCCTGGAGCGGCACACCGCCCTGCACCGCACCGCCTACGCCCGGGTGACCCTCGACCTGGACGCCGACCCCGCCGAACGCGCCCTGCCCGGATCGGAGTTGCTGACCCGCCCGGACAGCCCCGCTCTGCTGGAGCGGCTCTTCGCCGCCGGGCGCTACCACCTGCTCTGCGCCAGCGGCCTCTTCCCGCCCCGGCTGACCGGCCTGTGGACCGGCGACTGGGACACCGCATGGTCCGGCGCCTTCACCAACGACGCCAACCTCAACCTCCAGACCGCCTCCGCGGCCGCCGCCGCCCTCCCCGAGGTCACCGAGGCACACGCTGCCCTGATCGACCGTCAGCAGACGGACTGGGCCGAGAACGCCCGGACCGTCTTCGGCTGCCGCGGAGTCGTCGCCCCCGCCCACACCGACGGCGAGTCCGGGCTGTCGTACCACTTCAGCCGCGAGTACCCGCTGCACCTGTGGACGGCCGGCGCCGACTGGCTGCTCAAGCCGCTCGTCGACCACGACGAGACCCGCGGCACCCGCGACCCGCGCACCGCCGCCGTGCTCGCCCAGGTCGCCCTGTTCTACGAGGACTTCCTCACCCGCACCGACCCGGACGGCCGGCTGGTCGTCGTCCCCTCCTACTCGCCCGAGAACCGTCCCGCGAACGGCAGTTGGGGCGCGATCGACGCGGCCATGGACCTCTCGGCGGCACGGCACGCGCTGCGCACCGCGGCCGACTACCACCCCCGGCACGCCGAGCGGTGGCGCGCCCTCGCCGACCGGCTGCCGCCGCACCGGATCAACGCCGACGGCGCCCTCGCCGAGTGGGCGTGGCCCGGCCTGGAGGACAGCTACGACCACCGGCACCTCAGCCACCTCTACGGCGTCTGGCCGCTCGACGAGATCAACCCCTACGACACCCCCGACCTGGCCGCCGCCGCCCACCGCGCCCTCGAACTGCGCGGCGCCGAGAACGACTCGGCGCACGGGCACCTCCACCATGCCCTCGTCGCCGCCCGGCTGCGCGACGGCGAACGGGTCGCGCACGCCCTGGGCCGGGTCCTCGGCGGCGACTTCTTCCACGCGTCGCTGATGAGCGCCCACTACCCGCGCCGCCACGTCTACAACGCGGACGCCGCGCACACCCTGCCCGCCGTGCTGATCGAGACGCTCGTGCAGTCCACCCCCGACCGGCTGGTGCTGCTGCCGGCGCTTCCGGCGGCGTACCCGAAGGGCCGGCTGTGCGGCGTCCGCACCCGGTTCGGCGCCGAACTCGACCTCACCTGGAGCCCCCACGAAGTGACCGCGGTGCTGCGGCCGAGCCGCACCCACCGGGTCGAACTCCGGACTTCCTCCGGCGCCCGGCCGCTCGATCTGGTCGCCGGAGAAGACCACGTCCTCACCCTGGGGGCGTGGTAACTCCCCGCAATCCCCCCACCCATGGAAGGGACACCATGGCAACACGCACGCTGAAGAAGAGGGTCGCGACCGCGCTGGCGGCACCCGCCCTGGCCCTCGGCATCACCGTCGGCGCCGCCTCCGCCCCCGCCTCCGCGGCCGTCTGGAGCTCCTGCGACCAGTGGGGCAACACCACCCTGAACGGCTACACGCTCTACAACAACATCTGGGGTTCCGGCGCCGGCAGCCAGTGCATCTGGGCCAACTCCGGCACCAACTGGGGCGTCAACGCCAACCACCCCAACACCGGCGGCATCAAGTCCTACCCCAACGCCAAGAAGGTGATCAACAAGTCGATCACCTCGCTCGGCTCGCTCTCCAGCAGCTACAACGTCACGGTCCCGTCGTCCGGCGCCTACAACACGTCGTACGACATCTGGGACACCGGCTACAAGTACGAGATCATGCTCTGGGTCAACAAGACCGGGGCGGTCGGCCCGCTCGGCACCTCGCAGGGCACCCTGACCCTGGGCGGTCACACCTGGACCGTCTACAAGGGCAACAACGGCTCCAACGACGTGTTCTCGTTCGTGCGCACGTCCAACTCCACCTCCGGCACGGTGAACATCCTGCCGATCCTGAAGTGGATCAAGGACACCAAGGGCTGGTTCGGCAACGTGACCATCGGTGACGTGCAGTTCGGCTTCGAGATCACGTCCTCCTCCGGCGGCCTGGACTTCACCGTCAACAGCGAGAGCGTCAGCAGCAGCTGAGCAACGGGAAGAGGGGGAGCCGCCGCGGCCCGCGGCGGCTCCCCCGTCCGTTCCGGTCCCGCGCGGCTACTCCGCCACCGGCAGGCTCGCCCCGTCCCGCAGGAACAGCGGGATGCGGTCCAGCGGAGCGTCGACCGTGACGGACCCGCCGCCCTCGTACGTCTCACCCGTCCACGCGTCCGTCCAGCGCGCGCCCGCCGGGAGGTACGCCGTGCGGGTCGTGGCGCCCGCCGTGAGCACCGGGGCGACCAGCAGGTCCGGGCCGAAGAGGTAGGCGTCGTCGACCGACCAGGCGCCGCGGTCGTCGGGGAACTCCAGGAACAGCGGCCGCATCACCGGCAGCCCCTCCTCGTGCGCCTCCCGCATGACCCGCAGCACGTACGGCCTCAGGCGCTCGCGCAGTCGCAGGTACTTCTCCAGGACCGCGCCGGCCTCCTCGCCGTAGGACCACACCTCGTTGGGGCCGCCGGTCATGTCCGGGCCGAGCGGCATGCCCGGGTCGCGGAAGCCGTGCAGCCGCATCAGCGGGGACAGCGCGCCGAACTGGAACCAGCGGACCATCACCTCGCGGTAGGCCGGGTCGTCCGGGTCGCCGCCGTGGAAGCCGCCGATGTCGGTGTTCCACCACGGGATGCCCGACAGTGCGGTGTTGAGGCCGGCCGCGATCTGGCGGCGCAGGGTCGCGAAGTCGGTGCCGATGTCGCCGGACCACAGGGCCGCGCCGTAGCGCTGACTGCCCGCCCACGCCGACCGGTTGAGGGTGATCACCTCCTCGCCCTCGGCGCGCAGGCCCTCGTGGAAGGTGCGGGAGTTCTCCGCCGGGTAGATGTTGCCGACCTCCAGGCCGGGGCCCGCCCAGTAGCGCAGGTTCTCCTGGAAGCCCGGCTTCAGCTCCGGCTCGCAGGCGTCCAGCCAGAACGCGGTGATGCCGTAAGGGTCGAGGTAGTTCTCCTTCACCCGCGACCACACGAACTCCCGCGCCTCGGGGTTCGTGGCGTCGTAGAAGGCGACCTGGACGGTGGAGGCGACCTCCTTGTCCGGCCAGTCGGCGTGCGCCATCGGACCGTACTGCGTACCGATGAAGTAGCCGCGCTGCTCCATGAGCTGGTGGTTCTCGCTCAGCGGCGACACCGACGGCCAGACGGAGACGACGAGCTTGATGCCCAGCTCCTCCAGCTCGCGCACCATCGCCGCCGGGTCGGGCCACTCGCGGGGGTCGAACTTCCACTCGCCCAGGTGCGTCCAGTGGAAGAAGTCGCACACGATCGCCGAGATCGGCAGCCCGCGCCGCTTGTACTCGCGTGCCACGGCGAGGAGTTCGTCCTGCGTGCGATAGCGCAGCTTGCACTGCCAGAACCCCGCCGCCCACTCCGGCAGCATCGGCGTGCGGCCGGTGACCGCGCTGTAGCGGCGCTGGCCGTCGGCCGGGGTGCCGGCGGTGATCCAGTAGTCGATCTGGCGGGCCGAGTCCGCCACCCAGCGCGTGCCGTTGTGGGCGAGCTCCACCCGGCCGATCGCCGGGTTGTTCCACAGCAGGGTGTAGCCGCGGCTGGAGCTGAGCACCGGGATGCCGACCTCGGCGTTGCGCTGGATCAGGTCGAGGACCAGACCCTTCTGGTCGAGCCGGCCGTGCTGGTGCTGGCCGAGGCCGTACAGCTTCTCGTCGTCGTAGGCGGCGAACCGCTGCTCCAGGCGGTGGTGGCCGTTGCCCACGGCGGTGTAGAGGCGGGAGCCGGGCCACCAGAAGTGGGCGCGCTCCTCGGCGAGCAGTTCCGAGCGGTCGTCGGTGCGCAGGAAGCGGACCAGGCCCTCGGCGTCCATCTCGACGGTGAGGGCGCCGACGGTCAGCCGCCCCCGCCCGTCCTCGATCTTGACGCTGGACGGCGCGGCCGGCGGGTCGTCGAGCAGGGCGCCGGGCAGGCCGTCGAGGACAGGGCCGCCGAGCCGGGCACGGACGCGGACGGCGTCCGGACCCCACGGCTCGACGCGCACGGTCTCCTGACGGCCGCTCCACTCCAGCGCGCCGTCCCGCTCGCGGAAGGTGCCGACGGTGGGTGCGGACTGGGCCAGGCTCACCTGGGGCTGATTCTGGGCAGGCTGATTCACGTGGGGTGCTCCTGAAGGACGTGAAGGTGCCCCGGAGGGCAGCGAGAACTGGGTCAGGAGGTGGCGGAGGGCGCCGGTCCCGTGCTCGCCCGTACCGTCAACTCGGGTGTGAGCAGCACCACTTCGTCCGAGCCGTGGCCGTCGAGCTTGGCGACCAGGCGTTCCACGGCCTGCCGGCCCATCTCCGGGGCGGGGATGGCGACGGACGTCAGCCGCACCGAGGCCTGGACGGCGACCTGCTCCGGGCAGATCGCCACCACCGACACGTCCTCGGGCACGGCGCGGCCCTGCTGGCGCAGCAGGGCGAGCAGCGGTTCCACGGCCGACTCGTTCTGGACGACGAAGCCCGTGGTGCCCGGGCGCTCGTCGAGGATGCGGGCGAGGGTGACGGTCATCGCGCCGTACCCGCCCTCGCACGGGCGGTGCAGCAGGCGGATGCCCAGCTCCCGTGCGCGCGAGCGCAGCCCGTCGAGGGTGCGCTCGGCGAAACCGGTGTGCCGCTCGTAGACCGCGGGGGCCTCGCCGATGACGGCGATGTCGCGGTGGCCGAGCATCGCCAGGTGCTCCACGCACAGCGCGCCGGTCGCCCGGAAGTCGAGGTCGACGCAGGTGAGTCCGGCGGTGTCGGCGGGCAGCCCGATCAGCACCGACGGCTCGTCGGTCGCCCGCAGCAGGGGCAGCCGCTCGTCGTCGAGTTCGACGTCCATCAGGATCATGCCGTCCGCGAGCCCGCTGCCGGTGACGCGGCGGACGGCGTCGGGGCCCTCCTCGCCGGTGAGCAGCAGTACGTCGTACCCGTGCGTGCGGGCGGTGGTGGCGACCGCGATGGCGATCTCCATCATCACCGGCACGTAGATGTCGGTGCGCAGCGGGATCATCAGGGCGATGATGTTCGACCGGTTGCTCGCCAGGGCCCGCGCGCCCGCGTTCGGGTGGTAGCCCAGCTCGCGGATGCTCCGCTCGACCCGCTGCCGGGTGGTCGCGGAGATGGACCGCTTGCCGCTGAGGACATAGCTCACCGTGCTAGCCGAGACTCCGGCGTGCTGGGCGACCTCGGCGAGGGTGACCATCCAGCTCTCCAAGCGGTGTGAAGCGCTTCGACAGTGCGCAGTGCGAACAAGGGTGGGTGAGGGGTGGTTCGACCCTAGCTCCAGCGAGATCGAGTGTCCATAGGTTGTCGAAGCGCTTCGATAGCTTTTCCGGGGTGAGTCCCCGCGCGTCCGGGGTGAGTCCCCGCGCGCTCCACCGCTCTGTCGCCCTGGTGCCCCGGAGCCCCGGTTCCCGGCGGGCGGTGGACGCCCGCCGGCCGTCCGTACCCCGAACCGTCCCCCGGAAGCCGCCCCGGTGCAACTCCGCCACCGGCGGCGTCCGTCCGGCCCAGCAGTCCCCTCACATCGGCTGAACGATTGCACGAAGGGTGGTGCCCGCCCGCCGAATCGGGTACATACGATCGCGTAGAACCCGTCGGTAACCAAAACGGACCAAGATCCCCAATTCGCGGCGAGGTGAGCCTCGATGTCCGCACCAACACCACCCCGGTCGAACGTCACGGAACGTGAGGCCCGGCAGGTGGCGGAGGAAGCCCGGGAGCAGGACTGGCGCAAGCCCAGCTTCGCCAAGGAACTGTTCCTCGGCCGCTTCCGCCTCGATCTCATCCACCCCCACCCACGGCCCGCCGACGAGGCCGCCCAGCGCGGCGAGGAGTTCCTCGCCAAGCTGCGCGACTTCACCGAGACGCAGATCGACGGCGCCCTGATCGAGCGCGAGGCGCAGATCCCCGACGAGGTCGTGAGCGGCCTGAAGGAGATCGGCGCCTTCGGCATGAAGATCGACACCAGGTACGGCGGCCTCGGCCTCACCCAGGTGTACTACAACAAGGCGCTCGCCCTGGTCGGCACCGCCAGCCCCGCCATCGCGACCCTGCTCTCCGCCCACCAGTCCATCGGCGCACCCCAGCCCCTGAAGCTCGCCGGCACCGACGAGCAGAAGGAGACCTTCCTGCCGCGCTGCGCCCGCACCGACATCTCCGCCTTCCTGCTCACCGAGCCCGACGTCGGCTCCGACCCGGCCCGCCTGGCCACCGTCGCGGTCCCCGACGGCGACGACTACGTCATCGACGGCGTGAAGCTGTGGACCACCAACGGCGTGGTCGCCGACCTCCTCGTCGTCATGGCCAAGGTCCCGAAGTCCGAGGGCCACCCCGGCGGCATCAGCACCTTCATCGTGGAGGCGTCGTCGCCCGGCATCACCGTCGAGAACCGCAACGCCTTCATGGGCTTGCGCGGCATCGAGAACGGCGTCACCCGCTTCCACCAGGTCCGGGTCCCCGCCGCGAACCGCATCGGCCCCGAGGGCGCCGGCCTGAAGATCGCCCTGACCACGCTCAACACCGGCCGGCTCTCGCTGCCGGCGATGTGCGCGGGGGCCGGCAAGTGGTGTCTGAAGATCGCCCGCGAGTGGACCGACGCCCGTGCGCAGTGGGGCAGGCGCATCGCCGAGCACGAGGCCGTCGGCGCCAAGATCTCCTTCATCGCCGCGACCACGTTCGCCCTGGAGGCGGTCGTCGACCTGTCCTCGCAGATGGCCGACGAGAACCGCAAGGACATCCGCATCGAGTCCGCCCTCGCCAAGCTGTACGCCAGCGAGATGGCGTACCGCATGGCCGACGAACTCGTCCAGATCCGCGGCGGACGCGGCTTCGAGACCGCCGCCTCCCTCGCGGCCCGCGGGGAACGCGCCGTCCCCGCCGAGCAGTTGCTGCGCGACCTGCGCATCAACCGCATCTTCGAGGGCTCGACCGAGATCATGCACCTGCTCATCGCCCGCGAGGCGGTCGACGCCCACCTGTCGGTCGCCGGCGACCTGATCGACCCCGAGAAGTCCCTGTCGGACAAGGCGAAGGCGGGCGCGAACGCCGGCGCCTTCTACGCGAAGTGGCTGCCGAAACTGGTCGCCGGCCCGGGGCAGCTCCCCGGCGCCTACGCCGAGTTCCGTCACGGGGTCGACCTCTCCCGGCACCTGCGCTACGTCGAGCGCAGCGCCCGCAGGCTGGCCCGCGCCACCTTCTACGGCATGTCCCGCTGGCAGGGCCGGATGGAGACCAAGCAGGGCTTCCTGGGCCGCGTCGTCGACATCGGCGCGGAGCTGTTCGCGATGAGCGCCTCCTGCGTCCGGGCCGAACTCCTGCGCAGCGAGGGCGACCACGGCCGCGAGGCCTACCAGCTCGCCGACGCCTTCTGCCGCCAGGCCCGCGTCCGTGTCGAGGAACTCTTCGGCCGGCTGTGGACCAACACCGACGACATCGACCGCCGGGTCGTCGAGGGCGTCATGTCCGGCACGTACACATGGCTGGAGGAGGGCGTCGTCGACCCGTCGGGCGAGGGCCCGTGGATCGCCGACGCGTCCCCCGGACCGGCGACGAAGGAGAACGTGCACCGGCCCATCCGGTGAGGCCGGGCGGGGCGGCGGCTCAGCAGTACTTGTAGCCGCTGCCCCGCGACGACCAGGTGCACGAGTCGGCCTTCGTGCCACTGGCCCGGTAGAGCTTCGCGGTGTCGCCGGTGTTGTTCCACACGTACCAGGAGCGGCCCCAGTACTTGTCGGTCCCGGTGTCGGCGCCCTTGCCGGTGTGCACCTTCTTGCTGCCGCCCGGGCCGATCTTCACGTCGCCGAAGGTGTACGTGAAGCCCGTCGCGTCCTTGATCTTCCAGTTCTTCAGGGAGACCGTCGACGACGTGGAGTTCTTGATCTTGACCCACTCGGCGTTGAGGCTCGTGTTGGAGCCGGTGTCCGAGCCGGGGCTGTCGTAGTACACCTCGTAGATGTGGACGCTCCCGGCCGCCTCGGCCGGAGAGCTGAGCAGCGTGCCGGTGAGCAGCGCGGCGCCCGCGAGCGCGGGCAGGGCGGCGCGTGTCCGCATGGAATTCCCCCCAAGGGTCCTCGTCTGCCGGCCGGTCGTCCACGGCCGGTGACAAAGTGTTATCACAGGACTTTCACGCGGGTTTCACAAAGGGCGTTTTCGCTGCGATCCGCGCAGTGCGCGACAACCCGCCCGCGCGAGGGACGCCCTGTCCTTCTCGGGGCCCGCCTCGGCAACAATGGGGGGATGAGCGACAGTCCAGCCCCACTCGCCGATCCCCACCTCGTCTACGACCCCGTAGCGGGCGACGGCCCGAAGGACGTGGTGATCCTCGGCTCCACCGGCTCGATCGGCACCCAGGCCATCGACCTCGTACTGCGCAACCCCGACCGCTTCCGGGTCACCGCCCTGTCCGCCAACGGCGGCCGTGTGGCCCTCCTCGCCGAGCAGGCGCACCGGCTCAGGGCGCGGACCGTCGCGGTGGCCCGCGAGGACGTCGTACCGGCCCTGCGCGAGGCGCTCGCCGCCCGCTACGGCGCGGGGGAGCCGCTCCCCGAGATACTCGCCGGACCCGGCGCGGCCGCCCAGGTCGCCGCCTCCGACTGCCACACCGTGCTCAACGGCATCACCGGTTCGATCGGCCTGGCCCCCACCCTCGCCGCCCTGGAGGCGGGCCGCACCCTCGCGCTCGCCAACAAGGAGTCGCTCATCGTCGGCGGCCCGCTGGTCAAGGCCCTCGCCAAGCCCGGGCAGATCATCCCGGTCGACTCCGAGCACGCCGCCCTCTTCCAGGCGCTGGCGGCCGGCACCCGCGCGGATGTCCGCAAGCTCGTCGTCACGGCCTCCGGCGGCCCCTTCCGCGGCCGCACCAGGGAGCAACTGGCCCACGTCACCGTCGAGGACGCCCTCGCCCACCCCACCTGGGCCATGGGCCCGGTCATCACGATCAACTCCGCGACCCTGGTGAACAAGGGCCTGGAGGTCATCGAGGCGCACCTGCTGTACGACATTCCCTTCGATCGGATTGAGGTGGTCGTGCACCCGCAGTCGTATGTCCACTCGATGGTCGAGTTCACGGACGGATCCACGATGGCCCAGGCGACGCCCCCCGACATGCGCGGGCCGATCGCCATCGGTCTCGGCTGGCCCGAGCGCGTCCCCGACGCGGCGCCCGCCTTCGACTGGAGCAAGGCCTCGACGTGGGAGTTCTTCCCGCTCGACAACGACGCGTTCCCGTCGGTGAACCTCGCCCGGCACGTGGGCGAGCTCGCGGGCACCGCCCCGGCGGTGTTCAATGCGGCCAACGAGGAGTGCGTGGAGGCGTTCCGCGGCGGCGCGCTGCCGTTCAACGGGATCATGGAGACCGTCACCCGGGTGGTCGAGGAGCACGGCACCCCGCGCACGGGAACCTCACTCACCGTGTCGGACGTCCTCGAAGCGGAGACCTGGGCCCGGACCCGGGCCCGGGAACTGGCGGCACAGACGGCGGAGGCCCGTGCATGACGACCCTGATGTTCTTCCTCGGCATAGTGGTCTTCGCGTTCGGCCTGCTGGTCTCGATCGCCTGGCACGAGCTGGGGCACCTGTCCACGGCCAAGCTCTTCGGCATCCGCGTGCCGCAGTACATGGTCGGCTTCGGCCCGACCATCTGGTCGCGCAAGAAGGGCGAGACCGAGTACGGGATCAAGGCCGTCCCGTTCGGCGGGTACATCCGCATGATCGGCATGTTCCCGCCCGGCCCCGACGGCCGGCTCGAGGCCCGCTCCACCTCGCCCTGGCGCGGCATGATAGAGGACGCCCGCTCGGCGGCCTTCGAGGAGCTGCGGCCGGGCGACGAGACCCGCCTCTTCTACACCCGCGCCCCCTGGAAGCGGGTCATCGTGATGTTCGCGGGCCCCTTCATGAACCTGATCCTGGCGGTGGCGCTGTTCCTCACCGTCCTGATGGGCTTCGGCATCTCGCAGCAGACCACCACCGTCAGCTCGGTGTCCCAGTGCGTCATCGCGCAGAGCGAGAACCGCGACACCTGCAGGAAGAGCGACCCCGCCTCCCCGGCGGCGGCGGCCGGCCTGAAGGCGGGCGACAAGATCGTCTCCTTCGACGGCGTCCGGACCGACGACTGGAACCAGCTGTCCGACCTGATCCGCGCCAACCCCGGCAGGAACGTGCCGGTCGTCGTCGAGCGCAAGGGCGCGGAGATCACCCTGCACGCGAAGATCGCCAGCAACCAGGTCGCCAAGAAGGACTCCAGCGGCCAGATCGTCCAGGGCAAGTACGTCACCGCAGGCTTCCTCGGCTTCAGCGCCGCCACCGGCATCGTCCGGCAGGACTTCGACGAGTCGCTGACCTGGATGGGCGACCGGGTCGGGGACGCCGTCGACTCCATCGCGAGCCTGCCCGCCAAGATCCCCGGCCTGTGGGACGCGGCCTTCGGCGACGGCAAGCGCGCGGCGGACTCCCCGATGGGCGTGGTCGGCGCGGCCCGGGTCGGCGGTGAGATCTTCACCCTCGACATCCCGGCCAGCCAGCAGCTGGCGATGTTCGTCATGCTGGTCGCCGGCTTCAACCTCTCCCTGTTCCTGTTCAACATGCTCCCGCTGCTGCCCCTGGACGGCGGCCACATCGCGGGGGCCCTGTGGGAGTCGCTGCGCCGCAACACGGCGAAGCTGCTGCGCCGCCCGGACCCGGGACCGTTCGACGTGGCGAAGCTGATGCCGGTGGCGTACGTGGTGGCGGGGATCTTCGTCTGCTTCACCCTGCTCGTCCTGGTGGCCGACGTCGTCAACCCGGTCAGAATCTCGTAGCCATCGGGAGTTCACGACGGCCCGGCACGCTGAGTGCCGGGCCGTCGTGCGTCGGGCGGCGGCTCGGGGCGTGATGTGCCGTCGTGCGTCGGGCGTCGGCTCGGGGCGTGATGTGCCGTCGTGCGTCGGGCGTCGGCTCGGGGCGTGATGTGCCCGGGGCCTCGCCGGTGCCGTAATCTCGGAGCCCGGAGCCCGGAGCCCGGGGTTGACGGGACCGGACCTTGGATCACGACTTGGGGTTGCACAGCAGATGACTGCGATTTCTCTCGGCATGCCGTCCGTTCCGACCAAGCTCGCCGAGCGCCGCAAGAGCCGGCAGATCCAGGTCGGCTCCGTGCCGGTGGGCGGCGACGCCCCGGTGTCGGTGCAGTCGATGACGACGACGCGTACCTCCGACATCGGTGCCACGCTCCAGCAGATCGCGGAGCTGACGGCGTCGGGGTGCCA